>NZ_QTLF01000012.1:39127-134838 GCF_003434395.1 Bacteroides sp. AM23-12
TTAAGAAAATAAAAAGTCCCTGTAAATTAATGCTTTACAGGGACTTTTTGTGTTTATTTCATAGTCGTTTTTATTTCTCTGCCTTATTGTCAGAAAGATGTCGGCAGGATAAATTTATATGATAATGGTTTGTGCGTTTATCTGCTCTTCGGGTCTTCAGCTCTCCCTTCTCCTTAAAAAAAAGGAGAGGGGGGAGGAGAGCTTACAGACTTTTGCAATAACTTCTTCTGATTCGGATGGTTATTCCGGATTTATATTAATAGGTCTTTATTTGGCTTGTTTACTCTATGACAATCACCGGTAAGCGTATTGCTTCCCGTACTTCGGTCCAACTACCTGTTTTGAGTCTATACTTATAGCATACACAGAAGGTCGTAGTTGTCGGGTCGAGCCGGTTGTTGTAGAGTGCATAGGCGTTATCACCCGGATGGGCTACTTTGACATCCACTGTTTCCACTTCCATTTCTTCAGGATCATAAGGTTCTACAGTCAGGGAGTTATCATCAGCTACTTCGATAACAATCGTATTTTTCTTGATGAAGTCCGGCTGATTCTCCGGTTCTGCCGGTAATCTCTTAGTACCGATATTGATTCTTACCCGATTTTTGGTCAGAGGTACCATTGTTTTGGTGATGACAAAGTATCCGCTGCCTTCATACCCTGATGCATTATAGCTTGCAGGTTCTGCGGAACTGGTATATTTGTTTTTCTTTTGTATCTGTAATAATGCATTTCCTTTCTTTTTTACTATAGGATAAGGAGTTGCGTCGGCTATTGCTATGGGAATAAAGTAGATTTTATCCGGGTCCAGACTTTCAATGACTGAAATGTCTATTTTGATAGGTACCAACGTGTATGGTTCTCCTGTCGGATAAGTAACTGTGCTGCTTTCTATCGCATAGTCTTTCGGGTCCATCTTGAGGGCATATCGGCTATAATCTTCGATAAAGTTCGTATAGTTATATTCATCCAGAAGAACTGTGTCTTCTGTGAGCGATATTGTAACCGGTTCCTCTGTCGGATTGGTTCCGCTACACGCAATCGACAGATTGCGTATATTACCGTCTTTGCCATCCAGGTCGTAAACCAAATTGTGTATATTGTTATTGTCGCTGACAATGTATACCATTTTCTCGTATCGTTCATCTTCAAAGAACTTCTTTCTGTCACTGCATCCGGCAAGAAATAGTAATGCGAGTAACAGCGACAGGATGCTTATTTTATATGTTTTCATTCTTATTCTTTTAATTTATATTCAATGCTAACGAATTGTCTCATAGGGTGATTTGTTTAATCTCCCCAGCCGGGATTCTGATCCAGACCATCCACTTTTCTTATTTCATATTTGCCAATAGGTAGGAATACCATTTTACGATCTACTACTCTGTGTCTTATCCAGGGATGGTCTACTACTACCGGATAGAAGTATCCACTCATCTCATCTTTGCTGAGGTCCATCCCCTGTATCGCTTCTTTTTCGGACTCTTCGTAGATGCCCCATCGGCGCACGTCATAGTATCTTTGATTCTCATACAAGAATTCAATAGCTCTTTCTCTTTGAAGGATTTTGTTAAAGCCATCCACGCTGGCCAACTCATCATCTTTCACTCCGGGGAGTCCTACACGGTATCTGATTGGGTTGAACGCCTGCTTGATTTTGTATATGTCACGGCTTTCCTCGTAGACTTTAGTCTCTCCGTTCGATCCCTTCAGTTCGATGGAATAACTGCCCTGAAGATTATTGAGTGCTTCACTATAAGCCAGCAGGATTTCAGCATAACGGATGATAGGGAAAAATTTTTCCATTAATATTCCTCCGGGCGAAGAGAATGCATCGTCGTCATGCACGTATTTGGTGATAACATAACCGGTGGCGGGGTAGTCGTTCACATTACCACTGGAGGAGTGCTTCCCATCCGTTACAGAAGAGTTGTCATATTTAATCATCTGCTCCTTTTTAGCATCGCTTCCGCTGTATGAGCGGGCTTTCCAGAAACGGCCGGAGAAACCGATGTTGGCATAGAATCTCATTTCCCGATTACGGTACATGTTGAAGACTCCTGACTTCAATACATATTCGGAGAAGGTCTCATCCTCGGTGCTGAAATTTGTATTATCATATGTTCCGTCTTCTTTGTATGGCTTTGCATCTTCGGGATAGTTGTCTGTTCCGTCATTCATATAGAACATGTTGACCATCTTTTGTGTTACGCCCATCCCATTGTATCCGTCCATCGAATGTGGAAAAGATTCTCTAATGCATAGATTACCGGTCGTTCTTCCCCATATGAACTCCTTGTTTTTTCTGCCATCTGTTTCGCCATTGAACATATAGCTGTAAGATTTAAGCGGGTCAATACCGCCTACTCCGTTGGGAAACGCCTGATTCTCGTTGGTTGGAGGTACAAAAGAGTCTTTATCTGCAGGGACAGTATGCAGTTCATAACGCCCCATGTCCATGACTCTTTCGCAAGCTGCTGCGGCTACCGCCCATTTACGATCGTCGTATTGCTGGGAAATGTAGAACACTCCGTCACTGCTCCGTTTCCAGTTCCCGAAGTATGTTTGTCCGCGGCCATTGTATAATGGGCTAGCCTGTATCAATCTTAACCGTGCAATCAGTGCGTAAGCCGCTCCCTTGGTGGGACGGCCGAAGCTGCTGTTCGGTTGAGTCTCTGGCAGATATTGTGCCGCCAACTCAAATTGTTCGCAAGCATAGTCTACTGATTCGTCATACGTCGCACGTACGTTTGCATAGGCTTCCGGCTGCTCGTTGGAGGGATATACCTGATCTCCTACAAGGATGACAGGACCGAAATCCATGATGAGATGGTAGTATGCGTAGGCTCTCATAAAATAGGTGTATGCCCAGATGTCCGGTTTTTCCAGATTGCTCATATCGGTCACTTCATCCATACGTGAGAGGATAATGTTTGCCTTACGGATGATTTTGTACATCGTGTCCCATTGATAAATAGATTTTTTCTTTTTAGCATCTTTATTGGTGATGTTTTCTTCGTTAATGGCTCCCGTGACGTATGCCATACCAGTATAGGTTTCTGCATTAAAAGTTTCAAAAGCCTCATCGGTAGCTAACGGTCCTGCTGTCGCCGGACTATTGAGAAAGTCTCCTTCATCGGGAAACATGGATGCTACGTTCCACATATATCTTTCCAAGTATTCTTTACGGGAGAAGATGGAGTCATATTTCATTGTATCGTCAAACCACTTGTCTACATCCAGATAATTACAGGAAGAGATAGAAAAGACGGACAACAATAGAATTGAATGCAATATTAGTTTTCTCATATAATTCATTTTTTGATAGTTAGAATTTGATGTATGCCTGCAAAGTCACGCTGGCAGGAATTGGATAACGCCGTCCGTTGTATAATGCTTGTTCCGGATCGCAGATATCAATCTTATCCCATACGCAAAGATTGTTGCCTACGAGTGAAAGGTCGATAGAATTGATTCCCAAATTCTTTATAGTCTTGGGTACATTTACACTATAATTGATGTTTACTTCTGATAGCCGCAGGTATTTTGCATTGTTTTTCCAAAAACTGGATGTCTGGGAATTGTTTTCCAAATTTCCGTATGACATGCGAGGGAATCGGGCATTAGGATTTTCTGACAAAGATGGATCTAGCCCCATCTTCTCAGCATATTCACGGGAAATCCAACGATTGGCAGGGTTTTTGACTATGCTCAGTACATTACCAGTCTGTTTGCCATAGAATGGAATGTAGCCTTCGTCATATAGAGCGCCGTTTGAAGCTGGTACCCCCACATGATAAACATCGGTATTTCCGGTTCCCTTGAATAGTACGGCAGCCGACAGTCTCTTATATCTGAATTCAACTCCGAATCCATACATGAAGCGTGGAGTACTGCTGAATGACAAAGGTACTTTGTCATCCCCGTTTACAACACCGTCTCCATTGACATCCTTGTATTTAATATCTCCGGGCAGATAGCTACCGAAAGTCTGTTTAGGACTATTAGCGATATCCTCGTCATCTTTGAACAATCCTAATGCGATCAGTCCTTTTTGGTATCCATAAGGACGTCCGGTGGCAGAATTATATTCATATTTGGTATCTGCCTCTTCAAAATAATTCACCCTGTTATTACTAAGGGTAAAATTTCCTCGGAATGTTACCGACATATCTTTGCCAATATTCTGTATATAGGTCACGTTTCCGTCCGAACCATAACTTTTCATGCTGCCTACATTGCCAAATGGCATGCTGACAAGGCCGATATACTCTGGAACTTGTTGGCGTTGCTGGAAGATGCCATCACGGATGTCTTTGAAGAAATCGATCACGAAACTCAGTTTGCTGTTGAATAATTCGCCTTCGATACCTACATCTATCTTTTTCGCTTTTTCCCATTTCAGATTGTCGGCTCCCATTTGATTTTCAGTGATTCCGGCTTCATTGTATCCCCAGCCTTTTTCGGCAGACTCATTGATAATCGTCAGATAGGGGAAACGTTTGTCTGAAATACGGTCGTTACCTACGATACCATACGAAGCTCTGATTTTGAGAAAATTCAGCCAAGGAAGCTTTTCTTGCATGAATTCATATTGGGTAGGCACCCAACCACCGGATATGGCCGGAAAGAAGCCAAAGCGTTTACCTTTCTCAAAGTTTTCTGAACCGGTATATCCTATGTTGAAATCGAGCAGATATGTATCTCTGAACCCATAACTGACTTTTCCAGACAAACCCTGATATCTTAAAGGAATAGCAGCCATACCGTCCTTATTTAAATCTTTTGTGTTTTTGCTATCACTCATTTCATAATGTATAAGAGCGGAAATACGGTGTTCATCGTTCAGCATAGCTTTCCAGGTTAGATTTGCCTGAAGAAAGTATTTCCGGTACTGGCTGTCTCTGTTTTTAGTATATTTTGTTCCTTCTTTCTTTATAGTGTGTATAAGTTCCAGATTTCCGTTCTCATCCCTGCGTTCCGCCCAATACATGTCGGGCTTGACAGAACGTGTCTCTTCAAAATAAGAGCTGTTGCTGTAGGCCCCCTGAATGTTAAGAGCCAGATTTCTCAGTAGAAAACTGAAATCTTGCTGTAAGCGTATTGTATAGGTACCAGAGTAAGTATTGATGTTTTTCAAACCTGTATAATTCAACATGGCATAGGGTGAGTACACATCTTTTGCGCCCGATTTGTAGGTGGGCAGTTCTCCTGTAGAATAACGGACAGGAATAGTGAGCGGAGTCAGTTTGGCTTGGGCATCCCATAATTGGTCGGTTGATGCTCCTTGCCCGGGTAGTGCTTGTGAGGATAGGTAGATATCCGAACCGAAATAAAGTTCGGTTGTCTTGGTCAGGTTGAAGTCTACGTTCAGACGCATTCCGTAAGTGTTGTAGTGCACATCCTTGATGTACTTGCTGTTTTCGTCTTGCTTGTAGATTGCCGATTCATTTGACATATTCATACTGACAAAATAACGGGCGATACTACCACCTCCTCTGGCACTAGCGTAATATGTTTGCTGAAGCGAGGTTCTTTTCAGAATTTCATCCTGCCAGTTTACATCCGGATAAAAGTCGGGATCCAGATGATACTGAATGGCTTTCAGTTCAATGTCATCATAAATAGGCTGTGCTCCACGCATGGCACTTGCTTCATTGGCTAACACAGCGTAGTCGTATGCACGTAAATATTCGGGAAGCTTAGTGAGATAGGAGATTTTGACATTAGCACGAACGTTTACTTCCATCTTGTCGGATGTCCCATGCTTGGTAGTCACCAGTACGACTCCATTCGCACCGCGTACACCGTATACGGCAGTTGCGGAAGCGTCCTTCAATACGGAGAAACTTTCGATATCGGCGGGGTCGATGCTGTTCAAGTCACCTTCGAGCCCGTCGATAAGTACAAGTGCACTCGAGCTTGCTCCAAACGTACCAATACCACGAATCCAGAATTCAGACATGTTAGAGCCCGGTTCACCGCTGGACTGTACGGAGATAATACCGGGTACACGACCACCGAGCATATTAGTTAGGGAAGTGGCTGGTGTCTGTATCTGTGATATATCCACATTGGTGACAGCTCCGGTCAGGTTGACCTTCTTTTCTTTTGTTCCCATACCGGTGATGACAACTTCATCCATTTGTTGTGAATCGCTTTTCAGCATAATCCGCAGATTCTTTTCATCTTTCAAAACGATATGTTCCATCTTTTTGTAACCGATAAAAGAGAATATAATCATATCTCCTTTTTGGGCAGATAACTTGAAGGCTCCGTTAATATCGGTGCTGGTACCTACTCCTGCGCGGTCCTTTAGGTATACGCTGACTCCGGGCAGCGACTCATTGCTTTCGTCGAATACATGTCCCGAAATTGTTAATTGTTTCTCCTGCCCCATCATTATTGATGCGTTGCAGAAGAACAGTAATGATAGTAATATGTATTTTTTCATTAGTGTCTTCTTTACATATGATTATTGGGGTTAACGCAGACTCAACTTGCGGACACATCCGGACCCGCAGTCTGAAATATACAAATCTCCTTCGGCAGTCAATCCTACTCCCTTGGGCCAGTTGAAGGTGGCTTCCAGTGGAGTGCCACTTTGGTTACCTTTAACATTTTGTCTGCCTACAACGGTTGTTACCATACCTGTATTCATATCAATTTTGCGTATGGTCTGGGTTCCGGCATCTGCAATGTACATGTTTTTTTGTCCAGATTCGTCTACTATAATGGTCATTTGGTTGTTCCAGTTAAACAAACAGTCTGTCCGATATCCATTAATTACTTGAGTAGTACTCGTATTATCAGCTCTTACATTAAGATGTCCGGCATATATTATTTCTTCAGATTCAGGTTTCGATACATCCTGCATGGTTATAACAGAAGATGCTCCGTAAGAAGTATATAGATGAGTTGGTTCAGTCGGGTCGAACATCATGCTGACAATATAGCTGTTTTCTGTTTCTGGAGTTGTCGAGTTATATACATCGTTTTTGATGTATTCACATACCATATCTTCCAGTTTAAATCGGAATAATTGTTTGGTTGCCGTACGGCCGTAAAAGTAGCCATCTGTAGTACAATAAGCTATACAAGCTGTAGAGTTGTAGTCAATTTGTTTGGCAGGAGGGTCTTGTGGTTTCAAGTAACGTCGCTTAACTTTCCAGTCGTTGGAAGGATCAATCTCATAAATGACGTTTTTTTGTGTACCTACGGCGTACAGTTTCTCGGTTACATTGTGATACATTACATCATTAACCATTTCTGATATGATTTTCTTTGATTGGTTTTTTTTCTCACTGATTAACGCAAGACCTCCATTATTTCCAAATGAAGAATAACATGAATAATAATTCCCTTCCGGATCGCAGCATCCTACTTTTAATCGCCAAGCTTCAAAGGTTGTACTGGCAAGATCTCCGCCAATATTATATCCACTACCTGTTTTACCACATACATTTTCTACTGTAAAACGGGAGATGTAGCGGAATTTGTTGTCGAAAGTAAGAGAATCATTTCCTTTTACTACAGAGATGATACAGGTGTCTCCCGGTAATTTAGGTGCATAAACCATCAGAATATTTCCGGATGCTTGTGAAATGTATCCTTTCTTTTTATTAAAGTAGACTGACAATTTAGAAGCATCTGTTCCTAGATTTTCACCTTCTATTATAATTTTGGAGGAAAGATATCCTGAATCCGGATAAAAAGTGGTTAGTTTTAGAGGTCCATTATAATTTCCGCCTGATTTATCGTCATCCGAACAGGCAAACTGCATTATTAGGGATAATCCCATAACTATTGGCAGTAACGTTTGTGTGATTTTCTTTTTCATAAATAGTATTTAAATGTTAATACTCCTCGGCAAGGGGAGAGATTTAAGTTGCTAAATGTATACTTGGAGTAAACAGAGAACTCTCGCTTGGCGAGATCTCCGAGTGGAGTCCTAGGATGTGTTTTCCATGAAATTGATATTAGTTAAACTATTAAGGTTATTTCAAACTATTGTCTGTATAGGCAATCTTTCATTGTGTTTTCCTTGATATAGGATTTCGCTTCGTTGTATACATGATTAATTTTAATCATGTATTTTCTGTAATGTTGTGTGTACATTAAATAGTTTAATATTTATTTCTCCATAGGCATTATTGTTATTTTATTTATACTAAAAGGCTAACATATTATATCTTTTTTTTCTGCAATGCCGAACTGTGCTGTTTTGTTTCTATAAAAAATACAAATTAGATTATAGTTCTTGTGGAACTTGATATAATTATATGGAGAATAGCTAAATAGTAGTCTATGAGTTGCTTATGAATAAGAATGACTTTTATTATATTTTGAGTACTAATATAGAGACTCAAATTGTATTATTTTGATGAGTATTCGTTGGAAAAAACATTTTATTAGGAGGAAAATAAAGAAAAAATGGGGTTATTATATCATTCTTTAAAAAATAGTTTTATATTTGCACAGACATAAATATGATATTGGTGAATACAAACAGTATTGGATTTATTAAAAGACAGAGTTAACCAAGTTCCACAAGAACTTATTTGAAATCTTCAAGTAATAGCATCGAAAGTTTATCCTTTTCTTTATTCCGTCATGAATTAAAGCATCTATAAAACGTGAAGTAGTGAATCATTATCAGATTCCTACAAGGGACTTTTATTCTCACCGCAATGAGAAGTTTTTCTCATTGCAATGAGAAAATATTCTCAAAGGCATGAGTATTTTTTCTCATTATGGTGAGAATTTTTTCTCAAAGGCATGAGAACATGTTGAGAATATAATGATCTGTATCTATTTGTATATTAACTTAATAATAGTAGTATGCTTTCCGTTTTATACTACTGTTTAAATGGTTGCAAAAAACGCTTTATCCCTAAATTATATATATTCACTTGTTTGTATGGAAAGGTATGCTTGTCTCTTTAAGAATAGAAAGTGTGTATAGTACAACTTTATTTTTCTATTCATATAGAGACTGTTCATAAATGACCAGTTGAAACTGAAATCTTAGGGTTTTATGTGTGAGTTTGGGTAAACATAATCATTGTTTTCATCGTTATAGCCTATAAATATAATGGATTTATAATATGAAAGGGTTATTGTTAATTGGGATTTTTATGTTTTATTCTATTTCCAGTGTTTGGGGACAGGATGTAATAAAACAATATGCAGGAACAGCAATGCTATATCCTGTTCAGGAAGATTCATTCCATCTTTCTACTAGTGATATGGTGCCATTTTATATCAACCATTTGGGAAGACATGGAGCCCGGTTCCCAACTTCAGGGAAGGCACTGGATAAGGCTAAAGAAGCACTTATACTGGGGCAACAGGAAAACAGACTAACAACTGATGGGAAAATATTACTCTCTACATTACAGCATTTATCTGATAGTTTTGAGGGACAGTGGGGAAAACTGTCAGTGTTGGGAGAGTTGGAACAAAAGGGAATTGCCGGACGTATGATGAGACATTATCCTCAATTATTCAGTAATTCGGTTAAAGTCGAGGCTATAGCAACCTATGTTCCTCGGTGTATAAATAGTATGGATGCATTTCTTACTCGTTTGATGCAGGATAATCCTTCTTTACGTATACAACGAAATGAGGGGAGGCAATACGATGATATTCTCCGCTTTTTTGATTTAAACAAATCTTATGTAAATTATAAGAATAATGGTGATTGGCTTTCTATATATGAAGCATTTGTACGGAATAAAATATCTTCTGCTTCTATCATGAAGAAATTTTTTATTGAACCGGAACGAGAGACCGATGAAGAAGCGGAAGAGGTTGTTATGGCTTTGTTTTCCATAGCTGCCATACTTCCTGATACAGGTCTATTGACGAATTTAGACGACCTTTTCACAATGGAAGAATGGCGTAGCTATTGGCAAACTCAGAATTTGAGACAATATATGAGTAAAAGCTCCGCACCTGTCGGAAGGATGTTGCCTGTTGCCATTTCATGGCCTTTGTTATCAGATTTCATTTATACTACTGATGAAGTAATAAAAGGCAAGTCTGATAATGCTGCGAACTTTCGTTTTGCTCATGCGGAAACGGTGATCCCTTTTGTGGCATTGATGGGCATAGAGAATACGGATGTTCAAATTTCCAATCCTGATTCAGTTTCCCGATATTGGAAAGATTATGAGATATCTCCAATGGCTGCTAATGTACAATGGATTTTCTACCATGATAAAGCCCGTGGGGTATGGGTTAAGATTCTTTTGAATGAAAAAGAAGCGAAACTCCCCATTGCAACTTCTCGTTTTCCCTATTATCCCTGGGAAACCGTTTGCGCATATTTTAAAGAACGAATAGAAATGGCAAAAAGGATACTTGTCAAAAACTAATTTGAATCTATTTCTTGTCAGCTATTTCAAAGGGAACGCGTACCGAAACCCCTTTCTTCATCAGATTAGTTAGGTTGGGGTAGAGACGTTGTTTGAATGATTCCCAATTACGGAATTTCATTTGTGTCCATCCGGCTTCTGCCAATGCGAAAGCGCGGGGATATGCCATATAAGTTGCCCGGTTAATGTCTCGTATCGCTTCTCCCCATAAAGTTCCCATAACTCCGGTGATATGAGCCTGATCTTCGGCAGGCACGCCATATCCCGGGTCGAATTGATACGACTTTTCCAAAGTAGTAACGGGCATACCCCAATTGTTGAACTCGGGAAAATCTCCTTTCAGTTGCGGATAATCCAGATAAGCGTACTCACCTGGTGCCATGATAAGCGGATTACCGTGTTTTCGGGTAAGTTCAAGACAGGTAGGTGTCAATCCTCCACGCCAGCTTACTAAAGTTACGTTCTTGGGATAAGGAAAGAGATAGTCGTTGGCAGGCGGATAAATATTGTCCAGTTCGCACCAAAGTATAGGAGTCTTATTGTTCTCTTGGACGAAAGAAAGCATACGGCTGAAAAAAGGAATCATGAGCTGTGAAGCTTTCTGATAACCTAGCTTTTTCATCATGGCCTGACAACGGCTACATTGGGTCCAGTTCTTTTCTATCACAGCTTCGTCGCCTCCTAAATGTATGTAATCGGATGGGAACAAGGAAGATATTTCTTTGATGATATCCTGATATACGGAATACACTTTCTCATTGTTCGCGCAAAGCATTAGATCTGTAGTTTTGCCTACTATCTTAGGTAGCGTATCGGTGTGTGTACATCCCAATTCGGGATAGGCGGCTAGTATAGCTACTGTATGTCCGGGGATATCCAGTTCGGGAATGACTTCGATATTCCGTTGGGCGGCATATTGAATGATTTCGGCAAGCTGCTCTTGCGTATAATAATCTTTGCCGACTAATTTAGGATGTTTTTTTATTTCGACTCTCCATCCCTGGTCGTCTGTCAAGTGCAACTGGAGTATGTTGTATTTGTAACGTGCCATCTGGTCAATGAAGAACTTCACATCATTTACCGGAAGGAAATGACGGGCAGGGTCGAGCATCAATGCCCGATGAGGGAAGCGGGGTGCATCATCAATGCGGATTGGAGAAATCTCCTTGTGTGCAGTGGCGCACGCGTCACCTAATAGAAGCTGATCCATCGTCATGACTCCATAATAGACCGCTCCTGCGGTAGCTCCGCTGATAGTGATCCCTTTGGAGGTTATTTTGATACGATAATGCTCTTTTCCTTCCATTGCAGGATCAACCAGCAAACGGATGTCCGCACGGCCGGATTCGGATGCAAGTGGAACCTTTGCCTGCATCCTGTCTTGTAATATCGTTTGCAGCGTCTTTGCTGTAAACTGCAATTCCGGCTGATTCAAATAGATAGCCGTCTTTCCGGAACGGACGGTAAAAGGTTTCCCTTTTACCGGTGTGATCTGATTGGGCATGGGCAACAAAGCCGAAGTATTATTCTGGGCAACCAGATATCCGGCTAAGAAAAGCAAACAAAGGCAAGTATAAATTTTCATGGTCGATATTGGGGGTAAATGTGTTCATCTGAATGAAATAGATTCAGTGCTATTGTCTGATTTGGGTTAATCCATTCTCTTTGTCATATTTAAGTTGATAGCTACGTCCTTTTGCAGTCTTGAAAGAGATTGTTTTACCGGCATATTTTACGGTACAATTTTCTCCCGCCTTGGATAGAAGGGTGGCTTCTTGCAAGAGCCCGTCTTTCCATATCATATCTATCTCGAAATTTCCTTTGGCGCATACACCTTGAATCGAACCGTCTTTCCAGGCATCCGGCAATGCAGGCAGCAGTTGGATGAATCCCATGTGGCTCTGCAACAGCATTTCTGTGATACCTGCTGTGCCACCGAAGTTTCCATCTATTTGAAAAGGCGGGTGTGTATCCCAAAGGTTATCTACTGTTCCGTTTTTCAACAGATTACCAAAGAGGGTATAGGCGTGATTTCCATCCTGCAGGCGTGCCCATTGGTTCAACTTCCATCCCATACTCCAGCCGGTAGCACCGTCGCCACGATGCACCAATACAACTTTGGCAGCTTCTGCCAGTTCGGGAGTAGTGATAGGAGAAACAGTGTGTCCGGGATGCAGACCGAAGAGATGATTTACATGGCGATGTTCGTCTTTCGGATCGTCGATATCGGTTGACCATTCCAGTAACTGACCATAACGACCTATTTTATAAGGAACGAGATTGGCAAGCACATGTTCCCATTGTTTGCGTTCTTTTTTGTCTATTCCCAACTCTTTGCTCGCTTGGATGGCATCCAGCAGGATTT
This sequence comes from Bacteroides sp. AM23-12, assembly GCF_003434395.1. Classification (NCBI taxonomy): domain Bacteria; kingdom Pseudomonadati; phylum Bacteroidota; class Bacteroidia; order Bacteroidales; family Bacteroidaceae; genus Bacteroides; species Bacteroides sp. AM23-12. The sequence goes on from NZ_QTLF01000012.1 coordinate 51,872, forward strand.
CACGGACAACTGCATGCACAAATGTAGCTCCCTGATCGATAGGGCCGTGTTCCGGTGAAGTAGAGGGGGCAGCCGTATACGTTCCGTCCGGTTTATGCCAGAGATAGTCAACAGTAAAGTTGGCACTGCTCTTAATCAGTTCATATCCTGTTTCTTTCAGGAATTTCAGGTCTTTGGTATAGTCATAATATTCCCAGACGTGAGTTGCCAGCCAGGGGCCTGCCATCGGATTAAAGTTCCAGGACATGTCCTGACTTTCTAATGGGGTGGTAAAGCCGAAGATGTTGGCGGAAATAGATGCTGTCCATCCTCTTGCGCCAAAATAAGACTGAGCGGTCTTTTCTCCCGGTTTCACTAAGGTACGGATGAAATCGATTAACGGAAGCATACATTCATCCAGGTTTGTAGAGCAGGCTGGCCAGTAGTTCATTTGGATATTAATGTTATTATGATAATCCACACGCCAAGGACCGTCTATGTTGTTATGCCAGATGCCTTGCAGATTGGCAGGCATATTTCCCGGTCGGGAACTGGCTATCAACAGATAGCGTCCGAACTGGTAATAGAGTTTCTCCAAGTAGTAGTCAGGTTGTCCTTTCCGATAGTTTTTCAGTCGTTGAGCAGTGGGCAGATTGGATGTTTTCACTGTAGGATTCAACTCCAGTTTCACCCGGTTGAACAAAGAAGCGTAGTCTTTGTAGTGTTCGTCCAGTAAGTTGGCATATCCTTTGGCTACGGCATCCTTCATCCATTGCTGGGTTGTTTCAAGCGGATTAACACCGACATATGTTTTAGGATCGGTAAAGTCCGGTGCGAAATTCATTTTATAATCGGTATCTGCAGTCACATAGAATACGACTTCATCAGCTTCTTTCACTGTAATCCGTCCATCTGTGTTGTTTAAGGTACCGCCTTTTACTGTTGCCTGAATACGGACTGCATATTTCATTCCATTATTATCCAGAGAAGCCGTATAAACAAGACCATTATTACCGTCGGCAGAGAACTGTCCTGTAGATACCGGATTGGGGGCATATCTGAAAGTGAGATTCTGTTTGCCCGGTTGGTCGGCACTGAAACGCATCACCATCACATTGGCAGGGTAAGAAATAAAATAGTTACGCTGATATGCTACGTCATCTTTTTTGAACTGAACCACCGCCATTGCCGAATCCAATGATAAGATACGTTTGTAGTCACTCATACCTATTGTGCTTAATCCTGTTTCTACATAGAATTCTCCCATTGTAGTGAAGTTACCAAACCGGAAAGGCTTTTCTCTGGAAAATTCATAAGGGACTTCACTGTTGAAATTCTCGCGTGTCAGTTTTTCCGCTTTTTTCTGGTCTCCTTCTACGAACGCTTTACGTATTTCGTCCAGGATGTACGCGGACTGTTTGTTCACATTCCAATAGTAATCTGCTCCTTTGGCTGTATTAGGACCGCCACGCCAAAGCGTTTTCTCATTAAAAGTTATGCGTTCCGCCTCTATTGAACCCAAAATATTAGCACCGATACTTCCATTACCTATAGGCAATGACTGTGATTCCCAACTGGCATCCTGTTTGGAACTATGCCAGACTTCTTTTCCTTGTAATGTATTGGGAGAATCAAACCAGATAGAAAGTCCTTTGGTATAATCCGTATCTTCTGCATGTCCCGTAAAAATCGTAAATAAGGCACAAAATAGGAGCGAATGTTTCTTTCTCATTGTCGTAGCGTGTTTATTATTAGATAAAAGTATATTTCATGAATTTAAGTGTGTTACAGCTCTTTGGGGCTGAAAGCACAAAAGTAATAAAAAAACAGCTATATACAAACAATATGTCTTGTAAACAGAAAAAAGACTGTTCGTCTAAAAGGAACAGTCTTTTTTCTAAACCTAGTATTAAGAAGGCTATTGTTCCCGGATTTTATTCTATTCCGCTTTGATCCGGATTTTGTTTCAGATAGTAGTTAATTCTTTCGGTCCAAGGTTTGTTTTCGAGTGGAAAGACATTACATTGTTTCGCCCATTTATTCCATTTAGCCTCTAGTTTTTTCACTAGCTTCGGATATTGGGCGGACAAATCCTTGGTTTCGAACGGATCTGCCGATAAGTCGATTAGCTCCCATGGTTCATTCCGGCTGCCGCGTACCAGTTTCCAATGATTGGAAATAATGGCGCAGGAACTTTGATGCTCAAAGTATAATTCTCTGGGCTTTATCTTTTTTCCATGGATTGGAGGGAGTAAGCTCTTGCCGGGCAAATTCTCTTTGAATTCTGACGGATAAGTAGCTGTGGCAATATCCATGCAGGTAGGCAGTATGTCTATAATGTGGGCAGGTTGCCTGCAAATCTGACCTTTCATCTTGTTTTTTTCGGCATCGCCATAAGATAAGATAAAAGGGGTACTTGTGCCTCCCTGAAAACATTGTGACTTATAGCTTCTATAAGGAGTATTGCTCAAATCAGCCATAAGCTGGCCCAGGTATCCGCCTTCTTTGGTTGCACCGTTATCGCTTAAGAAGATAAATACGGTATTGTCCAGCATCCCTTTCTCCTTGATGGTTTCCACCAGTTCACCGATTCCGCTATCCACAATTTCGATCATGGCGGCATAGGTTGCCATATCGGTAATCCATTGCTCCTGTTGCTTTGGTGTGAGTGTTTCCCAAGAGGGACGTTTTCCGTCAAATTCTTTTTGGTAGACAGGATAATCCATTTCGTCCAAAATGAACTTCAGCTCCTTTAACCTGTCGAAACGTTGTTTACGCAACATGTCATATCCCACTTTATATCGGTCTCTGCATTTCTCTACACGATCGGCAGGAGCTTGGAGGGGTAAGTGAGGGGCATAATGAGCTACGTACATAAACATCGGTTTGTCTGTAGGGTGTTGCTTGACAAAACTGACGGCGGAATCGGTGATGGCAGTGGTATAGTAATAGTCATCGGGGAATTCTTTGATTCGGGTCAGATTGCTGTATACCGGTGTTGGTTTATAATAACTGCCTCCTCCGCTCAGGCAACCGTAATATTTGTCAAATCCCCGTTGGGCCGGATAGCTGCCATTGGGAGTATCAAAAGCTCCGTCCACTGTGACGTGCCATTTACCGCTCATATATGTGCTGTAGCCATTCGCTTTCATCACCTCGGCAATGGTGGGGATGTTTTTTGTAATTTGTCCTCTGTATCCGGGGCGGTGTTCATCTACTGCCGTCATCCATCCCATGCCGGCTTCGTGCTGATAATGTCCTGTCAGCAAAGCAGCACGGCTAGGGCAGCTTCTTCCTGTATTTTTGAACAGGCTGAAGCGTACCCCGTTTTCTGCCAGACGGTCTATGTTGGGAGTCTGGATTTCACTTCCGTAGCAACCCAGATCGGAGAATCCCATGTCGTCACATAAAATCAATACAATATTGGGAGGAGTACTTACCTGTGCTTCTGTACTGGCGAAACTCGCTCCTAATAAAAATGAAGTATATACTATTCTATTTATCATAACTGTATTTTAATAAGTTTGTGTTTTTTCTGTTTATAGATAGAACTATGCGCATTATTCAAAGTCACTCTGTTGTTTTTCGACTTCTTTCAGTTTCAGGCGGTTCAGTTCCTGTTGTAATTCAAGTACACGTTTCTCACAATCGGATGGAGCGGTATTTATTTTATTTCCGGCATCTTTGCTTGCGGATTGTGCTTGTGTCAGTTCATCTTTGTCTGCTACCAGCGTATGTTCTGATGGAAAAGTAGGAATAATCAGTTCTGCCGGAACCGGCGTATGTTTGCCTTGCCATACCACTGATGCACGGATTTTAATTTCTCCCGGTGTAGTGGTGGACCTTACCAGCACCGGAGCAGTTCCCCAAAGTACCGGACGTGGATTGGTGAATGTTTCTTCATCGGCAACCAGTTGGCCCTGCCCTTCGATTTCGAACTTTACTTCATAATTATTCAAACGCTTGATGTTTCCGTTTTCATCTGCGATGGCTGCAATGACCGTCACGATGTCCGATCCGTCCGCTTTCATCTGTACTTTCTCGTCATCTGCCCAAAGCAATAGTTTTGACGGGCGGCGTGTGGGTGTTACTTTATGTGTCGCAACCACTTTTCCGTCCATTAATCCTTCTGCCAGAAGGTAAGAATCTGCCTGTTTCTTTTGGCGTGACAGCTTTTTATCATACATGACATCAAATACATCCTTGAATGTGATGACGGGTGAGGGCATTCCGCTTTCATTTGCCGGCTTATGATAAGTATATTCTTTGCCTCCCTTGCAATACGTGAGGCGAACTTCGTCACAGTTGCTATATATCGTTACATCTTTCGGAGAGAATGGGGTCATGGCATTGGCTATGTAAATCATCGGTCCATTATCTGCGATCAATTCTTTGTTGGGTTCGGCAGGACGCTGGGAACAGAACATATAATAAGATAGTTTAGGTTGTCGGAAGGCATCCATGATACCTCCGTAAAACGGGTCAGGATGATATCCTCTCTGGTGATCGAACGAGTGCCACAGGCAACCGCCCATATGTTGTCTTGAAGTTCTGTATAGTCCATCATAACTGGTGAGTTGGTAATCGTTTTTGGCATATCCCTGTGCCTGAATCAGCATCGGTACTTCTCCCCAGCCACGATTGACCCGGCTTGGTGAGTTGTGAGAGTTCCAGTCATCCACATTATCTCCCCATTCGCGGGTGAAATAACTGATTTTCGGATCCAGATTTTCGGTATTAAAGGCTCCTCCACCTCCGTTCATCGGATGGGTGAAGTGTATCGGAAAGTATTCGTGTCCACGTGCGGTTACATCACATCCGGCATAGCAATAAGGATACGGATATTCTTCATTGAGAATGTCCACTACATTTTTAGCAAAGTCAGCCGGATACCATGTTTCGTTCAGAATCGGTTCCCACATCCATACACTGGGGTGGTTGCGGTCGCGGCGAACCATATTGCGGATATCACTATATACTCTCTGAGCAAATATCGGCTGATCATTCCAGAATTGCCATCCCGGTGTGTTGACAATAACAAACAGTCCTAATTCATCACAAGCATCCATAAACGCCGGATCTTGCGGATAATGGGCGTTACGGATAACACGCATTCCGGCATCACGCAACTTCTTCGCATCCCGCCAATGAAGGCTGTTGGGTAAGGCGTTGCCAATCACTGCAAAATCTTGATGACGGTTGGCTCCCATCAGAGGATAGGGGTAAGGTTTGCCATTTAGCCAGAATCCGTCTTTTCCTTTAAATTCAATGCTGCGAATGCCGATACGGCGGTAATATCCGTCGATGGTGTTACCGGCTTTGTCTTTTATATAAATGTGTAGTTTGTAAAGATAGGGGCTGTCGGGTGACCATAAATGAGGTGTTTCTACGGTCACTTTGCAAGAAATTTGTTTCGCAAGATCCTTGCTTACCGACAAACCGGTCTCCTTAGAGAGAACACGTTTGTCGTCGCGGTCATAGAGTTCATAGATTATTTTACCACTGAAGGATTTTCCGGAAGTGTTACGTATATGTGCATCCAGTTTCAACTGTGCGGATTGCTCGGAAACTTTGTCGAAAGAGACAAACAATCCGCCTCCGGCTGTCTCGTTCTCATAATTTGGATCGGTAATGAATACTTTGTTGTGAACTATCATCCAGCAATCTCGGTAAATTCCTCCAAAATATGCAAAGTCCAGTGCATCTTGCGGTTTGCCGGGAGGGTAGGAGGGATCGTCACTGTTGTCTGCCCATACGGTGATAACATTGTCTTCTCCATACTTCAGACTGGAAGTGACATCTACGATGACAGGTAGAAAACCACCGAAATGCTCTTTCAGCAACTTTCCATTCACCCATATTTTTGATTTTCCCATAATGGCTTCGAAGTGGAGGAATTGTTGTTTTCCTTTCCAGTTTTCCTCGGGAGTGAAATGCTTGCGATACCAGATTTCACCCTGATAATTGATGCATCCGCTTGCCTCGGTGGGGAGATATTCTATGCCATCGGGTAATGATACGATGTTCCAGTCTTTATCATTGAATCTCGGCTGTTCCGCTCCTTCGATATTGCCTTTATAAAATCGCCAGGCAGGATTCATGTTATACACTGTGCGGCCTGTGTTGGAAAGCTGATAAAAGCCTGCTGTGGAGTAAGATGGCTGGTAAGTGTCGGCGTTAGCTACCAGTGTTCCAGCCAATAACAGACCACTGAGTAAGATTTTCCACCATGTTGAAGTACTTTTCATAATTCTTAGATTTGCTTGATTGATCTATCTTTAATATATTAATGTCAGACTGTTTTGTTTTGCATTAGAACTTCGTCCCGCCAAGGTACAAATTTTCCAATAGTTTGAAGCATAGGACGCTGAGCTTTATTTTTTCTTAAACATTAGCCCGGTGCATCCTACACTTTTTACCATATCCGAAATGACCTATATCTTTATTTAATACCTATCGGGCCTTCATTGGCTTGAATTGGCCATCCTGGATTCTGGTAAATAATAGAAGTACTCAGATCGTTAGGATTTGAGGCCGTAATTCTGAAGTGCGTGATAGCGATAGGATTCAGATAATGCGCTTCACACCATGTGTATCCTGCATCATACATCAGATTATTTGTCTTCACAGAACGGTAAGGACAAAGATACTTACCGCTATTAACATAGCTTGATACATTGGAGGTTTGTCCTTCCGTTCCTTCCTGTATCAGAAGATTTTTTCCGTCCTGCATGTATTTATCCTTTAAATCGGATTCCCACAAGTTAACTCCTTGGATTACAAATTGTTTAACCTGGTCCAGTGCTCTCCAGCGTTTTAAGTCTAACATGCGTAAACCTTCTGCAAGTAGCTCACAACGCCGTTCACGGCGGATGTTATATAGTAGAGGAGAGACTAGTTTACCTGCCGAATATATGGCCCAGTCCAGTTCTTTGGACAGATCGGTATTGTTCACGGTCACTGTATAGTCTCTTGGTAATCCGGCTCTTTCGCGGAGATCTCCCCAATATCCTGCTGCCTCCGAACCAATGGAAGTTCCATTATGTTCCATACAGTCAGCCTCGATGTAATTGAGATAAGCTTCGGCTGCACGGTATACCGGACACCCTTCAATCGCTGTGTTGCCATCCCGATACCAGTTTCCTGATAATCCTTTACGTACCTGATAGCCTGTTACGCATCTCTTTTCCGTTATATCCAGAAGTTGTGGAACCTCCGGCAGCAAATCGGGAGTACCATTCATCACATTCGGGCTGAGAGTCTCACCCGGTGTCATCAGGAATAGTTGTAGACGTAGATCTCTGTTTTTGCGTACATTCAATAATGATTCGTCACCTTTATACTGGTCGGTTGCATAGATCGGCTTACCGTCACGGCAAAGGAAACTTTCTATATATTGCCGGGTAAATCCGGTATTTCCACCTACGCGAATATAGAAAGGAGCTGAGTGCACAATCTTATAGTCAAGCAGATTATACGCACGCCACATTAATATTTCTGAATATCCTTCCAGGCTGTTCGCTGAGAACTGAGCAAAATAGGGGTTGCTCATTTTATATTTGTCTTCGTCTGTTTTAACTGTTTCATCCATGCAGTCTTTTGCTGTATTCTGTACCAAGGCTGCATTGCCTATCACTTCTTTGGCTGCCGCTTTGGCCTCCTTCAGAAAAAATGCGATTTCCGTATCGATATTAAAGTCCGCAATGTCTTCTGCCTTTCCCGGCCATCCCGGACCACCCGGTACTAGAGCAGTGCCTTTGTGATAAGTCAGCCAGGAAGCTTCAAACAGAGCTGCTCTGGATTTCAATAACAGAGCAGCATTTTTGGTAATTCGGTTCTTCCCACCGGATATATTATTGGTTAGCAAACTGATTGCCTGATCCAGATCTTCCAGAATAAAATGTGCTACTTTATAGCGGGGGGCCCGTTTGCTGGCCTGAATCAGAGATTCACTTTCATCCGGCAATGTGTTTTTTATAATCGGGAAGTCACCGAAGGTCTCTAGTTTTGACAAATAATTCTTAGCGCGCAGGAAATACATTTCACCTATATAATGCTTTATGTTTGTTTCCGAACCTTCTATCTCTCCCTTTTCGAAGCGGGGCACTACTGTTTCGAGGAAGTAATTAGCTTCACGAATGGTAGAGAAATACCACGGATCATTACTTGCTGGATTATCATAAGCTTCCGGAACTTTCCATTGACCGGGAATCCATTTCTTATCATAGTCAGTGGCAGCTTGATTATCTGTAGCATTGTCGTTTTTCCAGATTCCGGCATTAAATCCCTCATGCGTCGTGAAGTTGTAATGCTTCACAGCATAGGCAGCCAAGTCATTTTCAGTAAAGAAAAAGTTGTCCGGGGTCACACTGTCTAAAGGTTCCCTGTCCAAAAAATCATTGCAAGAAGCGAGTATAAAGCTTCCCCCTGTCAGCAAAAATAAATATTTAATTATCTTTTTCATACGTCATCAATTAAAAGTTAACACTAAATCCTGTGGAAAAAGTACGGGACAACGGATAAGTTTTTCCTGAACTGTTCGATCCGTCTTTCGCTCCATAACCGGTATTAATTGTTTCCGGGTCGAATCCTCCGGGCAATCCCGTAAGGGTGAATAAGTTTTCTCCCGAGAAGAAGACTCTCAGGTTGGAAACACCTATTTTGCGTGTGATCTGGGCGGGGATGGTATACCCGATCTGCAAATTCTTCAACCGTACATAGGCGGCATTCTGAAGATAGCGGGTTTGCGTCTTTTGATTTTTTGCGAAGTTATCAACCAAGATACGCGGGAAATAAGCGTCCTTGTTAGCGCTCCAGAAATCATCCCCTTCTTCGCGGAAGAAATCAAGATGAGAAGTAAAGCAGGCCGATTGCCAGATCCCTCCTGTAGCTCCCCAGAACATGTTGTCGTTCAACCAGGCATCGCGTTTTGCCACTCCTTGGAAGAATAAGCGTACATCAATGCCCTTCCAGGATGCATTCAGATCCAGACCAAAACGGAATCGTGGGGAAGTATTGCCAATCACTTTTTTGTCACCTGGGTCATTAAGCGTAGCTCCATCGGAAATCTTGCCATCACCATTCAGGTCCCGATACATGATGTCACCTGCGCCCCATTTGACTCCTAATGCATCTTGTCCGCCGTTGGGCAGTGAAGCAAGATGAGCATCCATTTCTTCCTGGCTTTTGGCTATGCCAATGGTTTCGAATCCCCATATATCTCCATTATATTTACCGACATACCACGTGTTTATTTTACCGGTCGTGTTTGGGTATTTGAGGATTTTCTGACGGTCGTCCGAAAGCAACAGGTGCACTCCGTAGTCAAAATCTTTAATGCGGTCCCGCCATCCTAGATCCAATTCAAAACCGGTAGACTGCATATCCGCATTGTTCATTTTGGGTACATTTGCCCCTAAAGTTACAGGAAGTTCGGGAGCTGGTCCTACCATATTGATAGTCTTCCGGTTGAACCAGTCAAAACTTACGGTCAGACGATTGTTCAGCATACCCAGGTCAAAACCGATGTTCCATGACCGCATGGTTTCCCATCCTAATAGCGCTGAAATCAAATCCGGTGCATTCGCTGTGTTGGGACGGCTGTTGTTAATCAGCCAGTGGGAGTCGGGATCTTGGGCGACAAACTTCATTAACTGGATATACGGATATAGGTTTTCTGTATTCTGATTGCCCAGCTCTCCCCAGGAACCGCGGATCTTTAACGTATTAATGATATGGCTGGTAGGTTCCATGAATGCCTCACGGGCTACGTTCCATCCGGCAGAGAAGGAAGGGAACAAATTCCAGCGTTTGTCTTTTGCAAAACGTGAAGTACCGTCATACCGGAGATTGACTTCCAGCAGATACCGTTCTTTATAATCATAATTGAGTCGGCCGAAGAAACCGGCTGTTGCCCAATGTGTCAGTTTGGACTTATCGATAGTCGATTCACCCGTAGCGGCATTAATACTGGGCACGGATTCTGAGATCAAGTCCAGCTTGGACGCCTGCAACTGCCGCCATTTATTTACTTCGGCCTGAAAACCGACCATTGCTTTCAGATGGTGTGCGTCGGCAAATGATCTGTAATATTCACTGTAGACGTTGGCATTGAAATAATTGGTACGCTCGGCACCTTCGGTAACTTTCGACGTTTTCCATGTATCACCGGAATAAGGTTCGCCGGCTACATTCATCTGCGGCACCTTTAAATAATCCGTATGGGTGAAGGCATCTATCACTTTATAATTGATTTCTCCGAAGATTTTCCAGTCTTTGATCGGTTCTATCACCACCTGGAACTGTTGGTATAGCCAGTCAGTCTGCGAATTGTTATCGCCTCCATAGAGAATCGGCCGGATAATCGTATTACCCATCGGATAACCGTTGGGGTCTACAGTTGGTTCCATCGGCCAGCGTTTGGCTATATTCTGATATAAGGTATTATCAGTCATCGCGGTAGGCTTGCTATAATCTTTCCGCATATATTTCATGCTGTAATTCATGTTCAGCCACGGATAAAGCTGTGCGTTAATCTTGCTGCTCACCGAATAACGCTGTAATTTATCACGGCGGATAGCCATCATTCCTTCCTGTCCCATATAGTTGCCGGAGAAATAATACTGTATTTTTTCTGTTCCTCCGCTGACGCTGAGAGAATGCTCCTGCGAGAATGCCGTACCTCCGAAAACTACGTCATACCAGTCTGTATTCGTATTACCGATCCAGTCCCAGATAGTGGGAGTATTTCTGTTCGGTTGGGTAGTAGTGGTAATTGTGCCTGATGCGTAATCTTTGATAGCCTGAAGACGGGTATCGTCAAACTGTACCGCTGTTTTACCATCATTCAACTGCATTTTGTTGAAGTACATGGCATAAGTGTAGGCATCTGCTACATCCGGCAGATTAATGGCTTCTGACCAGCGGAAACTATTATTATAATTAATGTTGACTTTCCCCGCTTTTCCTTTTTTAGTCGTTATCAACACTACGCCGAATGGCGCACGGGAACCATAGATGGAAGAGGCAGCCGCATCCTTCAACACCGAAATACTTTCAATATCATTGGGGTTCAGCATATTCATGTTTCCTTCCATGCCGTCGATCAGAATCAGCGGAGATGCATTGGAACCGTCACCGATCGTACCGGCTCCACGGATATTCACTTTCATGTCTGCACCAATTTCACCACCGTTGCCATCCGAAGCATAAGAAAAATTCATTCCCGGAACTAATCCTTGTAATGCTTGGCTTACATTAGAAACCGGACGTGACAGTAAATCCTCGGCATTTACCGTAGATACCGAACCGGTCAGGTTGACTTTCTTCTGTGTACCAAAACCTACGACAACGATTTCGTCCAGTGTCTTGGTATCCTCTTTCAGGATGACCGACAGACTTTTGCCGGGCTGTGCCTTCACGGTCTGGGACATATAGCCTACGTAAGAAACCGTAATCGTCACATTGGCAGATGCTGTATTCAATATGAAATTCCCATCCAGGTCTGTAATTGTACCATTCTGGGTGCCATCTTCCATTACGGTAGCGCCAATGACCGGATCGCCAAACATATCCGTCACTTTTCCCTTTATCTGCACGGTTTGTTTCGCGGCAGGCGCTTCCACTATTTGCGTAGATAATATTATTTTTTTATTACGTACGGCATATTTGACATTGGTGTTTTTAAACACTTCATTCAATAAGGTAAATATATTGCTCTGTTCGGTAACTACCGATACCCGGCGGTCTACATCAATATGATGGTCATTGTAGAAAAAGCTAAAATCAGATTGTGCCTCAATTTGTGACAGAACTTCTTTCACAGTCAAGTTTTGTGCTTTCACAGAGATCATAGTACGTTGGGCGTAGCTGTCGTTAGCACATAGAAGCCCAACAAAACAAAAACAGAAAACAAAGAGCAGTTTCATAGACAAAGGAATTTTTTTCCAAACAATAAAAACGGGATTATCCGCCCACAATTGTTGGACATAATTGTTTTTCTTCATATATTTGCATGAATTAAAGTTAAGAAATAATTTTCTCTGTTTGTATTCAAACAGGTTAAAGGCTTTCTCATACAGGCTGGATGCGGGAACATCTGCCTGTATGCTTTTTTTTAAGGCGGTTGGAAGTTTCTCATACGTATTATAATTTTATTGGTTAAACATGAAAGGCTTTAATATATTTCAATCTGCCTCCTTTCTTCACTTTGATTATTTGTCAGTTTCACATTACGCCAGCGTATGTGTGAGGATATTTTAAAATTCTCCAGAATCTCTTCTATATATTGTTCTGTAAACGCTCCGGTAAATGTATATTTGTCAAATTTCGAAGTGTTTACAATAAAATCTACATTATAGCGTTTCTTCAGTATATGCAATGCTGCCTTAAATGGAGTTTTATCAAAAATAACCTTTTGGTCCATCCAGGCAAGCTCCGATTCGCCATTGGTGTTGTATGACAGAATCTGTCCGTCCTTATTATTATAAATCACTTTTTGTCCGGGACGCATTAGTATTTTACTTCCCTGTCCGTCTTTCTCATAAACAAATTCGACCTTTCCCTCTACCAAAGTGGTAATCACCTCATCCATCTCATCAAATGCTTCCAGGTTAAAGTGTGTACCCAAAACTTCCACTTTAGATTTTTGGGGAGTCGAAACAATGAATTTATGTTCAGGGTCTTTCGCAACTTCAAAATACGCTTCGCCATTCAGACTCACTTCACGAATGTTACCGGTGAAAATGGAAGGATACTTTAAGACTGAGCCGGAGTTTAAGTACACTAAAGTGCTGTCTGGTAATCTGAAAGAAGTTATCATTCCGGGTTGTGTCCGGACTTCGAATATCTGGGCATGGACGGGGGCGGTAGATTGGGGTTGGTTAAGCAAAACCAAAATAGTAATAGCCATCGGTATGAGTAAGGCAACAGCTGCACGTTGTATCCAACCCCACCAGGAAATATGATACTTATTCTCTTGCATCCGTCCCTTCACTTTTGATAGCTCCTCATCCATATCCATTTTTTCAGTAACCTGTTGCGTGTCAGTCATAAGAAGAAGTGTGTAAATGTCCATGGCCTTCTTTTTATTTTCATCTGACAATTTGATCCAGGCTTCTATTTCCTGAATTTCGTCTGCTGTTGCTTTACCATCATAATAGCTGATCAGCAAGTCTTCTATAGTTGAATGATGCATTTCCATGATAAATTTATTAAAGAGACAAGCGGGAAAATAAAACTACTAAGGTTATTTAAATAATTAACATTAATAAACTTTATGGTTAATAACTGTGTTATTTTACGCTTATTTAAAATATAAGCATTATCATTGCAGCCATGGAATACAGCAATGAAGATGCGTACTTATTGATGGCACTAAGGAGAGGGGAGATGATCGCTTTTGATAGTATATTTAAAAAATACTACCCGATTCTTTGTGCGTATGGAAATAGGTTTGTAGACTATGAAGAGTCGAAAGAAATAGCGGGTGACGCTATTTTATGGCTGTGGGAACATCGCGAAACACTTCAGGTTGAAACTTCCTTAGGCAGATATTTACTCAAATCGGTTTACCATAGATCACTTAACTGCATCAAGCAAAAACAGCTGAAGAATCATGCTGATACTATGTATTATGAGGAGATGGAAAAGCTGATACATGATGCAGAGACTTACCAGTTCCAAGAGCTTTCAAAAAGAGTGAAAGAAGCTATAGATGCATTGCCTGCTTCCTATAGGGAGGCTTTTGTTATGCATCGTTTTACTAAAAAGAGCTATAAGGAAATAGCTGAGAGTTCCGGGGTTTCAGTAAAAACAATTGCTTATCGTATACAACAGGCAACAAAGCTGCTTCGAAAAGATCTTGCAGACTTACTAATTACTATGATCGTTTGTGTATTGTTAGTCGTTCGTTAACTATTGCTCAGGCTTACCTATTGCTGAAAAAAAGAACTTTCTTAAAAAAGGAATATTTAATCAGCCAAGGAATGCTGTAAATTACATTACGGATAAATAAGAAGTAGAAAAACGCCTGCATTTGCTTGAATGAAAATCTCTCTTTCTTTTATTTAAGTTGTATGCTGAATAGATTGATATGATATTACTTCTTATGTTTTCTTTTAGATGATGTATTGACTGAAAGGATAACTTTTTGTTTAATCTTGCCTTTTCGCTATTTGTGATTAGCCAGCGTGAAAACAAGCTCCGGATAGTCTTTTTATCTCTTCCTCACCGAGGAAAAACAGGTTCCTCGGTGAGGAAGAATACGTTGGTTTTAAACCAAGGAGGCGTTCCTTTAAGACCAACGAGTGGTTTAGTGATAGAAAAAGATGCATATCTCATGTGAATTTATGCAATAATAATCTGTTATTCCGTATATTATTGCACTAATTTATGCGCTTTATTCTTTGTTTTACTATTTTTATTTCAACTGTATTTTTGTTTAATCTTAAAAATAGCACATTGATGTTGGGCTGCATGTACATATTTCTAAGAGAACGATGGGTTTATCAACTTTCTTGTTTCAATGATTCGTCTTTCTGAATATAGACAGTCCGTGTCGGAAAAGCAAGGTTCAATCCTGCTTTATTAAAAGCAGCCAGTATTTCCATATTCATATTTGAGGTTACGCCTAAAATATCTCCTTGTTTCTCTATAAAATAGATATACATGATAACCAATGCGGAATCTGAGTATTCTGTAAAAACAGCGACTATATCAGAAGGGTTAGAAGATACATTTTCTACTCTTTTGGGGATGGATTTCAATAGTTCTAAAGCTTCTTTCATCTTTTCGGAAGTCGTATCATACGTCAGTCCAAGATTCAAGACTACTCGGCGCATAGGTTCGGATGAAATATTAACGATAGAAGTATCGGTAATCTTATAATTGGGGAAAGTTATAATACGTTTGTCGTAATTCATTATTTTTGTGCTTCGGACTCCTACGTCTACTACCGTTCCTTCATAACTATCCACGCGAATTGTGTCTCCGATGCTGAAAGGTTTATCCGTCAGAATGGTAAACGCACCGAAAACGTTTTTTACTGTATCTTGTGCTGCCAAAGCAAATGCGATACCACCAATACCCAAAGTTCCCAACAGAGCGCTGATGTTAACTCCCACATTACTCAAAGCCATGACGATGCCGATGAGCCAGACTATAACCAAGATGGTTCTTTTGATGATTGGCATCATTTTGTTAGCTTGTCCGTTGGACTGCTTTCCCCAGTAAACCTGAAGTAAACTACTGAACAAACGGCCGAAAAACCAAGTAATATCCAGAACAATCAAAATGCTGTAAGCATTGTCAACTACTTTCACAAAACTGTCCGGATAAACCAACCGATGGATAGCGATCCAGATTCCCAACAGAATTATAGCAAACTTAACAGGCGCTTCCAAAGAGTAAAAAATGACGTCGTCCAGGTGATTGTCGGTTCCCGTAACAAAAGGTTTGATAACTTTCTTGCCTAATAGCGATAATAATTTCACAATAATAATTGCTCCTAAAATAATAAGAATGGAAATACCCCAGTTTTCAATAGTATTTCCCCATAATTCATTTTCTAACATAGTCTAACTGATTTATAATTGTACTTTTATTTAATAATATCAAGTTGATCTCCTTTTTATTGACGATACAAGATAAGAGCTGAAGATGCTGCGATAGAAATATCCCCTCCCGATAAATGCTCCTGACTGTCTAGATCAATTTGTCCGTTATGGCAGACTATAATCCAATCTTGTTCCGGGATATTGATGTCTGCCTGATTCCGGTTACCGTTGTATGCAACTAGAATTTCTTTCCATTCATCACCGTTAGCATACTCGCCTAGAGTATAAGCGATGACACCGGAATCGCCTGTATCAAGAAAATGAAGCCATTTCTCTAAGCCCTCTGCTGTAGGAATACGGAAGGCGGGATGTTTTTTGCGGAGTGCGATTAATGTTCTGATATAATTGAATATATCACGGTTTTTAGCTTTTAACGCCCAGTCTATTTGGTTGACGGCGTCAGAAGACTTGTAGCTGTTTGGCTCTCCCTGTTTGTCCTGCATGATTTCTTCACCGCCACGAATAAAAGGAATACCTTGCGAGGTTAAAAGCACGGTGTGTATTAATTTGTCAATAGGAACCAGTTCTTCTTCAGAATGTTCGCCTTGAACAGATAATTTCAGCTTATCTACCAGCGTATATCCGTCATGACAGGAAACAAAGTTAATCATTTGAGAGGGAGCAGCGGCATATGGACCGTCACAGTAAAGTAACCCGCTATAATCTACCTGTGGGTGTTGTGTTCCGCCAACGATTCCATATTTGACAGGTTCAAAATGCCCGTTGATATTTCCGGAGGCATACCCTGGTTCCTGTTCGTCAAAGGTACTTCCTTTCAGACCGTCACGAAATTCATCATTAAATACGGAAATACCTTTCATTTTTCGTACATTCTCCTTTACAGCCCGTTGCTCGAAAGGT
Source organism: Bacteroides sp. AM23-12 (assembly GCF_003434395.1). NCBI lineage: Bacteria > Pseudomonadati > Bacteroidota > Bacteroidia > Bacteroidales > Bacteroidaceae > Bacteroides > Bacteroides sp. AM23-12. The sequence continues at coordinate 68,326 of NZ_QTLF01000012.1, forward strand.
AATGGAGAATCTGCTGCTACCCAACCTTCTCCGTATACAAAAATGGTGGGGTCAATTTTTAATAATTCCTCTCTTAACTAGTTCATGGTGTCGATGTCATGTATCCCCATCAGATCGAATCTAAAACCGTCAATGTGATATTCTTTCGCCCAGAATTTGACCGACTCAATGATATAATGGCGAACCATTTCGCGTTCTGAGGCTGTCTCATTTCCACACCCGGAAGCATTTGAATAGGAACCGTCGGGATTCTGGCGGTAAAAATATCCCGGAACCGTCAGGTCAAAATTAGAATGCTCGGTTGAGGCTGTATGGTTATAAACCACATCGAGTACAATACGAAAACCATTTTGATGGAGGCTTTTTACCATCTCTTTAAATTCGCGGATACGGGTGGTGGGGGTGACAGGATCGGTGGAGTAACTTCCGTCCGGTACATTATAATTCTTCGGGTCATATCCCCAATTGTATTTGTTTTTCTCCAATTTCCTTTCATCGATTGTGGCGAAATCGAATGAAGGAAGGATGTGTATATGCGTTACTCCCAATTCTTTTAAATGATCCAGTCCGGAAGATTCTCCTTCGGGAGTTTTAGTTCCGGTCTCTGTCAGAGCAAGAAACTTCCCCTTATGTTCAATTCCTGAGTTTGGATCAATACTAAAATCGCGGTGATGAAGTTCATAAAGAATGATATCGGAATACATTTTCAGTTCGGGTGACTGGTCTGATTCCCAACCTTCGGGATTTGTCTCGTTCCAGTCGATTACAGCAGCGCGATTGCCATTGATGCCGACTGCTTTTGCCCAGATACCGGGTGTTTCGTCCAGCCATTTTCCATCTTTTTCTATTTGGAAGGTGTAGAAAGAACCTTTCAGATCACGGTCTATATGGATACACCAGGTCCCATTGTCGGCTATGTCCATTTCCAGTTGTTCTTCCGGATCTCCCGCTTCGCCGGATGAATACAGGTTTAAACGGACATTATCGGCACTTGGTGCCCATAGCGTAAATATGGATTGCTGGGGTGTATAGACTAATTCCAAATCGTTCTCATAATAGCACGGATACTTGTCATACGAATCCAACTGGTCCGGGGACGGATGATTTTTCAACTCTCTCATATTTTCTAATTTTATATTAATACTATATAAAAAAAATAATTATGTTGTGGAATAAATGAACCGAATTATTCCGTTATGGTATGACTGAAAACAAATGTGAAATCAAAAATTCCTGTTCACGCTCTGATAAATATGAATAATAAAAGAATAATTAAGGTAATTTTACGGTGTTGTAAATCAGCTTTTTATCCTTTGCACTTTTTTGTATTTGTTAGCTTATAATTTATAGAAACGTAGGAACTTTGTTAACATCATCTTTGTTTTGTATAAAGTTAATTATAAAAAAAATGGAGCGTATGGAAAATGGTGTTATGATGCAATATTTTGAATGGCATCTCCCGAATGACGGGAAGTTATGGAAACAGATAAAGGAAGATGCGTCGCATCTTCGTGATATAGGTGTGACTGCTGTTTGGATTCCCCCTGCTTATAAGGCCGATGAGCAGCAAGACGAAGGATATGCGACTTATGATCTGTATGACTTGGGCGAATTTGACCAAAAGGGAACCATAAGAACTAAATATGGTACGAAAGATGAACTGAAGAAAATGATTGACGAATTGCACAAATATCATATTGCTGTTTATCTGGACGTTGTATTGAATCATAAAGCGGGTGGTGATTTTACTGAAAAGTTTATGGTAGTGGAGGTCGATCCCAAGGAGAGAACCAAGGCTTTGGGTGAGCCGTTTGAGATACAAGGGTGGACCGGGTATAGTTTTCACGGACGTAAGGACAAACATTCGGATTTTAAATGGCATTGGTATCATTTTTCCGGGACGGGTTTTGATGATGCGCAAAAGCGCAGCGGTGTTTTTCAGATACAGGGAGAAGGAAAAGCTTGGAGTGAGGGCGTGGATAGTGAAAACGGTAATTATGATTTTCTGTTATGTAACGATATTGACTTGGACCATCCGGAAGTTGTATCTGAATTGAACCGTTGGGGAAAGTGGGTTTCCAATGAATTGAATCTCGACGGAATGCGTCTGGATGCCATTAAACATATGAAAGATCAATTCGTCGCACAATTCCTCGATGCGGTGAGGAGTGAAAGAGGCAATGATTTTTATGCCGTAGGTGAATATTGGAATGGTGACCTGGAAGCATTGGATGCTTATATAGAAGCTGTTGGGCACAAAGTAAACCTATTTGATGTCCCGTTACATTATAATATGTTCCAGGCATCACAGGAAGGTAAAGACTATGATTTGAGGGATATTTTAAAAGATACTCTGGTTGAACATCATCCCGATCTGGCAGTAACCATTGTTGACAATCATGATACGCAACGCGGAAGTTCTCTTGAATCCAATGTAGAAGATTGGTTTAAACCGTTGGCTTATGGCTTGATTTTGCTGATGAAGGAAGGCTATCCATGTCTGTTTTATGGAGATTATTATGGTATAAAGGGGGAGAAGTCTCCTCATACCCGGATTATTGATATATTGTTGGATGCGAGACGAAAGTACGCTTACGGTGATCAGATAGAATACTTCGACCATCCTTCAACAATTGGCTTTATCCGTACAGGAGATGAGGAACATAATGGCTCCGGGCTGGTCTTCCTTATGTCTAATGATGAGGCGGGAAGTAAAATAATGAGCTTGGGTGGGAAACATAAAGGCGAAGTCTGGCACGAAATAACCGGAAGTATATCCGAAGAAATAACTTTAGATGAAGAAGGAAACGGAGAGTTCTCTGTCGAATTCCGTAACCTGGCTGTTTGGGTGAAGAAGGATTAGGTATATGGTACTTATATAATTAATTATGAAGATGCCTGTTACAGTTGTAATCAGGTATCTTCATGATTTGTATGAAAGTCATTTGCAGACAGAAAGATTCTCTGTATCTTTGCCGCCATGGCAGAAAGAAGCGAACTACATACGAGAAATAAACACAATGGACAATATGATTTTTCATTGTTGACAGAGAATTATCCACCGCTCAGAAAATTTGTACTTCTCAATCCTTTGGGAATACAAACAATCGATTTTTTTAATCCACATGCTGTGAAAGCGCTGAATAAAGCATTGCTGATAAGTTATTATGGTATCCGCTACTGGGATATTCCAAGGAATTATTTGTGTCCGCCTATCCCCGGGAGGGCAGACTATGTTCATTATATTGCCGATTTAATTGATCTGGAGAGAGTCAGTAATACGGCAAATGAAGAGAATGGAGATAAGCCAAAACGACAGTGCAGATGCTTGGATATCGGTGTAGGTGCAAATTGTATTTATCCGATTATTGGGCACGTTGAGTATGGATGGATGTTTGTGGGTTCCGATATTGATCCGGTATCTATAGAAAATGCGCGTAAGATAGTGACTTGCAATCCTGTATTGGCACATAAGATTGATTTGCGGCTTCAGAAAGACAATCGGAGGATTTTTGACGGAATCATTGCTCCCGATGAATATTTTGATGTAACAATTTGCAATCCTCCGTTTCACAGTTCGAAAGAAGAAGCAGAAGAGGGGACATTACGTAAATTGAGTAGTCTGAAAGGGGAGAAAGTAAAGAAAACCAAATTGAATTTCGGTGGAAATGCGAATGAACTTTGGTGTGAGGGTGGAGAATTACATTTTTTGCTGAATATGATTTCTGAGAGCCGGAAATACCGGAAGAATTGCGGTTGGTTTACAAGTCTGGTTTCTAAGGAGAAGAATCTGGATAAACTATATGCTAAATTAAAAGCCGTCCATGTATCGGAATATAAGATAATTCGAATGTGTCAGGGTACAAAAAATAGCAGAATTTTGGCTTGGCGATTTTTGGAATAGCTGATTTTGTTTTTTCGATAAACGGATATTTTTAAAGAAGATTATCTGTATAATGAAAAAATATTGATGATTAAGACCGTTATTTGTTATAATGTGCCTGGATTTGTTGTTGTTTTCGATAATAGAGTCGTTTCTCTCTCTGTATATTCTATATGAGTATTAATTCTCCTTTCTCCTTTTCTTTGATATGCCGATATTTGTAGTATGAGATTATAGTGCTAGGAAATATCAAATCAAGGGAATATATGTTTGTTGTTAGATTGAGAAACTATTTACATTTGTCGTTTTTGGTTATATTTTTATTGTTTTCCTCCTGTATTGATGAGTTTTATAAAGATACACCTAAAGAGGGATATATAACAATTACCGGTATCAATACACGTGCCTATACAGGAGCCTATCCGGGTGACGGGCTCGATGATAAGGTTGAAACTCTGCGTATTCTGGCTTTCAATAAGACAAGTCGCATCTGCGAAAGTAATACTTTTTATTATGGAGATGTGCTGGGCGGAAATACGCTACGGCATCCGATTAATAAGGGTGAATATGATTTTGTCTTTTTGGCCAATGAACCTCATAATACAATTGTGAAGGCGGTTCTTGACAATATAACTGATTATGATGCACTAAAGTCAATATCCTATCCGGCGGAGTTCTTCGATTCGGAACGGGTTATACCTATGATTGCGGAAAATAATAGTATAAAAGTGCTGGCTGATGGAAACTTGGAGGTAAATGGTGTTGCATCTACCAAGTTGACAGTAGGACTCAGACGCTTGGCGGCACGTGTGGATGTGGTTTTGAAATCGAAAGTCGATTTTGGTGATGCCAGTTCGAGTGAATTTGAAGGAATTACTTTTTCTAATATACCGGATAGAGTGCCTTTGGTATATGGCTTGCCTAGTGATTGTTTACCCAGTTCCTGGGCGTATGCCGATCCGGTTCTTCCTTATGGTGGAACGGCCATAACCAGAAATGTGGAACGTAAACTCACATTAGCTGATAATGCCGACTGTTTTAAAATAGATCCCACTTTATTGACCACTGAGGATAAAAATAACGATTTAGTCTGGGCTGTTAAAGTTAAAAAAGTAATTCTGCCATCTAGCTTCTTTTCATCGAAGTCCGACGAGACGAATGCGATAAATTTTACTGTTAACCTGATTGACAAGTATAGTCCTTCCTGCAAATTGAAGATTCTGTCCGACCCGGATTATACATTACCGGCAAATGCGAAACTTGATTTGACAGGTATCATAAGAGAACCTTTAGAAGTAAATATACAGCCTTCTCCGTGGATTGACGATGGAGATGATTGGGAAATATCAGGCGTCCGTGTTCTGAATGTATCGCATATACAGGCTAAGATGACGGATATGAACGGAGTCCGGATTTCTTTCTGGTCCAATATGCCGGTAGTGAAGGTGTTGGGCACAGTAAAGAAAGAAGGTGAAGCGAATGAAAGAGCAACTAATACAGTCTTTAACTGTTTGGCAGTAGATGATAATAATCCTGATCCTTATCGTTTCTTTTATGATTCGGCTTCGGGCAGCGGATATATGGATTTACTGGTTGACGGAACAAATACCACCGGTTTTGGTACGCATGACAGGACCGAGAATATGAGTGGTACATATACATTGACATTATCTGCAGCAGAGGATACTAATGGTAAGAATGCATTGCAGAGGAAGATAAAGGTTACCGTCACACAAGAAGGTTTGCGATTTGTTCACAATCCTACGGCAAATCAACATGGTTTGTTCAATGCAGCATTTTTTAAACATAACCAGAAAGGAGAACGTATTATAACAGGACAGCATCGATTGGATCAAACATGGTCTGTTAGTGTACCTGTTGCCTATCAAAACTGGCTTGTTGTGAGCGCGACTCCCAGCTTTGATCCGAATATTGGAACAGAATCACCAGGTGATGCGGAACATTATCCGGTAACTCTCAATCCGTATAGGGGAGAAGATGGTACTAGTATCTCAGGTCTCACCGGTCGTATATATTTCCGTATTGGCGTTAAGGAAAATGCCGATTTTGTACCAACTAAAGAATCCGATCCTAAATTTGGATATATCAATTTGTCATATTATCCGGGATGGCGGACAACAATGAAAATTTATATTCGTCAGGGCGAAGCCGGTGCTTATATATATGCGCCGGGGGATGCTATTCCGGGAACTGTATGGGGAGCGTGGAATGGAGGTACGGATATTACTACACATGTGAGAGAAGATATGCGTCTTTTATCGACGAATGCCCGTAGGGGAGCAGCTAAGTTCTCTGCTTTAAACCTGACAAGCGAGAGGTTAGCAGGGAATACGAATCCGGATTATGAGAATGTGAACGTAAAAGGTGCTCGTTTTGTAGACTTCCCTTCGCAGGCGGGTGCATTCTTTCAGTGGGCGGTCGATTTGAAAGGCACTACTTCCGGTATGACTGATTATTACCGCAGAGCTTTTAATCCCTCGAAGTCATATCTTGTTTCAGGATTCCCTTGGGGATATGGGGAATTTCCGATCATGTGGGATGGAGATGTCAGTGCTAATATCCCTGCATATAAAGAACAGTTTGAAGTTTGCCCTCCGGGATATCGTCGTCCGACGGATGGCTATACGGATAAAATATCTTATAATGGATATTATGATTATTTGCCGGATGAGGGTACTACGGGTACTGCCACGAATTATAAAGATCAAATAGAGTATTCAGAATTAAGGGTTTCTTTATTTAATGTACCTTTTGCAGGAAATGCGGCTTCAAGTGCAGACTACGCTACAGCTTTTACTACTCCTTTTGGTGGAACTGGTAATACAGGTCCTGGGACATATCCTTACGGAGCAAACAAAGATATGCTTGCCTGGAAACAACTAAAAGGAACAACTTATACATTTTATTCGGACGGATTTTTCGACAGACGTCCGATAAAAGAGGCTTCGAATGGAAACTATGGCGTATCATTAGGAAATAGTAATGTTGCTTATCAGGGAGTATTGTATTTTAATCCCGATTCCGGAACGAATGCATCTGTCTTTTTTCCGTCAGCCGGTCGTCTGAATAACACAAGTGGTGCTTTGGAAAGTAGGGGTAGTACCGGATACTATTGGTCGGCAAGTGTAGGTCCTCCTTATATGAGATCGGAATTGCAGAATCCACCTTATGACAGGAGAATACGTTATGGAGCCTGGTCGCTTGAGTCTGCATATAATTCTCATAATTTCAGATTGTCATATCAAGGTTTTGCTCAAAGTATACGTTGTGTGAAAGAATAAGAACTTTTCGGCTTACGATAAAAATACCGGAATATCATCCGTTGAGGGGTTGGCTTTTTAGTCAACCCCTTATTTGTGCGTACTCTCTAACAACAAAACTGCTGTTTTAAGAAGAAATCTTTATTTACTCTAATAAGATTCTAATAGGATTCTAACTATTCTCTAACAGGCTCTCCGAAGGGAGCCGTCTATCTTTGTGCCCGGAAATCCGGTTACTAACTTAACTTATGTTTAATTATGATGATGAAGAGAGAGTTACACACATTTATTATTGGCAGTGTGTTGTTTTTTACCGCATGCGGGGATAAACAGGAATCAGAGCAAAAAAGTGGCTATCGTATACAAGGTGACACGGTCTATATTGCAGATCCTCTTTTACTTGAAAAAATCAAAGTATCAGTGTCTGAACTGAAACCCTATTCCAAGAAGGTGATAACGTCCGGTGTGGTGCGTCCCATTCCTCCCCGTTATGCTTATGTTGCTCCTCCATTTGCAGGGAGAGTCACAAAATCTTATGTGCGTATCGGACAGTCGGTACGTCAGGGAACACCTTTATTTGAAATCAGTTCCCCCGACTTTACTTCTGCACAAAAGGAATACTTTCAGGCACTTTCGTCCAGGGAACTTGCTAAAAAAGATTTGAAACGCAAAGAAGATCTGATAAGGAATGGTGTCAGTTCGCAAAGAGAACTGGAAGAAGCCCAGAATGCTTTATTGATAGCAGATAAGGAGTTTGAAAACGCCTCTGCCGCATTGCGGGTATATCAGGTGGACAATCCGGCGGAAATGATATTGGGGCAACCGATGATTGTTCGTTCTCCTATTCCCGGGGAAGTGATAAAGGATAACATCGTAACAGGGCAATATCTGAAAGACGATACCGAACCGATAGCTATTGTTGCCGACCTGTCTAAGGTATGGATTGCGGCTCAGGTAAAGGAGAAAGATATCCGGTTTATAAATGAAGGCAGTAGTCTGGATATTGAAATTTCGGCATTGCCCGGTACGGTTATTAAAGGCAATGTGTATCATGTAGAGGAGGAGGTAGACGAGGAAACCCGGTCCATTCAGGTACTTTCGATCTGTGATAATTTGAACGGACATCTGAAGCTGGGGATGTACACTACTGTCCACTTTCTGAGTGTTCCGGTCAGACAAATTCAAATCCCGGAGAAAGCGTTACTGCAGGGCGAAAAGGATAGCTATGTATTTGTGCAGATTGCTCCGTTGGTTTTCGTACGGACGTCGGTGACAGTGGAGACAACAGAAAACGGAATAGCGGTGATCAGCGAAGGATTGCGTCCCGGAGATAAGATAATCAGTGAAGGAGGATATTATTTAAAGTAAGAAATTATGAAGAAGGAATTAATGCTTTCAATTATACAAAAAAGATGGGTAATGCTTTGCCTGTTTGTGATGATGTGTATCTTTGGATATTACTCATGGAAACAGCTTTCGATAGAAGCATATCCGGATATTGCAGATGTCACTTCCCAGGTGGTCACTCAAGTTCCCGGACTGGCTGCGGAGGAAGTGGAACAGCAGATAACCATTCCTTTGGAACGCGCTATTAATGGGCTGCCCGGTATGCACGTCATGCGGAGTAAGAGTACATTCGGGCTGTCAATGATTACCATTGTCTTTAAGGACGGGACAGAGGACTACTGGAGCCGCCAGCGCGTACAGGAAAGATTGAATGAAGTAGAACTGCCTTATGGAGCTGTTCCGGGACTTGATCCGCTGACATCTCCCGTAGGAGAAGTGTACCGTTATATCATAGAAAGTGACCAGCACTCATTACGCGAATTAACCGACCTTCAGAACTGGGTAATTATTCCCCGTATCAAGGAAGTGTCGGGAGTGGCTGATGTAACCAATTTCGGTGGGATCACTACTCAGTTCCAGGTTGAAGTAGATCCGTCCAAACTGGAACAATATAATTTATCTCTCAGCCAGGTTGTTGAAGCCATTGAGAATAACAATGCCAATGTGGGGGGAAGCGTGTTGAATCGTGGTGACTTGGGTTATGTGGTACGGGGAATTGGATTAATCGGAAATTTGGACGATTTGGGACATATTGTAGTGAGTACTACTTCCGGAGTTCCTGTCTTTCTGAATGATATAGGTTCTTTGAAGTATGGAAATCTTGAAAGAAAGGGAGTGCTGGGATATACGGACCGTACCCGCAACTACTCTGAGAGTCTGGAAGGAATTGTACTCCTTCTGAAACATGAGAATCCGTCTAAAGTACTGGAAGATATTCATGTGGCAGTTGATGAGTTAAATAATGAGACATTGCCGGAAGGAGTGAGGATACATACTTTTCTGGATCGTACCAACTTGGTGGATACTACTTTGAGTACCGTATCCCATACCTTGCTGATGGGTATGGCTTTGGTGGTTCTTGTGCTTATTCTGTTTCTAGGCAACTGGCGTGGTGCATTATTGGTATCTATAACGATTCCTGTGTCATTGCTTATCGCTTTTATTCTTATGCATCTGACGGATATTCCGGCTAACCTTCTGTCGCTTGGTGCTATTGATTTCGGTATTATTGTGGACGGCGCTATCGTTATGCTGGAAACGATCCTTAAGAAACGTGAGGATAATCCCAAACAATATCTCGAAGAAAAAAGCATGGCGCAACGCGCCAAAGAAGTGGGTCGGCCTATTCTTTTCTCAACCATTGTCATTATTACGGCATACCTTCCGCTGTTTGCCTTTGAACGTGTTGAACGCAAACTTTTTACTCCAATGGCATTTACGATGAGCTATGCAATGATTGGAGCACTGTTGGTTGCGCTCTTATTGATTCCGGGACTTGCCTATGCAATCTATCGTAAACCACATAAAATATATAAGAATAAATGGCTGGACAGACTAAAGGATAAATACATTCGTACCATTACAGGATTTCTGGAAGCTCCCTTAAAAGCCATCATTCCATCAGGACTGATTCTGACAGCGGGGATCGTGTTGAGTGTTGTCGTAGGAAAAGACTTCCTTCCGGAGCTGGATGAAGGTTCGATATGGTTACAGGTTAATCTGCCACCCGGAATTTCCGTAGAAAAGTCACGGGAGTTATCTGATACTTTGCGTGCCCGTACGATGAAGTATTCCGAAGTAACTTATATTATGGTACAGGCGGGAAGGAATGACGACGGAACTGATCCGTTCACCCCTTCACATTTTGAAGTGTCCATCGGTATTAAGCCTTATGATGAATGGCCGAAAGGAAAAACTAAAAAGGATTTGATTCATGAACTGGAAGAAGAATATAAGTTACTTCCCGGTTTTAAAGTAGGATTTAGCCAACCTATGATAGACGGGGTGATGGATAAGATAGCCGGGGCCCATAGTGAACTGGTGGTGAAAGTATATGGCGAAGATTTTCGTGAAACACGTCGTATTGCCGAAGAAATAACCAGGGCATTAGGAACTGTGCGAGGGGCTGTTGATCTGGATATTGATCAGGAACCACCCTTGCCACAGTTACAGATCAGTATGAATCGTGATGCCATAGCTCGTTACGGATTAAATGTATCCGATGTAGCGGATCTGATTGAAGTGGCTGTCGGAGGTAAAGCTATCGCACAACTTTATCAGGGTGACCGCCAGTATGGCATCACCTGTAAGTATAAAGAGGAAGCGCGGAATACTCCGGAGAAAATAGCCGGACTTATGTTGACTTCTTCCACCGGTGCAAAGATACCTCTTTCTCAGGTTGCCGATGTCAGATTGAGTGTCGGCGAAAGTACGATTACCAGGGAAATGAACAGACGCCATTTGACGGTAAAGCTGAATTTGCGCGGTCGTGACCTGACATCTTTTCTGAATGAAGCCCAGAATACGATCAATGAGAAAGTACATTATGACAAGAATAAATATACCATCAAATGGGGAGGGGCCTTCGAAAATCAAAAACGGGCTTATACACGTCTTGCTGTCATTATACCGCTGACACTGACAGGGATGTTTATACTGCTTTATGTCACGTTCGGGAAGTTCCGGCAGGCAGGACTGGTATTGGCTATTGTTCCTCTGGCACTTTTCGGAGGTATGCTTGCTCTTAATGTGCGTGGTATGACGCTGAATGTATCTTCTGCCGTAGGATTTATAGCGATGTTCGGGCTTTCCATACAAAATGGAATTATCATGGTATCGCAGGTCAATGGGCTGCGCAGGGGAGGAATGGAACTCCGGAAATCGGTCATAGAAGGGGCACGCCAGCGTTTCCGACCTATTCTGATGACTTCGGTCACTACGATACTCGGACTTTTCCCGGCTTCGTTGGCAACCGGAATTGGTAGTGACGTACAGCGTCCGCTGGCAACAGTGATTGTGTATGGATTGATGTTTTCAACCCTTATCTCTATGTTTCTGCTTCCGGCTTTCTATTATCTGGTTGAGAACAATGTTTTAAATAAAAAGAAGAACGATGAAAAAGAATATACGATATAATATAGTGCTCTTGCTTTTAATGGTGGAAGCCGTACTCATTCCGACTTTTGCGCAAATGCCTGAAATAAAGCAGGGGCAGTCTATTTCTTTCGAAGAATATCTGAATCGGGTAGGGAAAAAGAACCTGAGTTATTTAGCCGAAAAACTCAATGTGAGTATTGCTGATGCGGAAGTAATTGCCCGGAAAATCTTTCCGGATCCGGAGTTGGAATTTGAAGCAGGTAATGAGACTTTCTCGTTGGGAGTTTCCTATTCATTAGAAATGGGAAATAAAAGGGGAGCACGTATTAAGTTGGCGCGGACTCAGGCAGAATTGGAGAAACTGTTCCTGCAACAGGGCTTTCAGGATTTGAGGGCGGAGGCTGCCGACCTTTTTCTAGAAGCAATTCTTCAGCGCGAATTACTTGAAGTACAGAAAAGTTCTTATGAGTATATGTATCAGCTGAGTCAGTCAGATAGTTTACGTTATGTTTCGGGAGAGATTACGGAGAATGATGTCCGGCAGTCAAAACTGGAAACTGTCACCTTGCTTAATACTGTTTACAGTCAGGAGGCGGCTTATCATTCCGCTTTGGTTTTGTTGAATAAACACATGGGGATGAGTGCTGATACGCTTCATATCCCTTTGGGAAATTGGGAAGAGCTAAGCAGGGACTTTGCTCTGTCTGATTTGGTCAAAGCGGGACTGGATAATCGCATCGACCTGCTTGTTGCTCAAAAAAGTACTGAAGTTACTACCCGGGAATATAAACTGACGAGAGCGGAACGCAGACCCGATATCGGAGTATCTGTTTCTTATGAAAGAAACTGGAACGGCTTTCTTCCTCCGTCCCGTTCTGCTACTGCCGGTGTATCTGTTCCTCTGACATTCTCGAATATAAATAAAGGAGCTGTAAAAGCTGCAAAGTTTCGGATTGCCCAATCGGAGATAATGGAAAGAGATATGGAATTGCAGATACAGGCAGAGATAACCCAGGCCTGGTTCAACTATGAGGCTGAAAAGAAAAAGATAGCTCAATATAAAGCCGGTGTACTTGAAGACTCGCAGAAGGTGCTCGACGGAATGGTATATAAATACAAACGGGGAGAAACGAGTATTCTTGATGTACTGGTTGCCCAGCGTACTTATAATGAAGTGCAACAGGAGTATCTGGAAACAATGAAAGGATATGCCGCTTCACTAGTAGCATTGGAAAGAGCTTGTGGTATATGGGATATATGCTTTTGACAGTTAAATATCCGGCTTTACTATTGTGAATTGCAGCAAAGCCGGATATTTGTATGGTTACCAGTCAGCGGTTTCACGCTTTATGTTAAATCATTGTGCGATATTCCTCCTGTTTTTTCTTAGGGAGTTTTTTTGATCACTTCTTCCACAGAGTGGTCAATAAGTTCTTTGATAAGTTTGTCACTCAGGTTTATTTACTTATCTGTTTTCCGAACTTTAATCCGTACTACTGTGTCATTTTGACGAGACTGGACAATGTTTTATTACTTTCGATTGTGTATCTTTGCTGTAGTTAAAATGGACAACCGGAATTTATATACTAATAAACAGAATATTATGGAAGCGAAGTATATCACTCTGACTAAAGAGAATATCGAAAAAGAACATATTTGCTGTGCTTTCTCCGATAAGAAATGTAAGGATAGCTATGAGTTGAAAAAGACATGGCTGAAAAATGAGTTTGAGAATGGCTATGTTTTCAGACGGCTTGACGAACGTGCAAAAGTATTTATAGAATATGGACCTGCCGAAAAAGCTTGGGTTCCGGTTAATGCACCTAACTATTTAATGATAAACTGTTTTTGGGTTTCAGGAAAATATAAAGGATGCGGGCATGGCAAAGCACTATTGCAGTCTGCTGTCGAGGATGCCAAAGCACAGGGTAGGGATGGCTTGGTGACTGTGGTCGGTACCTCTAAATTTCATTTTATGGGTGATGCGAAATGGTTATTACGTCAGGGGTTTGAGACGATAGAAAAACTACCCTATGGTTTCAGTCTTTTGGCTTTGAAGATAAATCCGGCAGCTCCTGATCCGTCATTCAATGGAACAGTATCAAGTGGAGAATGTGAGGAAAAAGAAGGTGTAGTCGTTTATTATACACATCGTTGTCCGTTTGCAGAGTTTCATGTCCGTAATTCTTTAGTGAGTGTGACTGAGAACAAAGGTATTCCATTGAAGATAGTCAGATTGGAAACGATGGCACAAGCACAAAATGCACCTACACCTGCTACTATCTTTTCTCTTTTCTATAAAGGAAAGTTTGTAACGACGGATTTGAGTGCATGTATGGAGCAACGGTTTGATAAAGCGTTGGGATTATAATCTTTCTTATTACAGTATGTGTTTCTCTTTTTTGATTTTCTGTTTTTGTGCTGTTTTGCTCTGATGAGTGTGGCGGGTTAATAATTGTCTGGTGTTTATTTAGACTGGTCGGTTCGATTTTTCATGTGCTGCTCTGATCTTATGCAGATTCATTAATAGAATCGGCAGTTTATTTATATGTTGAGATGTTTTGTTTTATGTATGTGACATATGCTTGATTTTTAGTATTTTATTGTATGTGGTTGGTGGGGAAAACTTGATAGCTCCTGACTTTTATAATCACTAACTTTTCTTATTTTAGTTCATTCAAATATGTTCAATTCTTGCATTTTATGAAACTATGTTTTACTTTTGGGGAGTAAAATCATTGGGATTATAATGAAAAGTATTCGCTCGGTTATTTGTTTTTGTTTGTTTTTGTTTGTGTTTAACCAGCTCCTTTTCGCCGACAAAACTATAGAGAATGATTCGCTATATACCAGTGAGTATATAAGTCGAATTTATATGGCAGAACCTGAACGGGCTTTAAGTTTGTTGGATGGAGCTGAAAGTAAGAAGACTATCCCTCTGCGTATTATACATGAATTACGTAGCAGGGTTTATCGTAATATGTATATGACTAAACTGGCTTTTTTGTATGCCAAAAAGTCTTATTTGCTGGATTCCGTTTCTCAGAAAGATACTAAGCACTTGTTGACCATGACTGTCGACCTGGCAGAATTAGCAGTGCTTATGAGTGACTATAAAGAGAGTATGAGGTATGCTCTTGATGGTATCAAGCTAGCACAAAAAGAAAAGGATAAAGGGGCTGAAAGTAAGCTGTTGTTTTGCATTGGTGAAAATAAATGGCAATTGTCTTTCAAAGAGGAGGCATATGACTATTTTGACAAAGCTATCAAATTGCTTCAAGGTACAAGTTCCAAATTGGAAATGGCTATGCTTTCATACTTTTATGGGATGAAAATGGATTATCTGCTCAATGATTCCCGTAGTAAAGAAGCATTGGAGGTTGGGTTGAAGCGCGAAAAGCTACTTAAAGATATAGCTAAATTACCGGAAAAAACAAAAGGCTTTCTTGATCTGCAATATACTTACTTGTATGCAAAAATGTCGTATATCTGCTATCTGGAAGGAAAGTATGATCAGGCGGAAAAATATTATCAACAATATTTGTCAACAGAGAATTCACAGACACCGGATGGAAAAACCTATGCGATACCTTATCTGCTAGTGTCTAAACAATATCAGAAAGTCGTTGATCAATGTCAGGATTTTAAGAAATTGATGCAAGAGCAGGATACTGTCAACTTGCAGTATATTAGTATCCTTCAGAAAGAGGTGAAAGCTTATAAAGGCTTGAAGGATTTTGAAAAAGTAGCAGCATTACGTGAGTCTATTATTTCTATTATTGATGGTATTAACAGCAAGGATAAACAGAATGCGGCTTTGGAATTAAATGCTATTCATAAAGCTGACGAGCAGGAAGAATATATTGCCGAACAGACTTTACAGTTAAGAATCAGAAACATATCACTTGCTTTTTTGGGATGTGTCACTTGTCTCATTTTATTTGTGCTATGGCGGATTTGGCGTCATACGATTATTGTTAAATATAAAAACAAAATGCTGGCAAAGTTTATCAATGAGAAACTGGCTGGAAAAGTAGAGAACAAACAATTATTCATAGATGGAGATGCGGAAGATCCGATAGCTGTTCCATTGGACTTGGAACCGGAAACTGGCTTTTCCGAAAAAGACGATTTATCTCCGGATGAAGTAGTGGAGAGTAGGGAGGAAGAGGATGAGAATAAGAAAATTTTCAAAGAACTGAATCGTATTGTTGTCCAGGATCAGTTATATCTGTCTCCGGAGTTGTCGAGAGAGGATCTGGCTCAGATTGTACATTTGAATAATGCGCGTTTCGCCCGGATGATCAAGGAAAACACCGGAACTAATTTCAACGGGTATATTAATGAACTTCGTATTAACTATGCGATTCAGTTATTGAAGCAACATCCCAATTATACCATTCGTGCGATAGCTGATGAAGCCGGATTTAATAGTACGCCTATTCTGTACAGTATGTTCAAGAAAAAGACTGGTATGACTCCTTACGAATTTAAAAAAGCGCAGGAATCCTTAGGTTGATTTTGGCTTTTTCGATAAACAATTTTCCGTTTTATCGGTTTATTCTTATGATAACTAAATATAAACGGAAATGGTGCAAGTTAGGATAAAGCGAGTGTACGAAGACTTTTCAGAGACCGACGGATATCGGGTGCTGGTAGATAAACTCTGGCCACGTGGAATCAAAAAAGAATGGTTGAAATATGATTACTGGGCAAAAGATATAACGCCTTCCGCAGCACTGCGCAGATGGTTTCATGAAGATATTCCGGGGCACTGGAATGATTTTGTCGTAATGTATCAGAAGGAACTGGAAGCTTCTCAAGCTGTTGCCGATTTTCTGACTCTTATCAAACCTCATCTGGTGATCACTTTGCTTTATGCATCCAAAGAACCGGTTTATAATCATGCCCGAATCCTTCGTGATTATTTGGAAATGCATCTGAAAGAGTGAAATTAAAGTAATTTTTATCTCTTTCCGCTTTCAGTCGTTCACTCAATTTCCTACCTTTGTAATCTAAATCAAAATCGTGTGTCCATGAAGTATAAATTATTAGTTCTTGATGTAGACGGAACGCTTCTCAATGATGCAAAAGAAATTAGTAAACGTACATTGGCTGCTTTGCTGAAAGTTCAGCAGATGGGAGTACGTATCGTGTTGGCATCCGGCCGACCGACTTACGGTCTGATGCCTTTAGCCAAATCCCTAGAACTCGGAAATTATGGAGGTTATATCCTTTCTTATAATGGTTGCCAGATAATTAATGCTCAAAACGGAGAAATACTGTTTGAGCGGAGGATTAATCCGGAAATGTTGCCTTATCTGGAAAAGAAGGCAAGAAAAAATAATTTCGCACTGTTCACTTACCATGATGATACGATCATTACTGACACTCCGGAGAATGAACATATCCAGAATGAAGCTCGCTTGAATAATTTGAAAGTGATCAAGGAAGAGGAATTTTCTGTAGCAATTGACTTTGCTCCGTGTAAGTGTATGCTTGTCAGCGATGACGAGGAAGCGTTGGTTAGTCTGGAAGGACACTGGAAGAGACGGTTGAACGGAGCTTTGGATGTTTTCCGTTCCGAACCTTATTTTCTGGAAGTAGTGCCGTGTGCGATTGATAAAGCCAACACATTGGGAGCTTTATTGGAAGAACTGGATGTGAAGCGTGAAGAAGTCATCGCTATAGGAGACGGTGTGTGCGATGTAACGATGATTCAGCTGGCAGGACTGGGAGTGGCGATGGGGCATTCGCAGGATTCGGTAAAGGTCTGTGCGGATTATGTGACAGCTTCCAATGAGGAAGACGGAGTGGCTCTGGCTGTCGAAAAGGCGATAATAGCGGAAGTTCGCGCTGCAGAGATTCCTTTGGACCAGTTGAATGCACAGGCGCGTCACGCATTGATGGGTAATCTGGGTATCCAATATACATATGCCGACGAAGACCGTGTAGAGGCGACGATGCCGGTAGATCACCGTACCCGTCAGCCGTTCGGTATTTTGCACGGTGGAGCTACGCTTGCATTGGGAGAAACAGTTGCCGGACTCGGCTCGATGATTCTCTGTCAGCCGGATGAAATTGTGGTAGGAATGCAGGTCAGCGGAAATCATATATCTTCTGCGCACGAAGGTGATACAGTACGTGCAGTAGCGACGATTGTACACAAAGGACGTTCCTCCCATGTATGGAATGTGGACGTTTTTACTTCAACCAATAAACTGGTGTCCTCTATACGGGTGGTCAACAGTGTGATGAAAAAAAGATGATTGACGAAAAAAGTAACTTGACAACTATTGATGCACTCATTCTGCGGAAACAGCCCTTTGCTGTTTATCGTGTTCCCGGGGAGAAGTATCCTCGTCTGTTGACTGAAGATGTCGGAGCTGTCCGCCTGATTTACGATTTGAAAGAACTGAATGGACAAAGAGGATTTGTGATTGCTCCGTTCCGTGTAGATAAGTCATGCCCGATTGTGTTGATACAGTCCGACAGGACTGGACGGCCGTTGCCTATGGAAATCGTGGCAGACGAAGAGCAGGTCTTGCAAAGTTATCCGGAGGAATCTTTTCATACCCTTTGTACAGGGAAGTATGCGACCTGTTTTCATACATTTATTGAAGCCTTGCGTGATGCTACCTTTGATAAACTGGTGCTTTCCCGTAGTCTCACTATTAGAAAGAATCCGGAGTTTTCCCCTTCAGCTGTTTTTCGTGCAGCTTGTCAACGTTATATTCATTCTTATATCTATCTGTGTTATACTCCTCAGACGGGTGTGTGGCTGGGAAGTACCCCCGAAATTATATTGTCGGGCGAAAAAAATGAATGGAATACAGTTGCCTTGGCAGGAACTCAACCTTTGCAGAATGGTAAACTTCCGCAAGTATGGGATGACAAAAACCGTCAGGAGCAGGATTATGTGGCGTCCTATATCCGTCGGCAGCTTCTTTCGCTGGGCATTCGCTCTACAGAGAGCGGGCCTTATCCGGCATATGCCGGCGCCCTGTCACATCTGAAAACTGATTTTCATTTCTCTTTGAAAGATAATAAAAATCTGGGAGACCTTCTGAAAGTCCTGCATCCGACTCCTGCCGTGTGCGGACTGCCTAAAGAAGAAGCCTACCGGTTCATTTTGGAAAATGAAGGGTACGATCGTAAGTATTATTCCGGTTTTATCGGTTGGCTCGATCCGGAGGGACGCACAGATTTGTATGTGAATCTGCGTTGCATGCACATTGAAGACGAGCAACTGACACTGTATGCCGGTGGCGGATTGTTAGCCTCTTCAGAGTTGAATGATGAATGGCAGGAAACGGAAAAGAAATTGCAGACAATGAGGCGTATTCTTGTGTCTGCTCCAATAATGATGAATCATTAACAAGCTAATCACTATTAATATGTATTCGGACAAGAAAAATATACTCCAGTTGGTCGCGTTGCTTGAGGCGCATGGAATTACGAAAGTAGTGTTATGTCCCGGTAGCCGTAATGCACCTCTTGTGCATACGCTGTCTACTCATCCGGGTTTTACTTGTTATGCTATGACGGATGAGCGGAGTGCCGGTTATTTTGCGATTGGTCTTGCGCTGAATGGCGGGCATCCTGCTGCCGTTTGCTGTACTTCCGGTACAGCGTTGCTCAATCTTCATCCTGCTGTGGCAGAAGCGTATTATCAGAATATACCTTTAGTTGTGATCTCTGCCGATCGGCCTGCTGCCTGGATTGGACAGATGGCGGGACAGACATTGCCGCAGCCCGGTGTTTTTCAGACATTGGTCAAGAAATCGGTAAACCTTCCGGAGATTCAGACAGAAGAGGATGAATGGTACTGTAACCGCTTGGTGAATGAAGCATTGCTGGAAACCAACCATCATGGAAAAGGTCCGGTACATATTAATATTCCTATATCCGAACCTTTGTTCCAGTTTACGGCGGAGTCGCTTCCCGAAGTACGTGTTATCACGCGCTATCAGGGTCTGAATGTATACGACCGGGATTACAATGACCTGATCGAACGCTTGAACAGATATCAGAAGCGGATGGTTATTGTCGGACAGATGAACTTGATTTACTTGTTTGAGAAACGGCATACCAAATTGTTATATAAACATTTCGTGTGGCTGACCGAGCATATCGGTAATCAGACAGTACCCGGTATTCCGGTGAAGAATTTTGATGCGGCGCTTTATGCGATGCCCGAAGAGAAAACCGGCCAGATGACTCCCGAACTACTGATTACTTATGGCGGACATGTGGTTTCCAAGCGGTTGAAAAAATATCTTCGGCAGCATCCGCCTAAAGAACACTGGCATGTGTCTGCTGATGGAGAAGTGGTTGACCTTTACGGTTCTCTGACTACCGTCATCGAAATGGACCCGTTTGAGTTTCTGGAGAAAATAGCTCCATTGCTGGATAACCGCGTGCCGGAGTATCCCCGTGTATGGGAGAATTATTGCAAGACCATTCCCGAACCGGAGTTCGGATATTCGGAAATGTCGGCTATCGGTGCTTTGATAAAAGCATTGCCGGAATCATGTGCATTGCATCTGGCAAATAGTTCTGTTATCCGCTATGCTCAGTTATACCAGGTTCCTTCTACGATTGAGGTATGCTGTAATCGGGGTACAAGCGGCATCGAAGGCTCGTTGTCCACGGCAGTGGGATATGCTGCCGGTTCGGATAAACTAAATTTTATAGCTATAGGTGACCTTAGTTTCTTTTATGATATGAATGCTTTGTGGAATATCAATGTCCGTCCTAATCTACGCATTCTTTTGCTGAATAACGGAGGAGGGGAGATTTTCCATACATTACCCGGACTGGATATGTCGGGTACATCGCACAAGTATATTACAGCCGTTCACAAGACATCTGCCAAAGGATGGGCGGAAGAACGCGGATTCCTTTATCAACGGGTAGAGAATGAAGAACAGCTTGCCGAAGCGATGAAAACCTTCACACAACCGGAAGCCATGGAACAACCGGTTCTGATGGAAGTATTCAGCAATAAAAATAAAGATGCACGTATACTGAAAGATTATTATCATCAACTAAAACAAAAATAGATTATGTCAACACAAAGAGAATGGACAACCATCAGAGAATACGAAGATATCCTCTTTGATTACTATAATGGGATTGCCCGCATCACCATTAACCGTGAACGCTATCGAAATGCATTTACTCCGACTACAACGGCTGAAATGAGTGACGCATTGCGCATTTGCCGGGAAGAAGCGGATATTGATGTGATCGTGATTACGGGAGCTGGTGACAAGGCTTTCTGTTCGGGCGGTGACCAGAATGTGAAAGGGCGTGGCGGCTATATCGGCAAGGACGGTGTTCCCCGTCTGAGTGTTCTGGATGTACAGAAACAAATCCGCAGCATTCCGAAACCGGTAATTGCTGCCGTAAATGGATTTGCCATTGGTGGCGGACACGTGCTTCATGTAGTTTGCGATTTATCGATTGCTTCGGAGAATGCGATCTTCGGACAGACCGGTCCTCGCGTAGGTAGCTTTGATGCAGGTTTCGGAGCCTCTTATCTGGCTCGTGTCGTCGGTCAGAAGAAGGCACGTGAGATATGGTTCCTTTGCCGGAAATACAATGCGCAGGAAGCGTTGGATATGGGATTGGTGAATAAAGTAGTTCCATTGGAGCAACTGGAGGATGAGTATGTGCAATGGGCGGAAGAAATGATGCTGCTCAGTCCGTTGGCCTTGCGGATGATTAAAGCCGGATTGAATGCCGAACTGGACGGCCAGGCAGGTATTCAGGAGCTGGCAGGGGATGCGACCTTGCTTTACTATCTGACGGATGAGGCTCAGGAAGGAAAGAATGCATTTCTGGAGAAACGTAAACCTAACTTTAAGAAATATCCGAAGTTCCCTTAAACAATGGATTGCAAAATAGACATTATTCCGCGGGTGCTTCATTTCAAGCAGCCGGCCGGAACTTCACGAGGCACATACACAACGCGAAAAGTCTGGTATCTTCATTTTACTGCTCCCGAATTTCCCAATTGGGTAGGGATCGGGGAGTGCGCTCCTCTGCCAAATCTTAGCTGTGATGATCTTCCCGATTACGAGGAAGTGCTGGCTAAAATCTGCCGGCAGGTAGAGAATCAGGGAGGTAAGCTGGACATGGAAGCTCTATGCAAGTACCCTTCCATCCTTTTTGGCTTGGAGACAGCCATTCGTCACTTTTTTGAAGGAAGCTGGGCTTTGTGGGATACACCCTTCTCACGTGGGGAAGCAGGTATTCCGATAAACGGGCTTATCTGGATGGGTGACTTCAATAGAATGCTTGCTCAGATAGAGAAGAAGATGGAGGCGGGATTCCGCTGTATAAAGTTGAAGATCGGTGCCATCAACTTTGAAGAAGAACTGGCTTTACTCCAACATATCCGCTCTCACTATTCTTTTAAAGAAATAGAATTGCGTGTAGATGCCAACGGAGCATTCTCGCCAACAGATGCGATGGAGAAATTGAAACGCTTGTCCGAACTGGACTTACATTCGATAGAACAGCCCATTCGTGCCGGACAATGGGAAGAAATGGCACGTCTTACTTCCGAATCTCCTTTGCCGATAGCTTTGGATGAGGAACTGATAGGCTATAATACCTGGGAAGAAAAGCAAAGATTACTTTCGGCTATCCGTCCGCAATATATTATTATCAAACCTTCTCTTCATGGCGGATTAGCCGGTGGCGAGGAGTGGATTGCAGAAGCGGAGAAACTGAATATCGGTTGGTGGATAACTTCTGCTCTGGAGTCTAATATCGGTCTGAATGCTATCGCTCAATGGTGTGCTACTTTTCAGAATCCATTGCCGCAAGGGTTAGGCACCGGGTTACTCTTTACAGATAATGTAGAGATGCCTCTTGAAATCAGAAAAGATTGTTTGTGGTTTTGTAAATGATGATATTCGACCGACAAAAACAGCGTTTGTTGCTGGAGGGAAAGGAATATACTCCGGGCGATATACATAGCCTTGTAGCAGAAGGTGAGGGAAACCACCCTTCTGCTATATGGGACTTGTATCTTTTTCTAAACGAATGGTTTAATGATGATCCTGTGATCACTGTACATACTTCCGGTTCTACGGGGGCACCTAAAGAATTGCTTGTTCGCAAAGATCAGATGATACAGAGTGCACGCCTGACTTGTGAGTTTCTGGATTTAAAGCAGGGTGAAACGGCATTATTGTGTATGAACCTTCGCTATATCGGGGCGATGATGGTAGTCGTCCGTTCTTTGATTGCCGGGTTGAATCTTATAGTACGTCGGGCTTCCGGTCATCCATTGGCAGATGTGGACACTCCTTTAAGGTTTGCGGCTATGGTGCCTTTGCAGGTGTATAATACATTTCAGATACCCGAAGAGAAAGAGAAATTAAAGCAAACGGAGATTTTAATTATAGGAGGCGGAGCAGTTGACAAGGCTTTAGAGGAAAAAATCAGAAATCTGTCCAATGCTGTTTATTCAACTTACGGGATGACGGAAACCCTTTCTCACATCGCTCTTCGCCGTCTGAATGGCGCAGCAGCATCCGATCGTTATTATCCTTTTTCATCCGTAGAGTTGTTTTTGTCTTCAGAAAATACTTTGATGATTAATGCTCCGCTTGTCTGCGATGATACTCTGCAGACAAATGATATTGCCCGCATTTATCCGGACGGTAGTTTTACGATTCTGGGAAGAAAGGATAATGTAATCAATAGCGGAGGAATTAAAGTGCAGGCAGAAGAGATCGAAAAGTTACTTCAGTCGTTTATTCCTGTCCCGTTTGTAATCACTTCCGTTCCGGATCAACGTTTGGGGCAGGCTGTTACTTTATTGATAGAAGGGCAGATGGAAATAAGTGCGCTAGAGACTAAATTGGAATCAGTCTTAGCACCTTATTATCGTCCTAAATATATTTATCAGGTAAATCATATTCCTCAAACGGGAAATGGGAAGATTAATCGTAAAGAGTGCCGTGTTTTAGCAGAGAGCTTACAGTTGCTCGGGAGACAGGAATAATAAAAATAGCGGGAGGTAATCTTTCAACTCGTTCCGCAGGAGTTCCATTGTTTTTTGTTTATACCGATTAATGGATTTTACGCTGAGATTCATTTCTTCGGCAATTTCCGCATGTGTTTTGCCTTCAAAGAAACTCTTCATAAATACGGTGCGATAGTTTTCCGGAAGCTTATTTAATGTTTCGTATAGCATTCGGTATAACTCATCAAGTGTATATACACTATCTGTTTCTGTTTCATATAGAGGAGCTTTCTTTTGGATATTTTCGGCATAACTCCATTCATACTCCTGATGTTTCAGAAAGTTCAAACAGCTGTTTTTTACACACATTTTTATATATCCCAATGCTGTCTCTGATTGCAAATCGAAAGAGTCGGTATCCAACTTGTCCCATAGGGAGGTGAATACATCCGAAACAATGTCCTCGCGGACTTCTTTATCATCTACAAATCTTTTTGCATACAGGCAGAAAGGGGCATAATAATCCTCGTAAAGTTGTTTGAAAGCTCTTTCTTTAGTCTGTCTGGAAAAAGATATTTTCATTATTTTGAGATTCTGTAGTTTTTCATTTTACTGCAAATATATAATAAGAAAATCAGCAT
Organism: Bacteroides sp. AM23-12; assembly: GCF_003434395.1. NCBI lineage: Bacteria > Pseudomonadati > Bacteroidota > Bacteroidia > Bacteroidales > Bacteroidaceae > Bacteroides > Bacteroides sp. AM23-12. The sequence goes on from NZ_QTLF01000012.1 coordinate 92,560, forward strand.
TTCCTAAAATTTTCTTTCTTTTTTTGTTTTTGGTATGAAGCTGTGGAAAATAAGATAGCTTAAAAAATAAAAAAAAAAAGTATGTTATACCTGTCCCTTTTCGATTACCTCAGTTGTACTATTAGTGTAATTGCAATTAAAAGATAAGATTTTGAAAGAGAATATGGAAAATATGAATCCGGAATCATTGCTCCGAAAAGCGCAGGCATTAGGAGAGGATATTAAGGAAATGGAGTCTATTGATGTAATGGGTGCCTATCAACAAGCACAGACCCAAATAAAGACAAACAGAAGAAGGAGTATGTATAATCAGTTGATGCGTTATGCTGCATTCTTGACTATACCTTTATTACTTTCTTCTTTGATTTTGGGATATTTATATTGGGGAGCAACGGATACTGAAGAGAAGTATGCAGAAGTCATGGCGGCTACAGGTTCAGTCATTCGTTACGAACTTCCTGACCATTCGGTTGTCTGGTTAAACTCCGGTAGTACTTTACGTTATCCTACCGTTTTTAAGAAAGATAATCGTAATGTTGAATTAAAAGGTGAAGCCTATTTTGAAGTAGAAGCGGACAGGAAACGGCCTTTTTACGTCAATACTCCTGCCGGGTTAAGTGTCTATGTGTACGGAACCAAATTTAATGTGAATGCTTACGAAGATGATAATAGTATAGAAACGGTATTAGAAAAGGGTAAAGTAAACGTTATTTCACCGGACGGAAAAACAACAGTTCAGTTAGCTCCAGGAGAACGATTGCTTTATAATAAGGTAGATCAGAAATTGTTGAAGGGAAAAGTGGATGTTTATGAAAAGGTGGCATGGAAAGACGGTAAGTTGATATTCCGCAATGCCGAGTTGGGTGAAATATTCAAACGGCTGGCACGGCATTTTAATGTAGATATTCAGTTTAATAATATATCGGGAAAAGAATATAAATATCGTGCGACCTTCCGTAATGAAACACTGCCACAGATATTGGATTATCTGGCTAAGTCTGCTGCCTTGAAGTGGAGAACTGAGGAGGCGGTACAACAGGCAGATGATACATTCACAAAGAAAAAGATAATAGTAGATTTATATTAGTAACCATAAAAATGAGAATAGCCTATGAGATAACACAAAGATCGTAAAAAAAGGAAGAAAGCTGCTACCAACAGCTGTCTTCCCCCAATTTTTCAGATTCGCGGTAAGGAGTCTTGCAAACGCTAACCGGAATCAAACCACAGTTCATTATAGTAATAAACTTTAGTTAACCGCAAATGTATGAAAAAAAATCATTCATTTATTGCATTATATCCTAAATATGCTTTAAATCTAAAACTACCTTTAGTTATGAGGATTAGTCTGGCACTACTTTTTGCAGTCGTTTTACAACTATCTGCAGAGAATGGCTATGCTCAACGGACGCATGTTGCCATTTCTATGAACAATGTATCTGTAGAACAGGTACTGAATAAAATAGAAGAAGCTTCCGATTATGTTTTCCTTTACAATGACAAAACGATTCAGAAGAATCGTATTGTTTCTGTGAGAAATAAATCAGGTAAGATTCTGGATATTCTAGATGATATTTTTAAGGGGACCGATATTACGTATACCGTAGTTGACAAGCAGATTATTTTATCGACTAATAAAATGCAACTTGTTCAGCAGGAAGGACAAATCCAAATAAAAGGAGTTGTGAAAGATGCTGGCGGAGATCCCTTGATCGGTGTGAATGTGAAAGTGAAAGATTCTACGGTCGGTACTATCACCGATATAAACGGAAACTTTACGCTACAGACCAGGAAAGGAGATATTCTGGAAATTTCTTATGTGGGATATGCCACGAAAACAGTAAAGGTACAGAATGCCCAAGTTCTGAATATTGTGCTGACAGAAGATACAGAAGTACTGAATGAAGTCGTTGTTACTGCATTGGGTATCAAGAAGGAAGCTAAATCTTTGTCATACAATGTACAGCAAGTAAGCAATGCCGAGATTACACGCATTGCAGATGCCAACTTCGTCAATAATCTGAACGGTAAAGTTGCGGGTGTTACAATTAACTCATCTTCAGCTGGTGTCGGTGGCTCTTCACGTGTAGTGATGCGTGGAACCAAATCATTGAATGGTAATAACAATGCTCTTTATGTGGTTGATGGTATCCCGATGAGTGATATGAGTGCCGCTTCTACACAGCCTACGGACTCATACGAAGGTGCCGGTCAGTCCGGTGATCCTATTTCCGGTCTGAATCCCGAGGATATAGAGAGTATCTCTGTTTTGAGTGGACCGTCAGCTGCAGCTCTTTACGGTAGTGCCGCTGCCAATGGTGTTGTGATGATTACTACTAAAAAAGGTAGGGAAGGACGTACTTCAGTCAGCATATCCAATAATACGACTTTCTCCGCTCCTCTTGTCTTGCCCGAATTTCAAAATACTTATGGGCAGACAGAAGTGGGTAGTTACTACAGCTGGGGCAGTAAATTGAATACGCCGAGCAGCTATGATCCTAAAGACTTCTTTCAGACAGGTGTGAATGTAACAAATGCTGCCAGTCTTTCTACAGGTACTGACAAGAATCAGACTTACTTATCTTTAGGTACTACCAATGCCAAAGGTATTATCCATAATAATGACTACGAACGTTACAATGTCACTGTCCGTAATGTTGCCAAGATGCTGAAAGATAAGCTGACTCTTGACCTGAGTTTTATGCTTAGCTCTGTAAAAGAACAAAATATGACCTCTCAGGGACTTTATTATAACTCGTTAGTACCTCTTTATCTATTTCCTGCGGGAGATGATTTCTCCAAAGTACAGGCATATCAGCGGTATGATTCGGAACGAAATTTACTGACTCAGTACTGGCCTTACAGCACAAGTCTGGCTTTACAGAATCCATACTGGATTACCGAGCATATTAAAATACCTAATCATAAGAACCGTTATATGGCAACTGCATCGGCAAAATATGAATTTGCTGACTGGATTAATGTAACAGCCCGTGCCAAAATGGACCGCAACAACGAACGCCGTGAGCGCATGTATGATGCCGGAACAAATACTTTGTTTGCTTCTAAATACGGTTATTACTCCAAGAGTAATATCGAGAATCAACAGATATACGGTGAATTATTGCTGAATATTAATAAGTACTTTGTCGATAATACCCTAAATGTAACAGCTAATGTGGGTGGGAACTTTGAAAACAATGATTATCAGTCTGATTATTTCGGAGGCAAACTGAAGTCGGTAGCCAACCTCTTTACTTTTGGCAACGTGGATACTTCAGAGAAGAATCTGGCCAACCAATATGGCTATCATTTGAAAAAACGCGCCATATTCGGTAGTGCTCAGATCGGTTACAAGTCTATGGCTTATCTGGATGTGACGGCTCGTAACGACTGGTCATCTACCTTCAAAGGGACGAATACCGGTTCTTTCTTCTATCCGTCTATCGGTCTTTCGGGGATTATCACAGATATATTCCGTTGCAGTACGGATATTATGCCATACATGAAAGTACGTATTTCTTATTCGGAAGTAGGTAATTCACCGGATGTATTTCTGGCTATTCCGACTTATGCGTTGGTTGATGGCGTTCCTGTTACTCAGTCCCGACGTCCTAACCCCAATCTGAAGCCGGAACGTACCAAATCATGGGAAGCCGGATTTAACTTTGTCTTCTTCAAGAACCGTTTGAGATTGGATGGATCTATCTATCAGTCACGTACCTACAATCAGTTCTTTGAACGTACCCTTTCTTCTACTACCGGCTATAAATCGGAAGTAGTCAATGGCGGTCGTGTAGATAATAAAGGTATCGAATTGTCTTTGCGTTTTGAGGACAAATGGGGAAATTTTGGCTGGAGTTCGTATCTGACCTATTCATTGAACCGAAATAAAGTGGTGGAATTGCTGCGCAACTATGAAGATCCTTATACGCACGAACTTACTTCTTTGGATAGAATTGATATGGGCGGGACAAGTATGTATAAAATGATACTGACAGAAGGCGGATCTATCGGCGATATTTATGTGAATACGCTTCGCACGGACGAACATGGAGCTATCTATGTCCATCCTTCGGACCAGGTTGTAGTTACTCAGCCTGATGAATTTGTAAAGGCTGGTAATAGTGCTCCTAAGTATAACCTCGGTTGGGGAAACACATTCAGTTACAAAGGGCTTTCATTGGGATTCCTGTTCACGGCACGTGTCGGTGGTGTAGTTGTATCACAGACACAGGCGACGATGGACGCATACGGCTCTTCAAAGGCTACAGCTATTGCCCGTGATAATGGCGGAGCCATTGTTAACGGTCGTCCAATCGGTGCGGAAGATTACTATACGAAAATTGGAGGTGCAGGTGCTCAGGGTGGTATTGGTTCTATGTACACCTACAGTGCGACTAATGTCCGTTTGGCTGAGTTATCGTTAGGCTATGATATTCCTATCAACAAGTATGTGGACTGGATTAAGGGGTTGAACGTATCTTTCATCGGTAAGAATCTCTTTTTCCTTTATAGAAAAGCTCCGTTCGATCCGGAACTGACAGCAAGTACAGGCACTTACTTTCAAGGTATCGACATGTTTATGTCGCCAAGTCTGCGTAATTTGGGATTCTCTGTGAAAGTTAATTTCTAATCAAACTTATAAATTGTAGAAGATATGATATTAAATAAAATACTATCATGGAACAAACTTTCCATTCTCGGGATATCTTTGATGCTATTAAATAACATTTCGTGTATCGACTATGAGGATAACGTAAATCCGAATGAAGTCACCGAGGAAATGATGGAAGTAGACAACTTGAAGACGGGTGCTTTCTTTTCGCAAATGCTGCGTCGGGTTGTAATCATAAATGATGGCGACAAGCTCGACTCTGACTATCAGATTGCTCAGAACTTATCGCATGACCTTTATTCGGGCTATATTGCCGCTACCTTAGGATCTACCAATCATAACGGGCAGTATAACTTTCAGGAACAATGGGTGAATGCCACTTTTGATTATGCCTATACCGGAATTATGGCACCATGGCAAAGTATTCACAAAATAGCCACTGAACAGGAACTGCCGGAAGTTGACGCATTGGCTACCATCGTAAAGGTAGAAGGCATGCACCGTATTGCTGATACATTTGGTCCTATTCCATATGTAAACTATGGCTCTTCCAGCTTATATGACGCATTGGATTTGGTTTATAATAAGTTTTTTGAAGAACTGGATAATGCTATCGAAGTATTGAGCAATTATGTGAACGGAAATGTGGATGCTAAGCTGATGAGTGACTATGACTGTGTATATGGGGGGGACGTAGAGAAGTGGGTGAAGTTCGCCAACACACTGCGTTTGCGTCTTGCTATACGTGTTTCATATGCGAATCCCACACTGGCAGAAGCACAGGCAAAGAAGTCGATGGAAAACATGTTCGGCTTTATCGAAAGTAAAGCGGAACGTGCCGAACTTTCGCATAATTCATTGGAATATCATCATCCGTTGCACGAGATTGCCTATAACTTCAATTCGGGTGACTGTCGTCCGGGTGCTACCATCGTAGCCTATTTGAACGGACTGAATGATTCGCGAATCAGCTCTTATTTTACAGCAGCCGATGACGGTGAATATCATGGCGTACGTATTGGTATCACAACAAGCAATATGAGCAATTATCAAGGCAATAAAATCTCTAATCTGAATATTAACCGTGCTTCTACTCCGGTAGTATGGATGACGGCTGCCGAATCGTTCTTCCTGCGTGCCGAAGGTGCATTACGTGGCTGGGATATGGGTGGAACGGCCAAATCATTCTATGAGCAAGGTGTACGCATGTCGTTTGAGGAGAATAATGCCGCCGGTGTAGACGATTATTTGGCTGATCATACTTCGACTCCGGGTGCTTTTGCAGACAATGTGGGTAGTGATAATTATACTTTCAGCAGCAGGGTTACTCCTGCATGGGATGATAATGCCGGATTTGAAGCTCAGTTGGAACGCATCATTACACAGAAGTGGATTGCCAATTATCCCGACGGTCCCGAAGGCTGGAGTGAATATCGTCGTACAGGCTATCCGGAAGTTATTCCTGTAGTAAGAAACAGTAGTAATGGTACGATTGATACCCAGTTACAAGTCCGCCGTCTGCCTTATACACGCGACGAGAAGATCAACAATGCTAGCGGCGTTGCCAGTGGTATATCGGCTTTGGGTGGTAAGGATACGGGTGGAGCTAAACTCTGGTGGGACAAAAAATCCCGATAACAGGAGAATGGACATTGTTTAATTCTAAAAACACTAATTACGATGAAAACAAAAATAACAGGTTTACTGACTTTCCTTATCGGAACATTCTTTTTCTATAGTTGTGATACCGATGTGGAAGCGTTAGAAATTCAGAAGCTGAAAACATATGACGAGCAGTATTTTGAGAATCTGCGTGCTTTCAAGAAAAGCGATCATGAGATAAGTTATGCTTATTACGAAGCGTGGTCACCGATTGAAGGTGTGACAGGCTATAAAGATCCCGCGTCGTGGGGTGAACGTATGGTAGGACTACCTGACAGTATAGATATTGTAAATCTTTGGATGGGAATACCGACAGCAGAGACACATCCGATAGCATATGCGGATATGCAATACTGCCAGCGGAAATTGGGTACACGTTTTGTCATGCATGCCGATGCTTCTCATTACAGACACCAGTTTACCGTTGATGGGGTTGATTATGATCTTAGCCAGAATAAGGACGATGAAGCGATGGCTGCATATGCAAAATGGATTGTGAATCAAGTGTTGGAACCGGGACTTGATGGAGTAGACGTTGACTGGGAAGGTTGGAGTGGTTCCGATTTGGTCAGATTGATAAAGGAACTTGGCAAGTATTTTGGTCCTGAAGGCGAACAGCCGGATAAGTTGCTTATCGTTGACTACTTTAGTGGAACACCACCAACAGACATCATACCTTATTGTGATTATATCGTTCAACAGGCTTATAGTGATCAAGTGGGGTTCTTGACTCAACCCAGTAACTTTCCACCCGAGAAGATGATTTACTGCGAATCGTTCGGAGTATTCTATGCCGATGGGGGACAACTTATGAACTATGCACGTTGGGAACCGTCGAAAGGCCGTAAAGGCGGTTGTGGAGTATTCTACTTAGGAAGAAATTATTATTCTTCATCGGGTATACCTTATAATGAATTCCGGGAGGCTATTCAGATAATGAATCCTGCTGTAAATGAGTAAACAATGAATAAATAAGAATCATGATGAAAACATATATATTTAAACATTCTTTGTTGGGAGTTATATTAGGTTTATCCATTCTGGGTTGTACAGAAGGTGATAAGTTTGATTATAACAAGAATATGGCTTTTATTACAGGGACAGAGACTACTCCTGTAACCAAGTTTGTGGTAGAAGATACCCCTTCTTCGTATGCCGTCACTGCTTCTACTACTGATAAAGTAGATAAAGACGTAAATGTGAAGTTTGCCATTGACAGGTCACTGGTAGAGACATATAATAATGAACATAATACTAAATATTATGCGATTCCGGAGGGCGCTGTGACTCTTGAAGATGCTGATGCTGTGATTCAGGCAGGTAAAGCGTTTTCTACTCCTGTTACAGTTAAAGTTATTTCTACCGAAGACTTTGCAGAAGGGCGAGTATATGTAGTTCCAGTTACTATGGTAGAAGTGGATGGACTTGAAATATTAAAACCTTCGAAAACTATTTTCTTGCAGATATCTCGTGTTATTCATTTCACCTCATTGAATATCAGCAATACGAATCTTTATAGTAACTTTATTTTCTCAGATGATAAGAAACAGGAATTGTCTAACTTCACCTATGAGATCAAATGCTATTCTCAAGAGTGGCATCGTATAGCTCGTCTGTGTAGTTTCACTTCTGCTGACGAACAGCGCTCAAGTATGCTGCGATTTGGAGAAAATGGATTAGATATCAATGCCTTGCAGTGGGTAAGTCCAAGTGGAAGTATTGTATCGAGTACACGTTTTAGCACTGATCGTTGGTATATGATCTCGTTGACATATGATGGCAGTAAACTGACTATGTATGTAGACGGAGTGAAAGATGCACAAGGCGATGGTGATGGTAAACCGGTCGATTTCCAGCGTTTTGAACTAGGAATGTCGTGGACGGGATATCGCGGATCTCAGTATTTTCGTGGCCGTATTGCTGAAGTTCGTGTCTGGAACCGTGCTTTGAGTACAGGCGAACTACAGATGAATCTTTGTGGCGTTGATTCACAATCAGAAGGTTTGGTTGCATACTGGAAAATGAATGAAGGCGAAGGACACATCTTTAAAGATGCAACAGGACATGGCTATGATATGGATTGGACGAACACTGCCCGTGAAATAAATGAAGGAGCTGGATTAACATATAATCTGAATTATAGCAGTGCTATTGCATGGGACAGTGATGATAATAACAGATGTAACGAGTAACGAAATAAATGATTGCTATGAAAATAAATACGCATATCTTAGGATTGTTGGTTGTAGTCGGATTATTTAGTCTTCAGTCTTGTGATGACGAAAGTTACGATATCGAAGGAAGCAACCAAAATTATGTATATATTAATGTGAACCGTTGGACTTCAACAGAATATCCTCAAAATACATTTGTCTATGAAGTGTTGAGAACACCGATTGGCTCTAGTTTAGAGAGTGGACCGGAAATAGTTAAGGTAGGGGTACGCTCTACTAAAGTTGCCTCTAAAGATATAACGGTTACTTTGGATATTGATAATTGTGCATCCATAGGTGAATTTTCTTCTTTCCCTGACGGGGTAAAAGTAACCTTGGATAAAAAAGAACTCGTGATTCCTGCGGGAAGTATGCTTTCTTCTGATTCAGTTACTATTGAAATAGAGGATGGAAAGTGGAGCGAGTTTGTCAATACAAGTTATCTTTTACCGCTAAAAGTAACATCGGTATCGAATGCGGCATTGAGTGAAACTCATTCCTCTGCTTATCTCGCTGTTAGCACCTCTTTTACGAATTGTGTTCCGGGAGCAACGAGTGTGGAAGGCACATTAATTAGTGATAGAAGCGCGTGGACTGCCACTAACAATGGTGTAGATGTTGGAACAACTCTGTTCGACGGAAATACAAGGACTTATCCGTCTCAGGATGCCAGTTCTACCGTTATTGTTAATTTGAATGGCGTATACCAAAACATAACAGGAATTCGATTACAGTATTATTCCCGTAATTATAGTTTGTCCAGTGCCGCTGTCTATACAAGTGAAACAGGAGGTGAAGATTATGAGTATCAGGGAAACGTTACTTTCTCTCGTGCAACGCCGCAATATATTCGTTTCTATGGAGCTGTGAGTGCTCGATATGTCAAACTTGAATTATTGCCGTATAGTAGTGGATATGGGATTGTTTTGTCTGAGTTTGATATGTATCAGAATGAATAAACGGGATTGATGAAAGTCTCTTATAATAGCTAATGAGTTATTATGAGAGGCTTTTGTTTTAAATGAAAAAAAGTATGGTGCTGCGCTTTATTATATTGATTTGTTGCATTAATTTGTATTTGGTTGCCTCGTACGCACAGACTCTTTCTGACGAACTGGTGTTCGAAGAACGTGTCTTTGATTTTGGAGAAATAAAGGAAGAAAATGGACTGGTTTCACATGAATTTGAGTTTAAGAATGTCAGTCAAAAAGTTATTTCTATCAATGGAGTAACAAGTGGCTGTGGTTGTGTACAGTTTGAATTTCCTAAAGAACCGCTCCGGCCGAATGCTACAGGTAAAGTGAAAGTGACTTACAACCCGGCCTACCGACCGGGCTTCTTTAGTAAAGAAGTAGTTGTTTTGAGCAATAACAATGCTAATTACAACCGCATTTGGGTAAAGGGCACCGTCATTCCCTGCAAACATCCGGTATCAGAGAACTATCCGTATGAGTACGGTAGCGGACTTTGGATGAATTTCGAAGTAATGGCATTCGGTACCATAGGCAAAGGCGGCACGAAAACAATGAAACTGAAATACGTAAACGATACCGATAATGATATACAGCTTATGTTTGTCGTTATAGGTGGTAATACAGATCTTAAGTTTACCAGTCCCCGTCAGGTGAAAGCCCGTGAAGAAGGTGTGATGCCCGTTGAATATCAATATTCCGGCAGCTTTCCGACCGAAACACGTGTCTATCCTGTGATCAACGGGCGGGCATTAATGAAACCGCTGAAGATAACATGTACCAATCCGGTTGATTAGTAATATAATATTTCCTATCTTAGCACCGGCAAATAAAATAACCTGAAAAGATAAAACTATAAATGAATCGAACACCATGAAGAGAAAACCAATCGCAACCAGTATTTTTACAGTAGTATTCAGTCTACTTTTAACAGGATGTCAGAGTGTTTCGGCACCGGAAGCTATTTTACCCGTTCCTCAGGAAAAGCAAGTAAATTGGCAGAAGATGGAAACATATGCCTTTGTACACTTCGGTCTCAATACCTTCAATGACCGTGAATGGGGTTATGGCGACTCTGATCCGAAAACGTTCAATCCTGCTCGTCTGGACTGCGAGCAATGGGTGCAGACATTTGTCAATTCCGGTATGAAAGGAGTAATCCTGACTGCCAAACATCATGACGGCTTTTGTCTGTGGCCTACACAGCTTACCGAATACTGTATTAGAAATACCCCTTACAAAGACGGTAAAGGTGATATTGTACGCGAACTTTCCGATGCCTGTAAGAAGTATGGAATCAAATTTGCCGTTTATCTCTCTCCGTGGGACAGGCATCAAGCCAATTATGGAACGCCGGAGTATGTAGATTATTTCTATAAGCAGTTGCATGAATTGCTCACTAATTATGGTGATGTTTTTGAAATCTGGTTTGACGGAGCCAACGGAGGAGACGGTTGGTACGGAGGAGCGAAAGACGCACGTACGATCGACCGCAAAACATACTATGATTACCCGCGGGCTTATAAGATGATCGATGAACTGCAACCGCAGGCTGTGATTTTCTCAGACGGAGGGCCGGGCTGCCGTTGGGTAGGAAATGAGAATGGATTTGCCGGAGCTACTAATTGGTCTTTCCTTCGGGCAGGCGAGGTATATCCGGGATATCCCAAGTATCGGGAATTACAGTACGGTCATGCCGATGGAAATCAATGGGTCGCTGCCGAGTGTGACGTTTCTATCCGTCCGGGATGGTTCTATCACCCAGAGGAAGACGACAAGGTAAAAACAGTCGATCAACTGACGGACTTGTATTATCGTAGTGTAGGTCATAATGCGACTTTATTATTAAACTTTCCTGTAGACCGCAACGGTTTGATTCATCCGACCGATTCATTGAATGCTGTTTCATTTCATCTGAGAGTTCAGAAAGAATTGGCAGATAATTTATTGAGCAGTGCAAAAGTATCAGCTTCCGACGAGCGTGGAGGACAATTCAAGGTTCGTGCCGTAACGGACGGAAAGTACGATACTTATTGGGCAACCAATGACGGAGTGACTACCGCCGATCTGACTTTCACTTTTAGTCAGCCGACGAAGATGAATCGGGTAATGATTCAGGAGTATATACCTTTGGGACAAAGGGTTAAATCCTTTGTTGTAGAATATAAGAAGGGCGATCAATGGCTGTCGGTTAAATGCAACGAAGAAACCACAACCGTAGGATACAAACGTTTGTTACGCTTTGAAATGATCGAAACAGAAGAATTGCGTATACGGTTTACGGATGCTCGTGCATGTTTGTGTATCAATGAGGTCGGGGCTTATTACGCTCCCGATGCAACGGAAAATTATACACCGGCAACCTCAGAACTGAAAAGTTTCCCCTTTACAATTTTGGGAGTGGATATGGAAGAAGCAAAGAAATGTAGTGACAAGGACGATCAGACTACCGCTCTAATCTCAGGCAAGGAAATCATGATTGATCTTGGCGAAAATCGTACAATCCATTCATTCTACTATTTACCTGATCAAAGTGAATATAGTAAAGGGTTGATCTCATCATACGAATTGTCTGCCGGTATTACCGAAGAGGCGATGCAAGTCGTAGCACAGGGAGAATTCTCGAACATCCGTAATAATCCGATTCTTCAGAATATGTACTTTAGTCCGGTTGAGGCTCGCTATTTTAAGTTAAAAGCGACTCGTATGGTAGACGAAAGTGATTCTTTGGGAATAGCGGAAATTGGGTGTCGATAGCCTCTCTCTAGAATATTTTTTGATTTTATCTGCAATATCTGCCACCTGCTTGTTTATTAGGTGATTTATAGTGGCTTATAGTGTTGCAGATACCTGTTGCAGATAATTTATCTGCAACATAGGGATTATTATATCTTTGTGTGATCTCTTGATGGATTCTTTGAATTGATAGTATCTTTGGTTTGTTTCAATTGGCAGAACATTTAGTTTCTGAGGCTTGAAACTAAAGTTTCTCCTGTTTGAAACTAAAGTTTCATCAGCTTGAAACAAAAGTTTCGTCAGCTTGGAACTAAAGTTTCACCGCATGAAACTTCTGCGAAACCAACGGAAAGTAATTTTTATATTATATCATATTGTATGATGACAAAGCGATTATATATTTTGATTGTAGGGTTGGCGATGAATGTCGTGGCTTTTGCCCAATCTTCTCTGTTACCTTATAAAAATCCGGTCTTGTCTGTTGACGAACGGGTGAAAGACTTGCTTTCACGTATGACGTTGGAAGAAAAGGTCGGGCAACTATTATGTCCTCTTGGTTGGGAAATGTACGAAATAAAGGACGATGAAGTACATCCTTCTGAAAAGTTTAAAAGACTAATGAAAGAAAAGAACGCAGGTATGCTGTGGGCAACTTATCGTGCGGACCCTTGGACTAAGAAGACATTGGAAAATGGACTTAATCCCGAACTGGCTGCCAAAGCCGGCAACGCATTGCAGAAATATGTGATTGAAAATACCCGTTTGGGTATTCCCTTATTTTTGGCTGAAGAAGCGCCTCACGGACATATGGCGATTGGAACGACCGTTTTTCCAACCGGCATAGGGATGGCGGCAACTTGGTCACCGGTACTGATTGAAGAAGTAGGAAATGTGATTGCTAAAGAGATTCGTTCACAGGGTGCACATATCAGTTATGGTCCTGTACTGGATTTATCTCGTGATCCTCGCTGGTCACGTGTCGAAGAAACCTTTGGTGAAGATCCTGTATTGAGTGGACGACTGGGAGCGGCGATGGTCATAGGGCTAGGTAGCGGAGACCTATCCCGTGAATATGCTACTATCGCTACCCTGAAGCATTTTTTAGCTTATGCGGTACCGGAAGGTGGACAAAACGGTAATTATGCATCGGTAGGGACTAGAGATCTGCACGAAAACTTTCTTCCTCCTTTTCAGGAAGCGATTGATGCGGGAACACTCTCTGTAATGACCTCCTACAATTCAATAGATGGTATCCCCTGTACGGCTAATTATTATCTGCTGACACAATTACTGCGTAACGAGTGGAGATTCCGTGGCTTTGTTGTTTCAGACTTATATAGTATTGAAGGAGTCCATGAAAGTCACTTTGTTGCTCCTACTATAGAAGAGGCAGCTATGCAGGTCGTTTCTGCCGGAGTGGATATTGATTTGGGGGGCAATGCATTTATGAATCTTACTCATGCCGTTCAATCCGGAAAAATCAGTGAAGCAGTGATTGATACTGCCGTATGCCGGGTATTACGGATGAAGTTTGAAATGGGTTTGTTTGAGCATCCTTATGTGAATCCGAAGTCTGCAACGAAGGTGGTACGTAGTGAGGAACATATCAGACTGGCACATAAAGTGGCGCAATCATCTATCGTATTGCTGAAGAACAAGAATTCGATTCTTCCTTTGAATAAAAAGATTAAAAAAGTGGCAGTTGTCGGACCTAATGCGGATAATCGTTATAATATGCTGGGGGACTATACAGCTCCGCAAGAAGATGAAAACATAAAAACCGTGTTAGACGGAGTGATCTCCAAACTGTCTCCTTCTAAGGTGGAGTACGTGCGTGGATGCGCTATTCGTGATACGACAGTGAACGAAATAGCGGAAGTGGTGGAGGCAGCTAGCCGTTCGGAAGTTATAATAGCGGTGGTAGGAGGTTCCAGCGCACGCGATTTCAAGACGAGCTACCAGGAGACGGGTGCGGCAATTGCTGACGAAAAGAGTATTAGCGACATGGAATGTGGCGAGGGATTTGACAGGGCTACCTTGACTTTACTGGGAAAACAACAAGATTTATTGAATGCATTGAAGGCTACCGGAAAGCCACTGATCGTTGTCTATATTGAAGGTCGTCCGCTGGATAAAGTCTGGGCATCCGAGCATGCCGACGCATTGCTGACTGCTTCTTATCCGGGCCAGGAAGGAGGGTATGCAATAGCTGATGTTTTGTTTGGAGATTATAATCCTGCCGGACGATTGCCGGTTTCCGTCCCCCGTTCTGTCGGACAGATACCTGTCTATTATAATAAAAAGGCTCCCCGCAATCATGATTATGTCGAACAGGCTGCTTCCCCATTATATACTTTTGGCTATGGGTTGAGTTATACCACTTTCGAATATTCAGATTTACAGGTAATCCGGAAATCTCCCTGTCATTTCGAAGTTGCATTCAAAGTGAAAAATACAGGAAGCTATGACGGTGAAGAAGTGGCACAACTTTATCTGAGGGATGAATATGCTTCAGTAGTTCAGCCTCTCAGACAATTAAAATGTTTTGAGCGTTTCTTTCTGAAGAGAGGAGAGGAGAAGGAAATCTTTTTCACTTTGACCGAAAAAGACTTGTCCATTATCGACCGGAATATGACACGTGTTGTGGAAACAGGAGGTTTCCGGATAATGATTGGTGCCTCTTCGGATGATATAAGACTAACAAAAGATATTTCTGTAGAGAGTCTGTGAGTGACAAAGAGACTTATTTCTAATCTGAGTTTATACATGGAACAGGCTGACTCTGAATTATCACGAGCCAGCCTGTTTTTCACTTAAAACCTAAACCTTGTACTTACTTACTGTTATAAGCTGTCAACATCCAAACCATCTTTTCCTGTTCTTTCAGATAATCGCTCATCATCGAAACGGTTACTTCATCTCCGGCTTGTGAAGCGATAGACAGAATCTTGCGTTCTTCACCGATCAGATAACTGATAGACTGCAGGATATTATCCAGTGCTTGTTCTCCGTTGCTTACCTTATCCACTTCATTGATATTGGCTACTTTCAGATAATCACTGAATTTGTTGGCAGGAGTGCCGCCCAGCATCAGGATACGTTCTGCGATTTCGTCCACCTTTTCGGCGGTGTCATCATACATCTTTTCGAATTGGCTGTGAAGTACGAAGAAGTCATGCCCTTTGATATTCCAGTGGAAACCGCGGAGGTTGGTGTAATACACTTGGAAGTTTGCCAGTAATTGTTGCAAAGATGCTACTACGTTGTTTGCTCCCGATTCGTTCAATTTGATAAATTCTAAAGTTTTCATATTCTATTTGTTTTTAATGATTTATATTCGTTTTCTTTTTTTCTGTACTGCAAAGATAAGGCGGAAAATGCTTGTTGTCAAACTGAAAATTTCTATCTTTGCATAGAAGAAATCTATAACTTAATCATATTTGATAGATGACAATACAACAATTAGAATATATATTGGCGGTTGATCAGTTCCGTCATTTTGCCAGAGCGGCGGAATATTGCCGCGTGACGCAGCCCACGCTGAGTGCTATGATCCAGAAACTGGAAGATGAGCTGGGAGTGAAGTTGTTTGACCGTACGGTGCAGCCGGTCTGTCCCACAGCGATTGGAGAAAAGATCATTGATCAGGCACGTGTCATTCTGGCACAGACAGCGCAGGTGAAAGAAATAATCAGTGAAGAGAAACAGTCACTGGCAGGCGTGTTCCATTTGGGGGTATTGCCTACCATAGCACCTTATTTACTTCCCCGCTTCTTCCCCCAACTGATGGAAAAGTATCCGGAACTGGATATACGTGTCACAGAAATGAAAACACAGAATATCCAGCAGGCATTGCATGCCGGAGATATTGATGCCGCAATTATAGCCAGCAAATTGGAAGACACTTTCCTGAAAGAAGAAACACTTTTCTATGAAACATTCTTCGGATATGTATCCTGCAAAGAACCTCTGTTCAAGCACGACGTGATACGCACTTCCGATATAACGGGCGAACGTCTCTGGCTATTGGACGAAGGGCATTGCTTCCGTGACCAGCTTGTACGTTTCTGCCAGATGGAAACGGTCAAAGTCAATCAGATGGCCTACCATCTGGGAAGTATGGAAACCTTTATGCGTATGGTAGAAAGCGGAAAAGGAATCACCTTCATTCCCGAACTGGCTGTTTCGCAACTGAACGAAGAACAAAAGAAACTGGTACGTCCGTTTGCCATTCCCCGTCCTACACGGCAGATAGTGCTTGCGACCAGCAGGGATTTTATCCGTCATAGCCTGCTCAATGTACTCAAAGAAGAGATACTGGCAGCAGTACCCAAAGAAATGCAATCCCTGCAATCCATTCAGTACTTGCTGTAATATTGCTTATTCCTGCGTACTGCTTCCGGCTGTATGGCGTTTCAACCATCGCCCTATTTCAGCTCCCTTAAAATAGATAATGAGGGAGCTGACTATGATAATCATTCCTGCAACGGTACTGAATGTCGGATACTCTCCCGGGAGCATGATCCAGCTAAGTATGGCGCCCAATATCGGGTTGATCAGTCTGCACATATTGATATCACTCACTTTGGCTCCTTTACTCTGTAAGGCGATAAACCAGAAACTGAAAGCAAAGACCGAGATAAATACCAGAATAGAAAGACTGATATAGAATCCGGCAGGCTTTCCGATAAATGAATGATACCCTTCCGTACCTAATCCTACCATATAGATGAGCAGTCCGCCGAAGAACATCTGCACGGCATTCAGGAAAATAGGGTTTATCTTGCCTTTATCTTCTGATACCGAAATCGCGGAATATCCCTGAAAGATGATACTGAGCAGCAAAAGTACAATTCCCGTGATCCCTTTCCAGTCCAGCGGAGCGCCATTGCTACCCATGCCTACGATAAGCAGCAAACCGATGAGGCTGACAATAAGGCTGATAATCTTGTGCACATTCAGCCGGTCATTGCTGGCCAGCAGATGGGCTAGCAGTACATTGATCAGAGGTGTCATTCCCATAATGATAGAAGAGATAGCCCCGCTGACGAAATCGACTCCGAAATAGAAAGCGGTGTACCCCATAAACATATTGATCAGGATCAAATTCAGAAACAGTTTGCTGTGTTGGCGTATTTCTTTCCACATCCCCTTATGCCAGGTATAAGCAAAAAGAATGATGCCTACAGTGGTAAAGCGGATTCCTGCAAAGTTCATCGGCGAAAAGTCGTAACTCAGTCCCTGCTTGATAAACGGATTGACGATAGCCCATAATACAGAGGCCAATATAGCATAAAAAAGTCCTTTTTTCATTTTATGGTTTGGTGGTTTTATTCAAAAATGCTGCAAAGATAGTAATAATTAGGCACATACATTTTGAATCTAGGTATTAATTCCTTATATTTGGAGAATCAACCATTTTTTATTTAGTAATATGAAAAAATACATTGCAGAAATGATCGGGACGATGGTGCTTGTCCTGATGGGATGTGGAAGTGCTGTTTTTGCCGGCAGTATGGCTGGTACTGTAGGAGCCGGCGTGGGAACGGTCGGTGTTGCTTTGGCATTTGGACTTTCAGTAGTGGCGATGGCGTATGCTATCGGAGGTATTTCGGGATGTCACATCAATCCTGCTATTACGCTAGGAGTATTCCTCTCGGGTCGTATGAATGGAAAAGATGCGGGTATGTATATGCTTTTCCAGGTTATAGGAGCGATTATCGGTTCGGCTATTCTTTATGCCCTGGTGACCACCGGCGGGTACGACGGGCCGACGGCTACCGGTTCCAACGGCTTCGGTGACGGTGAGATGCTACAGGCATTCATCGCAGAAGTGGTCTTTACTTTCATTTTTGTATTGGTGGTGCTGGGGTCTACCGATCCGAAGAAAGGGGCGGGAGCTTTCGCAGGCCTTGCCATCGGTCTTTCTCTGGTATTGGTGCATATCGTATGTATCCCTATTACAGGTACTTCCGTCAATCCGGCACGTAGCATCGGTCCGGCATTGTTCCAGGGTGGAGAAGCGTTGTCGCAGTTATGGCTGTTTATTGTGGCGCCGTTTGTAGGAGCGGCTGTCAGTGCGCTCGTCTGGAATTATTTCGGTGACAAGAATGAAAAGAAATAATAAGAAGAAATAAACGGATCACTTTATGATAAAATTAAGGGCGAGAGTTTCACAACTGTCGCCCTCTTTTGCGTAATTATATATTATAATAAAAAGAGTGTTTCTATAATTACTAGATTTAATTAGATGAGGGGAATTTCACTTCATAGAATTTCTCCCCGTTATATAAGGTCTTGACACGTATTCTGAGTCCTTTCTTGCCTTTCATCTGATCTTGAATCTTATCCAATTTGAAAGATATATACCCTTCGCCCAGACGGTCGGCGGTGTCGCCTTCGTCGTTATGCCGGAATTCAAGATTGATATACTCATCGTTGGCATCATCGGCAGCAGGTTCAGCTTCCTTGTTGTTGATGACCAGATTCAGGAAATGTTTCTTGTCCTCACTATGCGTGCCGTAATATTGGAATTCGATTGTCAGATATTTCTTGTCTTGGGTAATCCACATATAAGTAGAATTGATTTTATCGTCTCCGATCTTCTCTTCCGTATTTTCTCCTTCCCCCATAGTCACGATTTCTTTGGTCAGGATCTCTTTTATTTCTCTTACCTGAATATTATAGTCATATCCCTTCACCGGTTCTTCCAGTTCTTTGAATATCACAAAGGCGCGTTGCCCGTCTTTATTCTTGTCACTGATCCATCCGTTTCCATTGCTCGGGAACATTGTTTTTCCATCATCCAGAGTGAAATAGAAATCCTTGCTATCCGGGCTGATCAGATTGATGGTGCCGATGACCAGTGAATCGGATGAGGAGTCATCATCCAGACACGACTGAAGTATCGGCATTGTGGTCATAACAGCAATAAAAAATGCAATGAATTTAAATTTCTTCATATACTATAAAAATGTTTTTTAATGAGTACTATTTACTTGCTTTGTACTCTGAAAATGCAAAGGGGGAGAAAATATTGCATTTGGATCTGTTAAAGAAACAAAAGTTGCAAAAGAGTTGTTCTCTCTGTGCAGTATTTCTATCTTTGCTGCATTTATAAGGTAAACACGTGTATAAGCAAATGGAAGAATTTGAGTTGTCGGAACAATGCAGGCTGGGAAATAATCGAGCCCGCAAAGAATTGTATGAGCATTATGGAGGGCGTTTGCTAGGCGTCTGTCTGCGCTATACCGGCGACCGTGATACAGCTCAGGATCTGCTTCACGATGGTTTTATAAAGATATTCAGTTCTTTCGACAAGTTCACCTGGCGGGGTGAAGGCTCACTTCGGGCCTGGATGGAACGGGTGATGGTCAATACCGCTTTACAGTATCTTCGGAAGAGTGATGTAATCAGTCAGTCTACGCCTTTGGAAGAAGTACCCGAAGATTACGAGGAACCCGACGCTTCGGCTGTAGAGATGATTCCGCAAGCGGTATTGATGCGATTTATCGAAGAGTTGCCGGCAGGATACCGTACCGTGTTCAACCTTTACACCTTCGAGGAGAAATCGCATAAGGAAATAGCACAGTTGTTAGGTATTAATGAGAAGTCATCGGCTTCGCAATTATTTCGGGCGAAGAGCGTGTTGGCTAAGAGAGTAAAAGAATGGATAATGAATAACGGATAGGTAGAGATATGGAAGAGAAAGAATTATGGATGAATAAGTTGAAGGAGAAGCTCGGGGATTACTCGGAGCCGCTTCCTGCTTCCGGTTGGGAACAACTGGAAAAAGAACTTATGCCTCCTGTGGAGAGGAAGATATATCCTTATCGTAAATGGACGGTAGCCGCTGCGGCTGTCATTTTATTGGCTTTGGTGTCATCGGTCAGCCTGTATTTCCTCGGGACTCCTGCTGCTGATGAAATTCGTCATGCCAAGACTCCGGCGTTAGCCTCTGTACCGGATGTTTTGCCGGATGCGCAGCAACCGGATATGACAGGAACAACGGTAGAACCGGTAGTGCGTCCGGTAGTGAAGAACCGCATCGCGAAAGCAGAACGGAACATTCCCCAGCCGACGGCAAATATCGACGAACCGGTGAAGAAAGAAGAGCAGCAACCTTCGGAACTGAACGCTCAGACCGGCGACCGGAAAGAAAAAGAAGAAGTGGAACCGGTGGAAGAAACGAAGGCCGCCCAGCATAAGCCCGCAGATACGGAACAACCGAGAAATAAGCCGCGCCGTCCTTCCAGCAGAGACAAACTGCATATTCCGGCAGAAAAGGCATCTTCACAGAAAGGCACATGGTCGATGGGACTTTCGGTAGGTAACTCCGGTGGTGCTTCTACAGAGTTGGGATCGGGCATTCCTTCTTATATGTCCCGTGTGAGCATGGTATCGGTATCAAACGGTCTGCTGAGCATACCCAATGATCAGCAATTGGTCTTTGAAGATGGAGTACCTTATTTGCGTCAGGCCAATCAGGTGGTCGATATGGAACACCATCAACCTATCTCCTTCGGATTATCTGTCCGCAAGAGTCTGGCGAAAGGGTTCTCTGTCGAAACAGGATTGACTTACACCTTGCTTTCTTCGGATGCAAAGTTTGCGGACAGCGACCAGAAGACCAAGCAGAAACTGCATTATCTGGGTATCCCGTTAAAAGCGAACTGGAACTTCCTTGATAAGAAACTGTTTACTCTTTATGTATCCGGTGGAGGTATGATTGAGAAATGTGTTTATGGCAAGCTGGGCACAGAGAAGGAAACTGTGAAACCTTTGCAATTCTCCGTCTCCGGTGCAGTCGGCGCACAGTTTAATGCCACCAAACGGGTAGGTATATACGTAGAACCCGGTGTTGCTTATTTCTTTGATGACGGTTCCGATGTACAGACCATCCGTAAGGAGAATCCGTTCAACTTCAATATTCAGGCGGGTATCCGACTTACTTATTAGTCAATATAGTTGAGCTATATATTTTAAAAGCGATATTTTACCAATAACGGTTAAAATATCGCTTTTAAAGTTTTATATGCAGAAACTTTGCTGAAAAATCGGAAATCTGAGAAAATATTAATATCATTGTCATCTGTAACTTTATACCTTTGTTTCAAAATACGACACTATGGTTGATTTTTCAGATGAAAAGTTCTTATTAGACGAGATCAGAAAAGGTAATAATCAGGCGTTTGAATATCTTTTTAAGGCTTATTATCCCCGTTTGCGCGGCTATGCTATTCGTTTCGTGGAAGATGAAGAGACGGCTCGTGATATTATTCAGGAGTGTTTTCTGCGTTTTTGGGAGAAGCGGGAGTTGTTGTCGGCTGTATCGGTCACCTCCTTACTTTTTGCAATGGTACGCAATGGATGCCTGAATTACTTGAAGCATCTTTCCATTGTCGAGAAACATCAGATAGAATATCTTGCATCCATTGATGGTGAAGAAAGGCTCTATTATGCCGACTTCACGCTAGATGCAGAGCACAAACTACTATATGACGAATTGCAGGAACAAATCAACCTTGTCATCGGGCAGCTGCCCGAGCGTTCGCGGGAAATCTTTCTGATGAGCCGTTTCAAAGGACTGAAGAATCGTGAAATTGCAGACAAACTTCAGATATCGACTACGGCAGTCGAGAAGCACATTGCGAAAGCATTGAAAAGCTTCTCCAAACACTTCAAAGACAAGTATCCGGTAGACATTTATATTATGATTGTTGCCTGGGTGATTATGAATAATAAATAAAAGAAGAAAATATAAACCATTGATAATTAGATTGGAAGAGCAGGGACTGAAAAATTCCTGCTTTTTTCTTTGTATGGGTGGTTGGGTAAAAGAAATAATAGTTGTTACATCTTATAGAAAGTGAAATTATGGAAGAAAAGAAAAACATTCGTGAGTTGGCCGTTCAGTATTTCGAAGGAAGAATCCGGCGAAAAGACGAAAAACTATTGTTTGAGTATGTCGGACAAAGTGAAGCAAATCGCACGGTATTCAGACAGTGGGAAAAGGAGTGGATTGCCTCGGGCATTACCGATTCCAATACCACGAAGGAGTGGGAGACATTACAACGCAAAATCCGCACGCAGGAAGCCATTATCCCGATGCTGGGTATTTCGAAAACGAGATTTTCCGTCTGGCGGAAAGTGGCTGCTGTCGCAGCCATCGTACTTCTGACTATAGGAGGAACCCTCGGTGTCCGGCAACTCTCTTCCTCATTGCAACCGGAAACGTACTTTGTATGCGAAACTCCTTATGGCGAGAAGAGTAAAGTCGTTCTGTCTGACGGTACAGTCGTTTGGCTTAATGCAGGTTCTACACTGAAGTATTCGAACAAGTTTAATACCGCCAATCGCAGAGTCGAACTGAACGGTGAAGGATATTTTGAAGTCACCAAGAAAGCGGGAGCTACTTTCATCGTGCAGACACATGGATATGACGTCGTTGTGAAAGGAACAAAGTTCGACGTATCCGCCTATGATGACGATCCGTTCATTTCCACCACTTTACTCGAAGGTTCGGTCGAACTGAATTATAAAGGCAGTCAGATAAGGATGTCTCCTGGAGAGTCCATGAGATTGAACGTAGAAACAGGAAAATTCATCCGTACCCAAGTAAACGCTTCACAATCAAAAGCGTGGGCGGAGAACCGTATAGAATTTGATCACATTACATTGAAGGAACTGGTTGCAAAACTATCCCGACAATATGATGTGAATATTCGGCTGGAATCGGAAGCTGTAGGAGACAAGACATTCCGTATTTCTCTGCGTAACAGAGAAACAATCGGAGAGGTGATGACGGCTTTGCAAGAGATTATCCCGATAACCGTCGAACGTAAAGGCAAGGATATATATATCAGAGAATAATTTCCATTTCGTAACAACTATTATTAAATTAAATCGAGAAAAACTATGAACAACCGAAAGAGCTTATTACGGCTGCTTCTTTTAGTTTCATTCTGTCTGGCGACAGTGACTTTGCACGCCCAGGTCATCAACAAGACATTCAAGAATGAAACATTGAAGACAGTATTGAAAGAAGTTGAGCAACAAACAGGTTTATCTGTCATCTATAAGACAGATGAAGTGAATGAGAATAAAAGAATTACGGCAACTTTCAAAAATGCATCATTGGATGAGGTGCTGAATAAAGTCTTGGATAAGGATTTGACTTATAAGTTGCAAAACAAGATGATAGTCATCTTGAAAAAGACGCAGAAACCTCATGACGGCAGTACAAAGAAGAACATCAAAGGAACCGTCGTGGATGATAAGGGCGAACCGATCATTGGGGCCAGCGTGGTAGTGAAAGGAACTTCAACCGGAATAATTACGGACCTTGACGGAAACTACACTATAAATGAGGTATCGGAAGATGCCTGGATTTCAGTCTCCTATATCGGTTATCAGAGTGTGGAACTTCGAGCTGCCGATAGTAAGAATCTGCTTCGGATTGTCCTGAAGGAAGACACTAAAGTATTGGATGAAGTAGTTGTCGTGGGGTATGGTGTACAAAAGAAAAGTGATATCACCGGTTCCGTTTCTTCCGTAAAGTCAGCAGAGCTATTGTCAGCTCCTAATGCCAGTACTGCGCAGGCATTGCAAGGACGTGTGGCAGGTGTTGTTGTGCAGAATTCCAGTGGTGCTCCTTCAGGATCGGCAACGATCCGCATCCGTGGAGCCAACTCGCTGACTTATGGAAATGATCCTTTGATCATAATCGATGGTGTTCAAGATGGGAATATCGGGAGCTTGAATCCTAATCAGATAGAATCCATAGAAGTATTGAAAGATGCCGCAGCCCTTTCTGTCTATGGTTCGAAAGGTGCGAACGGTGTTATTCTGGTGACAACTAAAAATGGGAAAACCGGAAAGCCGCAGGTCTCTTACAACGGTTTTGTTTCATTTGATGAAGTACGGAAAACCTTGCCTGCATTGAATGCAAAAGAATATGCCCTGCTGATGAATGAGGCTCAGGAAGAGAATGGGCTCAATCCTGTTTTTGGACCGGATGAGATTCCGTTGGAAGGAAACAGTACGGACTGGCAGGATAAGATTTTTCGGAATGCGGTTTCCCAATCACATAACATCAGTATCAGTGGAGCGAAAGAAAGCATTTCTTATTTCATAGCTGGAGGATATACCAATAAAGATGGCATTGTGCAGAATACCAATTTTAAACAATATACTTTTCGTGCAAACTTTAAAGTTCAGGCTACATCCCGTTTGAATTTGTCGCTGAATACGTTTGCCTCTTATGACGAGACGCACAATGGAGATTATGAACAGGCTATCAATGCAGCACTTCAATGGTCGCCTACGAAACGCATCTATGATCCCGATAGTGAAGGAGGATATACACAGCCGGGTGGAGGAATAGGACCGGTTTCATTATACAATCCGGTGGGGTATGCTTTGGAGATAGTGGACGATAAATCCGTTGCTTCTTTTAATGCTTCTTTAATGGGAGAATATAAATTCTGGGATTTCCTCAAATTATCTTCTTTGTTTTCATATAAGACTCATAGCGATACCAATGGGTATTTTGATAATCAGCGTGTCAATAATGGCGATATTAGAGATATTAACGGAAGTAAAGCCCAATCACGCTATATTGCTTTGCAAAGTACCAGTATTCTGACTTTTGATAAGGCTTTTGGTGATCATACCGTTCAGGCTACCGGGGTATACGAAGTGTTGAAGGATAATTATCAGAGCACATCTGCTTCTTCCAGAGGAATCCCGGTGGGAATGGGATATAATGGAGTGCAGTTCGGTTCTATTTTGCAGGCCCCTTGGGTGGAATATTCTACTACGGTGATGCAGTCTTTTATGGGTCGCGTGAATTATAGTTATAAGAATAAATATATGTTTTCCGGATCGATTCGTTATGACGGAGCCAGCCAGTTGGCAGAAGGAAACAAATACGACAATTTTACAGCATTTTCGTTAGGATGGAATCTTATGGAAGAGAAATTTATGAAAAGGCTGAAAGATATGGTACCGGAGTTTAAAATTCGTGGAAGTTACGGTACGGTAGGCAATGCGGCAGTGCCCGCTTACTCTTCTCATTTAAAGTTTTATCCGGGCATGGACGATAGCGGAAACCCGACTTTGGCAATATCAGATTTAGGCAATGAAAATCTGAAATGGGAACGTACCCGTGAGTTGAACATCGGTATAGACAGTCGATGGTGGGGAGGGCGTTTGAGTTTCTCAGCCGAATATTATAACAAGAAAACCACAGACCTGTTGATGTGGCAGAAAGTGCCTTCGGTATTGGGTGTCAGTTCCATCCTTACCAATGTCGGTTCCGTGTCCAATAAAGGATTTGATATCATGTTGGGTGGCATTCCTGTCTCTACCAAACATTTTAAATGGGACATAAATTATACATTGAATATCAATAAAAATAAGATTCTCGAACTGGACGGGCTCTCCAATACGCTTATTACAACCGGTGCCGATTATCCGGGATTGGTGGGTTCTTATGTCCAGATGGTGGGACAACCGATGGGCACATTCCTCGGATATACCTTTGCCGGTGTTTGGCAGAAATCAGAAGTTTCGACGGCTGCGCTTTACGGAGCAAAGCCCGGAGATGCCAAATATGTAGATATCAACCGTGATGGAAAAATAGATAAGGATGATATAGGCATTATCGGTAATGCCCAGCCGAAGTTGAGCTTCGGATTCAACAATACATTTACGATTTTTGATTTCGACCTGAATATTTTCTGGCAGGGAGTATCCGGTAATGACATTTATAATCAGAATCGTATCCGGCGTGAGACTTATTCGTCAGATGCATTCCCGACCAGTACGGTTATGAAAAATCATTGGACACCGGAAAATCCGACAAATATTCCTGCTTTTTCGGGAGCAGAGTATGTTAATTCTTCCCGTTGGGTGGAGAAGGGAGACTATTTGCGCTTGAAAAATATCACATTGGGCTATCGTATTCCGCACAAGATACTGTCAAAAATAGGATGTTCGTCCGCCCGTATCTATGTCAGTGCCAATAATCTATGGACAATAACCAATTATTCGGGATTTGATCCGGAAGCAAGTATGGGAGCAGACTCGGATGCGGCAGGCGTGGACCGTGGTGTGTATCCTTCGTCAAAGAGTTTCCTTGTAGGGTTGGATATTTCGTTTTAATGATCATTTAATAATAACAGACTATGAATTGTACACTTATAAAAAAGAGCTGCGTCGGATTATTGGCGATAATATTAAGTACGAGTTGTGCCGATTTGACAGAGAATCTTACCGGACAGCCAACTGTCGATAAGTTCTTCCAGACACTGACCGACTTCAATAGTTATATCACAGGAGCCTATACCCCCTTAATCCTTTTATATGGTACCGATATGCCCTATGCGGCCAGTGCAGGTGCCGAAGATGTAAATACCCCCGTCATCAGATGGAAAGGATTCGAACAGGTTAACATTAACACAGTAGGAAATCCGGACGAAGTGACGGATGAGTTATGGAACTCATATTACACAAGTATTAGCGCGTGCAATACATTGATAAAGATTATCGGTGAGAACACGAAATTATCTCCCGACGAATTGTCCCCGATTGGAGGGGAAGCCCATTTCTTGCGTGCTTTTAATTACTTCCAGTTGGTGCGTTGGTTTGGCGAAGTGCCATTGTTGACGGAGGAAAATCAGGATAATGCGGCAAAAGAGCCTCAGGCGAGTGTTGCCCGGATTTACGAGCAGATAGTTTCTGATTTGAAGAATGCAGAGTTGACATTGCCTCTTTCACAGGATGATCCGAGCCGTCCCAGCCGTTGGGCGGCAAAAGCGTTGCTTGCAAAAGTCTATTTGACAATGGCGGGATTTCCGTTGAATGAGACTTCCTGTTATGCGCTGGCACGTGATAAGGCAAATGAAGTAATTAGTGAAAAGGTCTATACCTTAGAAAAAGTATATTCCCAATTGTGGTTATGGAGCAACCGTAAAATAAACTCCGAATTTATCTTTGCGCTTTATGCCAGTTCGGACAATGCAACAGGCAGTTATATCCATCAGGCCGTGCGTCCTACTGATCACGGAGAAAACGGCTGGGCAGATTGGACCAGTGACAAACGCTTTCTGGAAACTTTTCCCGTAGGAGATGGCAGCCGTTTGAGCGGAACTTTTTATACTCGGATGAGGGACGGTGCTTCGTGGGAAGAGACCAATGTGGCACAACCTTATGTGGGAAAGTACCGGGATGCAGGTCCAAAGAGCGGAGGATATTCAGGGATAGCTACAGCTAATAAAGCGGACGGATTTTTCTGTATGTTACGCTATGCCGATGTGTTGCTGATCTACGCGGAAGCCGCTAATCTGGCAGAGGGCAGCCCTTCAAAAGCAGCATACGATGCTATCAATGAAGTCCGCGAACGAGCAGGACTGACTAAACTATCGGGACTGACTCCGGCACAGTTTGACAAGGCGGTATTGGACGAACGTAACTGGGAATTGGCTTTTGAATGTAATCGTTGGTTCGATTTGTGCCGTCGTCATATTCTGAAGGAGACTTTGGAAGCTTATTATCCGGAGGCAAAGATTGACGATCACAATTATCTTCTACCGAAACCGAGCGACCAGATGACTATCATGACCGGTATTGTTCAGAACCCCGGATACAATTAAACGTCAATAACATAATCGAAAAGAAAGAATGATATGAAAAGAAATATAACTTTGATTTTAATCACTTTGTGTCTGGCGATAGGAGTCGTTTCTTGCAGTGAAGATTCTTATCCGGAGAATCCTACCCTTGTTTCGCCTATTTCGGGATTAGTCTTGGAAGTGAACGGAACGGACTATGTGGCTACCCCTCTGTTGCAGGAGGATGGTTTGTTGAGTAAAACATTGTTGGTGGCAGTCAATCAGCCTTCCACTACTGCCATAGTGAAACAGATAGACGTTTCCGACCCTTCGGCTACGGTCAATATAAATGTGGGAGATGTGATTACTTTCAGGAATAACCAATTTGCATTGGAATGGACGAAGGGGACACAAGCTGAGACTTTTCTACTGGAGATGAGTTATAATCCTCCTCCGGTAATGTATTTGGTAATGTCGGGTGAGAAAGGAGATTACTATGGCCTGAATACAGAAACGGCACAGACCATTGCTTCCATTACCTATAATAATCTGTTTGAAGGATATATAGACTTGACAAATACGAGCTGGAACAACATCGGCTTGGTGCAATCCGACCAGTCCGCCTATTTTGATGTTAGCGCCGGATTGGGCGGCGGACAATCTTATGGAACTTTAGCGATGGTGGAGAAATCCTCTCCGGGAACCGGCTATTATCCGTGTGACGGTCCCTGGGGAGATTGGACAACTACTGGAGGCAATGTTTCAATTGTCTCTCCGGGCATCTGGAAAGTTAATTTTGACCTCACTACCCGTCAGATCGTTTTACTGGAGACACAATGGGCTGTTACGGGGACAGCCGTAGGAACGGTGAAAGCAATGGTCTACAATTCTGACGCCCGCAAGTGGTCTTTGACGACAGAACTTACAGCCGGAAAATTGAAATTTACCACTATTCCGGTCTCTGCCGGTGATCCGACTGTAACGTATGGGGCGTCCGATGGTATTGTCAGACTGTCGGAGACAGGGACGGATATTACTATTGACGAAGCTGGTATGTACCGGATAGAATTAGACTTGAGTACACCTTTTTATGATTATACTATAACGAGATAAATCAACAATTATGAAGAAATTCTTATTAAGCAGTATATTTTTGTTTTCACTGGCTTATGGAGTAATAGCCTGTACCGAGGGGTTGCCAACCGACAACTGGGAAGAACCTGTCGTTCCCGTAGATCCTGCCGTTACTACCCTGCGGGGTTCGTTCGAAAGTAAGTTTGTGAGATACTCCAAAGGTCAACAACACGAAGCTCAGATGGAAAAAGCGAAGATCGTCACCCTTTGGAAAGACACCCTTTGGCAGAACGACCGTACACACAAACAGATAGTGTTATGGTCAGGAGATAAAAAATATGACGACCTCACTTATGAAGTTTCGGATCTGGTGAGCGACGCGAACAGCATCTCTGCCTCCAATATCCGACTTCGTTTCCCTTCTTATATAAAGGGAGACGATCAGGCACTCGATTGTGGAAATTATGAGAGCCGCACCACTACCTTGATTGCCGATGCCCTTTCCGAAGTACCCGTCACAACGCTCACCACTCAAGATCCCGTTAAGATATGGGTGACCATAAACACGCCGGCAGATGCCGTACCGGGCATATATACCGGAACCATTCAGGTGAAATCAGCCAATGAAGTGAAGCAGAAGTTTAATCTGGAATTGCTTGTCGTAGATCATCAGTTGCCTGCGGTAGCCGATTGGAGTTTCCATCTTGATTTATGGCAGTTCCCTTTCCAATTGACAACTCTGTGTCGGGACAACGGAGAAAATGTCGTTCCTTTCTCCGACGAATATTTTGCGATGATGAAGCCGTTTTATCAACTGTTGGCAGATGCCGGGCAGAAGGTAATCACCACGTATATCAAGGACGGTGCTTTCAATAGCGGACAAACGATGGTGAAGTGGTCGAAAAACAGTTCCGACGAGTGGATATTCGACTATACCGATTTTGATAAATATGTCGGGAAAATGATGGAATGGGGAATCAATAAACAGATCAGCTGTTTTTCTTTGGCCGGATGGAAGACGTCTGTCGGATATAAAGATGCGTCGGGCACGGACCGGACATTGGAACTCACCATCGGTACGGAAGAATACAACACAGTGTGGGCTGCTTTCCTGACTTCTTTCAAGACGCATCTGCAAGAAAAAGGCTGGTTTGACAAAACCGTGCTTTATATGGATGAGATTAAAGAAGACGGTATGAAGTCAATCATAGCTTTAATCAAAGAGAACGATGCGAACTGGAAAATAGGACTGTCGGGAGGAAATGTCGATAGCGGGATAGAGAACAGCCTGTATGATTATTCGACCATTTTAGGCTACGAGCGCCAGTCGGACAATGCCGTTTCTACCTTCTACACCAGTTGCTCGCAGCAATACCCGAACAACTACGTTACGGCGCAAACCAATCCGGCAGAAATGTCGTGGATGGCGTGGTATGCGCTGGCAAAAGGATTTGACGGATATCTGCGCTGGGCATACGATTACTGGACACAGTCTGACCCTACCAGTGCACAGGATGGAAGTAATGCGTCCGGCGACTTCAATATGATTTATCGCAGCGAAAATACCGCCGCCGCTGTTCCCATCTCCAGCATCCGTCTGGAACTGCTGCGGGAAGGCATTCAGGATTATGAAAAGGCACGTATACTGAACAACGGACAACTGGACGCAGCTATCCGCAATTTCACCTCTGCTTCGGGGCGTGAAGCCGCCAAGTGGGTAGGAATAGCCGAAGGAACATTGAAAGAACTATCTGCAAATGATTAAACAGAAATAGATAATGAAGAAATTAAAGAATAAAATAGCTTTCGTACTGCTGTTTATACTTGTCTCCGCCATGTCGCAGGCAAAGGGACTGGACCCACGTTTTCAGATACTCCCTTTACCCCAGAACATAGAGATATTGAAAGGGCAGGGGATAGCAGGTAGTGAACTGGGATATATCGTATCGAAAGGCGAAAGTAAAATCCCCGTTTTAGGAACATTGCTGGACGCTTTACCCCGCATTGAAAAACAAGGAGCAGGTATTACACTTTCCCTGTCGGAACAGAACACACCCGAATCTCCGGAAGGATATACGCTGGAAATCACATCCCGGGGAGTAACGATCCAATCGCGTGGACAAGCAGGATTGTTCTACGGTTGTCAGACCTTGGAACAACTGATGGAGGATAGTCGTGACCTTCGTATCCCTATTCCATGTCTCCGAATGACGGATTATCCCGAAATCTCTTACCGTGCCGTTCACTTTGATACGAAGCATCATCTGGACCGGACGGAATACTACTATCGGACCATTGATAAACTGGCCCGCTATAAGGTGAATGCCATCATTTGGGAAGTGGAAGACAAGCTGCGCTATACCCGCCGTCCCGAAGTGGGCGCCCCCAACGCCATCAGCAAACAAGAGATGCAGGCTATCAGTCGCTATGCCAAAGAACGTAATATTGAAATCAGTCCCTTAGTACAAGGATTGGGACACGCCGGCTTTATCCTGAAACGCCATTGGGAACTGCGGGAAAATCCGTATAGTGACTGGGAGTTCTGTCCTTCCGACCCGCGTACCTATGAGTTACAGTTTGATCTTTACCGGGATGCGATGGAAGCCATGCCTGATGGCAAGTATCTTCATATCGGTGGAGATGAAATAACGGCTATCGGCATAGACGAACGTTGTAAAGCGACCGGAAAAACAGCTTTTGAATTGCAGATGATCTGGCTCAAAAAGGTTTGCGACTTTGCTGTGGAACATGACAGAACTCCCATCTTCTGGGATGATATGCCTTTGAAGTATGCCGACCTTTGGTGGTTGTTGCATCGCCCGCTCACCGATGATGAAATTCGTAAGAACTGGAATACCTCCCGGCTGGACGAAGCTATCAAGATGTTCCCGAAGAATTGCATCTATATGCGTTGGCATTACGAAGACCCTACCGTCTTGTCCCATCAGATGCTCCTGAAATGGTATCATAAGAATGGACTGAATGTAATGGGAGCTACCGCAGCAGCGACCGGTGAAACCCCGTTTATGCCCAGAAACAACTCTAGGGCACAATATATTAAAGATTTCTGCAAACTTGTTTCTCAAAATCAGTTGAAGGGCATCCTTGCCACGGCTTGGGATGATGCCTCTGCCCATTGGGAAACGGTGATGCGCGGACTTATAGCACAGGGCGAATATAGTTGGCATCCGGACGGGCGGACTGTGGATGAGTTTATCCGGGCGCACGCCCGGAGGGAGTTCGGATTGTCCGGTCAGCAAATGGAGTTTCTGACAGAAATGGAGAAAGCTGCTTTCTTCTTTGATCAGGCATTAGTCGTTTCCGGCACGCGAAATCCTGCTTGGGGAGTATCGGAAACATTCCGGTTGCTGGATTTGCCGGATTCGGAGAAACCGGGAGAATGGAAGCGGAAATATCAGGGAAGACTGGATACCGTCCGCATTGAATCGGCGCGTTATGAGAAGATTTGTAAAGGCTTGAAAGTGGCTGAACAGGCAGCTTTACGCAATCGCTACACGTTGGATATTTATAAACAGACGAACGAACTGTTTCACTATCCGGTGAAATTGTTGGAAGTTTTAGAGGTTTATGACAGTACAAAAAACGATGAAGAACGTCTTCAAGCATTAGTAAGGATAGGTGACGTTTGTAACTCCTTCAAAAGTATGCGTGCTGAATTTGAAAAGACTTATTCGCAAACTCGTTTTATGGAGAGTCCGGAGGGGCATATTGCCGACCAGAACCACCATCATCACTTGTCTGCTTTAAGTAACAACAGTGACTGGATATTTCTGTATGAAATGCCGATGGTAGAAAAAGTGGAAAGATGGTTGAAAGAACAAAAAGATAACTAACCTTAGATTTTAAATATCGTATTGTTCTGTTGAGGACAATACAGCGTAGTGTTTTTGAAGGTATTAGTCACCATTTCGGGAAGCAGGCAATAGCTGTGCTTTCCGGAATGGCTTTTTTATAATTAATAAAAATCGTTTTTATGGAAAATTCATTGAGTGATGAATTGTTTTGTTCATTGAAGAATGAACTTCGTGAAGTAGATGCACAAATCAGTGTGCATAGTAAAAAACTGTTGGAGCTGATTGACCAAAAAAAAGAATTGTCGTCCAACTGATTCGGGAAGAAGAACAAATGACGCCCACTGTTATCGAATATCGGGGAGATCCGAAACGGTATGTTTCTGTTATTCTAGGTGCCATTGACCGGGGGAGGTTGACGTATAATGGAGACGCGAATTGCGAACAGACGTTCCGGTCCTTGTCAAGTGTGATAGATGTCATAAGCCCTAAGAACGGGAAAGCGCTCAGTATCGAAACGTTGGTCTCGTATGAGAAGAAAGAACGTGCCGGGGAGTTTTCAGATTATTCGGAAGGGAAATTCGAATAAAATGAGTACCCGAGAGGGAATTTAAGCCCGTTAGCAGTATAAATTCGACTTTAAAAGTTGTATGATATTGAAACTTTTATTATATTTGCACAATGAGAAGAAAAGTAATAGCATACGGTCAATACTACAAGGATTTTCTTGCCACTCTGACAGAAAAGGAAATTCAAAAAGTGAAATATGTGCTTTCATTGCTTGGAACAGAAGACCGTTTGCCTATAAAATTTATAAAGGTTATACGTGATGGTCTATATGAACTACGTATATCATATAACGGAAACATTTACCGTATCTTTTTCATTTTTGATGAAGGGCAAATAGTTGTTTTATTTAATGGCTTCCATAAGAAAACACAGAAAACCCCATCATCAGAAATAGATAAGGCATTAAAAATAAAGGAGGAATATTATGAGTACAAAAAACAACATGCTGACTGATATCAGCGCAGAACTTGATAAGGAGTTCGGAGCACCTGGGACTCCGGAACGTGAAAAGTTCGATGAAGAGGCATACGCTTTTTATACTGGTCAAATACTGTTGGATGCACGACGGGAAGCAAAAGTAACTCAGTCTGAATTAGCAAAGAGAATCAATGCAACTAAATCGTATATCTCACGTATTGAAAGCGGAGCTATAAATCCAAGTGTAGGAACATTCTACCGAATTATTAATGCATTAGGATTGAAGATTGAAATCGTAAAACCAATCATGGGTATATAGTCGAAAAAACCGAAGGATATCTTAATCCTTCGGTTTTTCATATTTTACTTTCCTATCACTTCGATTAACCAACGATTTAAGTTCCGGCTTTCTGCACTAAATTCCATTCCGATCTTTACAATAAGATATTCTTCCTTCGTATATCTTCAAAGGTTTGTATTCCAATAGGAAGTTTACGCATCAAGTTGTCCATATCTGATTCTTTTGATCTTTTGCACATCAAAGATGACAAATATTTCCTGAAGTCTGCTTCAATTGGTGGGCTGATTTGAAAATGCGGTGGGAAATTGAAAAAAGACGGTTGTGTTTTTCCGATTTTCCGCCGTCTTTTTGGAGAAAGAAAAGGTAAAAAGTGAGAGGAGTGAGAGAGGATTTCTAACATTCGTATTTTTTTTTAGAGAAATATAGAAAGTAGAAATAAAGAAATAAAATAGAAAAAGTTTCAATTCCTCTCTCACTCCTCTCACTTTTGGGGGTGAAGATGATGAAAAATAATATAAAACGAGGAAATGTGTTGTATAGTTGAACAACATTCCTTATATTTGCGTTATGAAAAGAGAAATAATAGCATATAAAGGATACTTCAAAGAATTCTTTGAAAATTTAGATGCTGGCACCCAAGATAAGATATTGTATGTGCTAATGTTATTGCAGACACAAGACAGAATACCTTTGAAATTTATGCGGTTGATAGAAGAAGGACTTTATGAACTTCGTATCGAGTACCAAAGCAATATATATAGAATATTCTTTTGTTTCGACGAAGGGCGTATTGTGATTCTGTTTAACGGTTTTCAAAAGAAAACCGAAAAAACACCAAAGAAAGAAATTGATAAAGCAAAGATATTAAGAAAGGAGTATTATGGAAGCAAAAACAAATGAGGAATTCTTTAATGTCAGTGCATTAATAGATGAGCGTTTTGGTAAGGAAGGAACAGCTTCTCGTGCAGAGGCAGAAGAAAAGGCCTACGCCTTTTATACAGGACAGATTATCGAGGACGCAAGAAAAAAGGCTAAAATCACTCAGGCTGAATTAGCCCGGCGTATCGGCTCTGACCGTTCTTATATTTCAAGAGTAGAAAGTGGTCAGACAGAGCCTAAAGTATCTACTTTCTATCGTATAATGAATGCGTTAGGCTGTAAAATCGAATTTTCAATGATTTTGTAAAAACAATAAATGCAGAGTATCTGTCAAGATGACTCTGCATTTTGCTATATTCACAAGGCTTTCCCGCTTCTATTCATACAGCCTGTTTGATTTTACCTGCTCGATATCTATAATAAATACGGCATATCGGCGCCCGTTATTTCCTTTTTTAGATTCAAAATGGTGCTTAGTCATCACCTTCCCCAACTGTATTTTTGATCCGATGGAATACTGATAACCGGTACGCTCACGTATTAGTTCCGCAATCTCACTGACAGTCAGATAATAAACCTTCTCGAAACGTTCCGGCTTGCGGATATGCGTAAGAACCATTTCTTCTTCCGGTGAATGAAAGATGAAAGCCTCGTTATTCTCTTCAAGCCGTTCATTGTCCGCTTGCGTGAACCAGTATTGATATCCCGGCTTATTCAGCAGATATTTGATCTGAGCATAGAGCTGCGCATAATTGATGGTAATAAATTGGATGGAATAAGGATGAAAACAAAGGAAACGCCGGTTGCCTGTCGTGTCGTGAAGCACTTCCTGATAATTGCAGGTTCCTGCAAAAGAGGCCGTATGAGGGAAGTTTTGCGAACGGCGTGCATAAGGCAGACGGAAACTGATCACTTTGCGCGTTACCAAATCTTTGAATGCATTCAGTTCCCGACCGCTCATCCCTTCAAACTCGTCGAGATTGATCAGCATGGCCTGCGTTATTTTGGCTAAATCATCTTTATTGTTCGAATTGATTAGTCCGGTAGAGAGATAAGCACGCAGTTCGGGAGGCAGGAGATTATTGATAAAGGTAGTCTTTCCTATGTTCTGTATCTCGCTGCATAGCAGAAGTACCGTGTGATTGACAATATTCTCTTGAGTAGCCGCTGCGCACATCGCCACCAGATAACGTTCCAGGCATTCCGCCCAAAACTCCTGATGACTCGTCTGGACACTATCCGCCAGGATACGGATATAGTCGGTTCCGTCCCATTCGGGCAGTAATTCAAAATACTCGCGAATGGGATGATACGACTGGCTGAAATCGGAGTAAATCAGATTTTCGATTGTTTTGACAGTGCAGGCATATCCCAGTTCGTTGATTTCTATCCAGATACTGTTTTCCATCATCTCATCCAAGATGCGGAAAGGCTCCGGTTTCTCGGTGTCGGGATGCCTTCTGCGATATTCCATGATATGCAGCACTTCGTTGTAGCGTGTTTCGTAGTGCTCGCTGATATATTGCTCTATCCGTAATATTCGTTTCTGCGTGCCATTTAGCTTACAGGTATTAAATTCGTCGGTATGAGCGTAGGCGCTATTGATCAAAGAGGCTGTCTCGTCCGCCGGAAAGTCTGTAAACTGGCTTTTGATAAAGGCGGATGCTTCCTCCTGCGGAATGCCGTAGCGATTGAAGGTACATGAGAGATGGTGCAGATAATTGTTCCGGTTGCCCACTATGTATTTTTCGGACTTGTTGTGATAGTAGGTTAAAGTCAGCACCAGAGAAGCGTTGGCGGAATGGGCGTTGAGCGCTGTGTCTTCATTCGTCGGGGGGCCGTCCGGAGGAGTCTGTTGTTTACTGCCGGAGAGATTTTTACGATTTGAAACCTTGTAGGATGCCTGAGGTTGATCTACAAGAAAAGCGTCAGCGTTCGGATTGAAATAAATCTCCGGATCGTAAGAGAACAGACAAGTGCGTGCCACATCCTGACCGGAGGTGTCGATTTCTATCTGACAGAGTTCGGTGTAAAAAGAAACGAGTCTGGTGTAAGCTGCATGATGGAAGTCTTCTATTTCCTGAAGGGTTTCGGGCAATGTCTCATCCGGATGGCATGCGCGTACTATGATTTTCACGCCCATCCCTTTGGGGCTGATAAAGGCGATGCGGGTGTAATCGCATCTCTTGATGATAGGGAGGATGCGTGCCAATTCTTCTTTGCTGAGGTGGTCGATGTCTATCACGATGTGTCCCAGATATTTGACGAGGTTCACTTTGGTACGCCTTCCTCGGTAGCTGGCGGAGAAGGCGATTGCCGGCAATTCTTTTTTCTTCTCATTGGCAGCCTTTTCTCCTTGCTCTGCAAAGATGCGGCGTATTTCTTCGACTTTTTCCCGGTAGGTAAAACTGCCGATAGTGGACACTATTTCTTCTTCGGTCATCTCTGCTATTGCGTAGTAGAAACCTTGAAATATGGTGAAATGTTTCATTTTTATTTTGATTATTGTTTGTCGATGCAAAGGAACTTCTTTGCGGAAATGTGTAAAGGAACTTTGTATAAAATGGCAATAAGTTACTACGGTTCGCCCAAAAAGTGTATGATAGTTGCCACTTGTTTCGGCGAAAGGAGACGGTTGCGTGCGCGGTAGCCTTCCTGTTCGAGTTCGTGCAGGAGAGGGAGGTTGTAAATAATCCAACGACGAAGTATTTGTAAAGCAACTTTGAGGCAGACATGGGGATTGTAAAGGTGAGCCAGTTCCGCTTTGGTATAGGTGCGGATAAGGAAAGAATCTTCTTTGTAATTCATGATGTTTTCTTCTTGTTTTATGCTATAAAGTTACATAAAATTCCTTGTTATTCAAAGGTTTGACTTCGTTTTTATTCGTTGGGAATCAAGAAACTTCGTTGGGGAATATGGCTTGTCCGGCTATCCTTATCTTTGTGCTGTTAACAAGAAGGGGATGCATCCTATGTATTATAAACTTTAAAATTATTTTATTATGGCAATGACAGTATCTTATTCAGTGGTGCCGCGCAAGAATCCTGCAAAAAAGAGCGAACCGGCAAAGTATTATGCACAGGCGCAGGCGTCGGGAGAGTTGGACTTTGAAGAGTTGTGCGAAGCGATCACCAGTCGTTCTACTTGTACGGAAACGGATGTACGTGCGGCTATTTCGGGTATTCTTTACGAAGTGAAGCGTGCGTTGAAGGCAGGAAGAATTGCGAGACTGGGCGATTTGGGCAGTTTGCAGATAGGACTCAACAGTGAAGGTGCGGCATCGGTCAAGGAATTTTCCGGTTCAATGATTAAGGGGGCGCATCTTATTTTCCGCCCCGGTAAGACGCTGGCGGAGTTGATGAAGATTCTGAGTTATCAGCAAGTGCAGACTCGTGCGGTGGCGCAGGCGGGTGCAGGCGATGGCGGGGGAGAAGACCCTGACAAGAATCCGGATTCCGGTGGTGATGGCTCCGGTGATGAAGAGGCTCCGGACCCTACGGTATAATTGGCAGACGGGTCAAGGTAATAACGAATTAGAATAACTTCCATTAATATTTTGATAAGATGAAAGAAATAGTAAGTCGGATTTTAGATGTGATCATGTATCTGATTCCTTTCTTCGGAAAGAGAAAGCGGGACAGGGTGGTGAGAGAAGTGCGCTATCATACTACTTGTAAGGAGGTGTGCAAAGTGAAAACGACGGAAAGGGAAAAGGAACATGAGAAAGATTAGTCTGATTGTGATCCATTGTTCCGCCACCCGTGTCGATTGCGACTTTACGGCAAAGGATGTGGATACGGCTCACCGTTATCGTGGCTTTTCGTGCTGGGGGTATCATTATTATATACGCAAGTCGGGCGAGATTGAGCCGATGCGGGATGAAGATACGGTCGGAGCTCATGCACGTGGCTATAATGCGATCAGCTTAGGTGTATGTTATGAGGGCGGTCTGGATGAGAATGGAAAAGCTGCGGATACGCGTACACCCCGTCAGAAGGAGGCGCTACATCGCTTGGTACACGAATTGTTGCAGCGTTATCCGGAAGCTAAAGTAGTAGGGCATCGGGATTTAAGTCCCGACACCAACTATAATGGGATCGTAGATCCTTGGGAACGGATTAAAGAATGCCCTTGCTTTGAGGTCATTGGAGAATTCTCCATTAATTAACTACCACCGTAGTGAAATACTCTTTGAATACCTCCGCAGCTTTTTCAAGCTGTTCGGGGGTATTTTCTTTTACCCCTTTCATCTTGTATTCCTGTCCCATCGCTTCGTACTTATGTACGCCCAGTGTATGGTAAGGCAGTATTTCCACCCGTTGGATCATCTTGTATTTTCCGAGTGCTTCTCCCAGTGCGCGTATGTCTTCTTCAAAATCGCTGTATCCGGGCACTAGCACGTAGCGTAGCCAGAAAGGTTTCTCCTGTTCTTCCAGCCAGGCGGCCGTGCGGATGGTTTGCTCGTTGCTTCTTCCGGTGAGCGTCTGATGGCGGTTGGGGTTGAATTCCTTTATATCCAATAACACAAGATCGGTCAGTCTGAATAATTCTTCTACGTCTTCGTTCCAAAGTCCTCCGTTGCTGTCCAGACAGACATGGATGCCTTTTTCTTTCAGTTCGCGGACCAGCGGGACGAGTGTTTTCGCCTGAAACGTCGGTTCGCCTCCGGAGAAAGTGATTCCTCCTCGTTTCCCGAAGAAGGGGCGCTGGCTCATTGCCATGCGGACGATTTCTTCCGGTGGGGTAGGCGTGCCTCCCTTTCCTGCTATCGTATCCGGATTGGCGCAATAGAGGCAGCGGAAGTTGCATCCTTGAAGAAAAACGACGAGCCGTAAGCCCGGCCCGTCGAATGTTCCCATACTTTCGTATGAATGTACGTTTATCATCATATAGAGTAATAGATTACATACGTTCGTGGAAGCTACGGCTGATAACTTCCAGTTGGTGTTCGCGGCTCAGCTTCACGAAGTTTACGGCATAGCCGGAAACGCGGATAGTCAGCTGCGGATAGTTTTCCGGATGCTCCATGGCATCGTACAGCATATCACGGTTCAGTACGTTTACGTTCAGGTGGTGAGCACCTTTGGTGAAGTAACCGTCCATCATCGTTACGAGGTTCTCGATACGGTCTTCGTCCGTAGCACCCAGTGATTTCGGAACGATAGAGAAGGTGTTGCTGATACCGTCCTGTGAGTCACGGTAACGAAGTTTCGCTACAGAGCTCAGAGAAGCGATCGCACCATTCTTGTCGCGTCCGTGCATCGGGTTGGCACCCGGAGCGAAGGCAACACCTTTGGCACGTCCGTCGGGAGTAGCACCGGTCTTTTTGCCGTACATCACATTGGAAGTGATAGTCAGCAAGGAGAGGGTAGGACGGGCATTCTTGTAAACTGGCAATTTCTTCAATTCTTCGCTGAAGAAGTATACCAGGTCTACGCCAAGGTGGTCTACCTTGTCGTTGTCGTTACCGAAGCAAGGGAATTCTCCTTCGATGTCGAAACCTTCTGTCAGGCCGATATCGTTGCGGCGGGCAGTTACTTTCGCATATTTGATGGCAGACAGTGAATCGAGGGCGATGGAAAGTCCGGCTACACCGTAAGCCAGGTTGATGCGCGGGTTCGTATCTACAAGAGCCATCTGGGCCTTCTCGTAGTAATACTTGTCGTGCATATAGTGGATGATGTTCATCGCTTCGTTATATACGCGGGCGATTTCGGTCAGCACTTTTTTGTAGTTGTCCATTACTTCTTCGAACTTCAGCGTGTCACTGGTCAGTACGGGGATGTTCTTCACCATGACTGTACCGGTATTCTCGCAACGTCCGCCGTTGATGGCAAGCAACAGGGCTTTGGCCAGGTTGCAACGGGCACCGAAGAACTGAATCTGCTTGCCTATTTCCTGGTATGATACGCAGCAGGCGATTCCGTAGTCGTCGGACTGACGTACTTCACGCATCAGGTCGTCGTTTTCGTACTGGATAGAAGAAGTGTCGATAGAAACCTTTGCACAGAATTCTTTGAATCCTTCCGGAAGTTCCGGGCTCCAGAGTACGGTCAGGTTCGGTTCCGGTGAAGGGCCGAGGTTGTACAATGTCTGCAGAAAACGGAAGGAGGTCTTTGTCACTTTGGTACGTCCGTCGTTGAGACGTCCGCCCAGAGATTCGGTTACCCAGGTCGGGTCGCCTGCAAAGATGTCGTTGTATGATTGCATACGCAGGTGGCGGACCATACGCAGTTTGATGACAAACTGGTCGATCAGCTCTTGCGCGAACGATTCGGTGATGGTTCCTTTGCTCAGTTCATATTCCAGATAGATATCGAGGAAAGAAGAAACGTTACCCAGTGACATAGCGGCACCGTCTTGTTCTTTGACGGCGGCAAGGTAAGCCATATATACCCACTGTACGGCTTCTTGTGCCGTGTAAGCGGGACGGCTCAGGTCGAGACCGTAGTATTCGCCCATCACTTTCATGTCTTTCAGTGCCTTGATCTGTTCTGCCACTTCTTCGCGCAGGCGGATGCGGGCCTCTGTCATCGGACCGGTGAGGTTGTGCAAATCTTCCTTCTTTGCTTCGATCAGACGGTCGATGCCGTAAAGAGCCATACGGCGGTAGTCACCGATGATGCGTCCGCGTGCATAATTGTCGGGAAGTCCGGTAAGGAATCCCAGCGAACGGAAGGAACGGATTTCTTCCGTATATACGTCGAATACTCCGTCGTTGTGCGTCTTGCGGTAGTGAGTGAAAATATCTTTTACGCGGTCGTCCACTTCCACGCCGTTTTCGTGACAGGCTTTGCTGACTACGTTGATACCTCCGAAAGGCTTGATGGCACGTTTCAGAAGTTCGTCTGTCTGCAGGCCGACGATCAGTTCGTTTTCCTTGTCGATATATCCGGCCTTGTGGGAAGTGATGGTTGATACGGTAACATTATCTAATGAGCGGACACCGTTGTTTTCTCTTTCTTCTGCCAGTGCTTCGAGGCAGCGGTTCCATACGGCTTTGGTACGTTCTGTAGGTCCTTCGAGGAATGAAGCATCTCCGTAATACGGAGTGATGTTATGACTTACGAAATCTCTGACGTTGATTTCGCTGCTCCAAAGACCGTCTTTAAAGATCTTGTTTAATTCCATAAAATGATAAAATTAGAGGTTGTAGTTATCCTATTCTTTAGAGCGCACAAAGTTACAATCATTTTTCATATAATCAGCATAAATATGCTCTATTTTATGCTTTTCAACATAAAATACCTATTAATTGCTATCCTTAGGAAAAGATTAGATTAAATTTTTAGTGAAAACTCTTGCAAGTTTAAAATATCTTCGTACCTTTGCACCGCTTTTAACGAAAAGCACTTCTGACAAGGAAGTTTTGGAGAGGTGGCAGAGTGGTCGATTGCGGCGGTCTTGAAAAC
>NZ_QTLF01000013.1:0-134636 GCF_003434395.1 Bacteroides sp. AM23-12
CGGGAGCCGGAGCCGAATGCACCAGACGGAAGTAACTTCCGGGAAACGTCCCCAGCTGTACTTCCTTTGTATCACCGCCAAAGGGCGGCTTTCTTTGCGCCAATCGGATGACTACGGGGAAAGCAAGGGAAGCGGCACGGTGCACGGAAATACTGTCCGACCGATAAACGCTGGCAGTGAAGGAGAATCCCGGTAGTAACACTGGAGGAGCAGGGCGAGCGCATGGGGTGCAGTCCTGTAAGGCTGCGCCCTGATGCGGTTGCGCTGCGGTGGGTATTCAGACGAACTGATGTTCGCCTGATCACTTCCGTACTCCTGTGTCCGATCTGCCGGGATTGCTATCACACACCTGGCAGGATCTGCACCTGATCATCCCGATATCACCTGTTAGCTGATAGCAGATCACGGCGGCCGGCTTTTTCCTGGACACAACTTTTGCTATCACTTTGATTCAGCTCAGGAACTGGATCCGGAGAAATCCGATAGCAGATACTAAACCACCTGTGCAATTTAAACAGCAAGAGGTTCTTCTTTAATGATCGAGATTCCGAGTGCATTTTCAATCTTGGCCAACGTTTCAAGCGAAAGGTTTTCCCGTCCTTTCAATACCTTCGAAATATACTGCCGGCTACAATTCATCTTCTCAGCCAGTTGCTTCTGATTCATTTCCAGTTCCTCCATTCTATCGAGCATCAGCATCGCTATATGTTGGGAATACCGCAACCAAGTTTCATTAGCATCCATGTACTCAAACACTTCACGCCATTTCGACGGTGTTGGAGATGCATGCTTTTCAAGCCTCTCCACAATCTTTCTCATGTTCTCATTCATATATCTACCTCCTATAATTACAATTCACTCATATAATCAATAAACCCGTCATCATCAATAATGTTCTCTTCCAGCAAATATCGTCTGACCTTATCCATTTTCACAAGTTCCTTTCTTGTATGCTCTCTTTCCTGCATGGTGGCGGTCAGTTTGATAGCTCCCCCCGTAATGATGTATACGCCAGAAGTCAATTTGATAGCATAAAGACGCAGCCAGGACGAATGCCCGATGGTACGTTTCAATCGGGCCTTTTCTTTCTGAAGCATAAAATCCGATGCCTGGTTATTATCCAGCGGTCGAAACAATCTGCTCAAATCTGCCTCCGGAGATATGTCCATAATGACGCATCTCAATCTCTTGCTGTCTTCAATCGTATCCTTAATCGCCTGATTGATATCAGTAATTTTAAAATAGGCACTCAAATCGTTTATATTTTCTTTGAAAAACGACCGCAGCCACATCACATCACTCCAATCGTAGAACAATTTGAGAAACTCATTATCTTCCTCCCCATCCAGGCGTACAGACCACAGTTTTTTGCTTCCTGTAATATCGTCAAATGTCATATTTTTCCTGTTTTGTTTCCACAAAGATACGAAAAAGAATCGAAACTGTCAACTTATAAGTTGACAGTTTTAGTTAATTAAGATTGTTTTATACAGGCTTTGCGTGTGACTGATAAGTGGTCGTATCAGTTTCCCATTCATTAATATCTAAATCATTCTTTGTACTATCTAATGGTGAGGCCACCGTTTCGCGATTGCTTTCATCAGGAAGCATCGGCTCACAACCACTCAACAGATGGAGTACAAACATAACTATAGCAATAATAGCTCCCGCTGTCAAATGCCCCTTTATATGATGGAAATATCCTCTCACATACGCTTCGCCCCGACTATAATTCTTTTGCATTTTTTAATTTTTTAGTCCGACAAAGTTAATAAATTAAATGCGAGATTTGTCTCTTTTTGTCACTTTAATTAGGTTTATCCGATTAAAAACAATACCTTTGTAGGAGAAAACTTGAATCCTCAATTGGATATTAAAAGAGGGTTTTTGCCAAAGTAGGTGTCTAATTCGGTGACACTACTAAAAATGAAAGCTGTTATTTCATTGAAAATGAGATTATAAAGAAACTAAAGTTTGAGGGCAGGTAGCCCAACAAACCACCAGCTTTTTAATGACAAAAACCCGCTAAAACTGCAATTTTAGCGGGGTTTTTGCTTTTTGTGGTATACTTTCAAGTTGGTAAGGCTCAAAAAAAAGAGTCTTCCAAAATGAATGGAAAACTCTTTTTACATCAGCACCGTTTAGGTGATGTTTTTCTGCATCTATGATGGGATACCTATTGTGTCTGTGTTATGACATTTGGCTGCTACCAACCCGGATTCTGAACAAGTTTGCTCGACTTCTGAATCTCGTTTAACGGGATAGGATAGAGGTACATGCGTCTTTCAAAAATACGGGTTTCAAATGCGGTACGCTCCATAAAGTCCTCCAGGTTATCGGCATTCATATTCATACCATGTACCGGTCCGCCTTGCTTATATCCTTCTTCATCGGCACACATCCAGCGACGGACGTCGAAATAGCGTTGTCCTTCGGCGAATAGTTCGATCCGGCGTTCTTTGCGGATGGCTTCTTCCTGTAAGGC
This sequence comes from Bacteroides sp. AM23-12, assembly GCF_003434395.1. Classification (NCBI taxonomy): domain Bacteria; kingdom Pseudomonadati; phylum Bacteroidota; class Bacteroidia; order Bacteroidales; family Bacteroidaceae; genus Bacteroides; species Bacteroides sp. AM23-12. The sequence continues at coordinate 2,486 of NZ_QTLF01000013.1, forward strand.
TTGGTTGCCTTTTATTTCAGGCTTGATGTCCTTTAGTAAAGGGATACCTGCCCGGTAGCGGACACTGTCGATATGTGCAATGATACGTTCATCCGAAGGATTTACATGGTTCAACGCTTCGGCATATAATAAATAGAAGTCGGCGAGACGGAATAACATTCCTGCTCTGTATTTTGATTTGGCATTGCTTCCTTGGTTTAAAAGATCACGGTTCATTCCCTTGTAAAGCAGATAGCCGGAGTAGCTCATATCCGCTTTGGAGTTATCGTCTCCGCTGCCTTTATAGAAATAAATCTGTTTCGTTGTTTTTTGCCATGTCTTGCCGGAGTAAGTTATGGCCTGATAAAAACGTGGTTCGCGATTCTTATACATATTAGGAATGCCGTCTTCGCCAATGCCTTCTTCTGAATAAAGTCCTGACTCGTGAATACTCTTGCCGTCATTCATGTAGAAATCGTCAATGGCTTCCTGCAATACACCTACACAACCGAATCCGCTATATATCGCACGTGGAGTGCATCTGCGTTCTCTTCCTTCTCCACCTACATCGCCCCATGAATTCTTGCTGGTTTGCCAGATAGCTTCCGGGTTGTTCAAACTTACCTGAAAGAGTTGGTATAGAGATTCTTCTGCATTCAACTCTCCGTCTTTATCTTTTTCTTTATAAAGGTGATAGTGAGTTTTTGCATAATCAATGAAGCGCTGCAACGCGTTTAAGGCAGTTTGCCATTTTTTGTCATCTTTCGCAGGAAACAGTTGTTTGTCCTGATTATCCCTCAATGCGATTGCTTCCGAATATCCTCCGTTAAGTAAGGGGCTTGCGGCATACACGTGGAGTTTTGCCAGAATAGCCAATGCTGCCCCTTTGGTAGGTGCTGCGCTTCGGTTCTCGTTTGGAGTCCCGTCATCGTTCACTTCCTTTTCAGGCAGCTCATTGTAGCATTCATTGAGTTCGGAATCGATGAATTGCACTACTTCGTCGACAGAGTTCCGGTAATAGTCCAGATCACTTGCGGACGGTTCCGATATTTCTGTCATAATGGGGATAGGACCATACAATTCAAATAACAAGTAGTGATAGTAAGCACGTAGGAAACGAGCTTCGTTTTTCAATCTTGCCAATTCGTCTTCGTCAATGTAATCCGTAACGTCGCCTTGCTGTGGGATCGTATGCGAGTATGCCAGAAATTCGTTTGCCTGACGGATTTGTTTGTAAAGACTCCAGCGCGATAAATCCGCCGATCCGGCATGGTAACCTACTGTCGGAATTGTCTTGACATTATTTTGTGCACTTTTTAACTCGTCGGAAACTGCCGGCCAGGGATTATCCAATCCCGTCAAGGCTGCATAAGAACTGGTTATAATAATGTTTGATACATCCGGAATTCCGGAATATATATATCGGTGGAAGCGACGGGCATAACCGGTATTATTGAATACTTCTTCCATGCTTAATTCTGCCGCCAGGTCGTCCGATACATCCAGATAATCGCTGCAACCCGAAAAGAATATCGTGCTTAGTCCTACGGCCACTATGATTGATAGTTTTTTCAATGTCTTCATATATATAATGTATTATATGTATTATTAGAAAGTAAAGTCAAGACCGAATGTGAAAGTCCGGCTCAGTGGATATGAGAAGCCGCCGTTGGTGTTTCCAAGTTCCGGGTCCCACATTTTGATATCATCCCATACACAAAGATTGTTTCCTTGCAGATAAACACGCAAAGCTTGTATACCGATTTTTTTCAGTGTTTTCTCCTTGAAGTTGTAACCGACTTCAATATTTTTCAGTCGCAGGAAGCTGGCATTGCGCAGCCACCAGGTGCTGGCAGCTGTATTGTTATCATAATTGGTAGAGTGCATGCGCGGGAACATTACATTTTGGCTTGGGTTCTGTTCGGTCCATCTGTTGGCTACTTCTGATCGTACAGCGGATTCTTCGACTCCCCATTGGAACGGGAAAAATGCTCCGTTCGAGCTGGCTCCTAATACGGTCGATGTATTTCCTGATCCTTGGAAGAAGATACCGACATAGGCTCCTTTCCATTCGGCATTGAGGCCGAAGCCATAAACTATTTCCGGAACGGAAGGATTTCCTACATCTTCCATTTGGTCGTTGCTGTCGATCTTACCGTCTCCGTTCAGGTCTTTGTATTTGATATCTCCCGGACGTACTCCGCTTGACAAGCCGGATACAACTCCCGGTTTCAGTTCATACTGGCGGTTCAGACCTTCACCTGTTATGTTGAAGTCGTCGGCGGTATAAAGTCCGTCAGCAATGTATAGTTTCCATGAGTTGAGGCGAGTTCCTTTCTTTTCGAGCCACGGATAGACTTGTGGCACCTGATCATATTCGAGGATTTCGTTGCGTGCAAATGTAAAGTTGCCGCGTGCGCTCAGGTTTACTTCACCGACTTTATAATTGAGATTCAGACTTGCATCCACACCCTGGTTTTTCACGATACCGAAGTTTTGCCATGGCATTTGCTGGAAGCCTGTCACATTGGAAACAGTATTACGTTGCAATAGGATGTCCTTACGTTTGTTGTTGAAGTAGTCCACTTGCAGGTCAATGCGGTTGTCGAATAACCCCAAGTCGATACCGAAGTTGCGTTTGTCTTCGATTTCCCAGGAAAGAAACGGTGATTCAAACTGGGCTTCGGTAATTCCATTGCCTACTCCGCCCAATGCGCCGCTGTTGCTGAATCCGATATTATAGCCACTATTATCTTGTTTCATGGTTCCACGATATAAGAAGCGGTTGCCTCCGGTATCGTCGTTACCGGTACGCCCGATGGAGAATCTTAGTTTCAATTTACTTACTACCTTTTTCAAGGCTTCCGGATAATAATGTTCATTGCTGATATACCATGCCAAACCCATGGCGGGGAAGAAACCGAAGCGATAGCCTTTTGCAAAGGTTTCCGAACCGGTGTAGCCGAAGTTACCTTCTAAGAAATAGCGTCCGTCATATCCATAAGTTACACGGCCTACCAAACCTTGCTTTCTATAAGGTAAAGCGTTATTGTGATACTGTGTTTCTTTTTGCATGTATAGGAACATAGCACCTACATCGTGTTTCTCTGCAAATGTACGGTTGTAATTAAAGGCTGTTTCAAAGTAAATCTTTTTGTTTGAACTGTTACTCAGGTTTTCTGATAACACATCGCTGCCTTCTACTACAGTCTTATATAACAGTTTGCCATTTTCGTCGCGTCCTGTGGCCAGATATTGTGTCGGTGTTTTGGTGCGTTTGGCGATATATGACATGTCTGCGTCAAAGCTGATGAGGCCTTTCCATGTCAAGCCCTTAGTCAGGAAGTCCAGTTTTTGGTCTACTTCCACTTTTGATTGGATGGAAGTTCTCCATTCTTTGGCGTATCCTGAGTTAACAAGCAGGTTGTACGGGTTGGAACGATTGCCTGACGGACGGGGATGTCCGGCCACAGTTCCGTCGGAATAAACTGCCGGCATGATATAAGACGGAGTACGGCACATGGTAGTAAAAATAGTGCTGGTTCCTGTTCCCGGATAATTGGTTTGCAGGTATTGTCCGCTGAGGTCTACTTTTACTGTTGTGGTTTTAGTTGCGTCAAAGTCAATGTTGCTGCGCAGATTGTAGCGCTTCAATCCGATATTGTTATCATAGTCATTGCCGAAATCCTTGAATATACCATTTTCCTGATAGAAGGCGCCGGATACGAAGTAACGGGCACGTTCAGTTCCTCCTCTTACGTTCAGGGTATACCGCATATTATAGGTGTGGTTTCTTAGCATTGTACCCAACCAGTCAGTGTCCGGATATAAATCACGGTCGGCTCCGGGACCGTATTTGGCTATCTCTTCGTCTGTGCGTATGCTGGCGGTCCCTTCGTTGTTCAATGCTTCGTTGTATAGATTCAACGTTTCTACTGAGTTCATGAAAGTCGGCAGACGTGTTGGTTCGAGAATAGTTCCTTCGGCTCGGAAAGAGATTTTAGGTTTCTGTGAATTTCCTCGTTTGGAAGTAATCAAGATAACTCCGTTTGCGCCTTCGGCTCCGTAAACAGCTGTGGCGGCAGCATCTTTCAGTAAGGTAAATGATTCAATTTCATCCGCTTCAATATCCTGCATTTGCCGGGGGACACCGTCGACTAATACAAGCGGATTGGTACCGCCTTTGAAAGAACTTTGTCCCCGAATCCAGAAGTCGGCATTGTCATATCCCGGTTCACCGGAACGTTGCACTGCGATCAAGCCCGGTACTTGCCCTGCCAGATTATTGGTCATATTACGGCTGGAAGAAACGGACAACTCTTTGGGACCGATGGCGTTGATGGAACTCACTACGCTGTTCTTCTTTTGTTTTCCATAGCCGATAACAACCACGTCCTCCAGCATCTCTGTGCTCGGAAGCATTTTGATTGCTAATACCTTTTCTCCTTTATAAGTGATTTTTTGCTGTTCGTAACCCACATAAGAGAAAAGAAGTATATTGCCTTTTTGGGCTTTGATGGTGAAATTACCATCTACGTCAGTGATGGCACCGACTGTGGTTCCTTCGATTTTTATCTGCACTCCGATCATCGGCTGCCCGTTTTCATCGACTACGAGTCCTGTCGGACTTTGTCCTTGTGCATAAATAGTGTTTATTCCTGCAAATAAGGCAAACAGAATGAAACACATTACTTTTAATATCTTATTCATAAATGTTTCTTTTAAGTAAGAATTAGAAAATAATTAAGGTTACTTGTCCGTGCCGTATACATATATTTCTGCCAGGTGTCCTACAGATGAACCACTGCCCAGAGTGGGGATGTAAATACGTATCCAGCGTGCATCACATGCTTTTACGGGGACCATTTGCTCTGTTTTTATGCTACCGTCAAAGAAGTATTTTCCAATCAGGTTCCATGTTTCACCGTCATCTCCTGCATAAATCTCAAGGTTCATAGAAGTAAGTGCATTTTGTCTGGCGATGAGTCCTAATTGGCTGACACTGTTCTCTTTGCCCATGTCGAGTATTATTTCGTATGGTGGAGCTACTTCTCCTCCCTGCCATTTACTATGCCAGAAAGTGTTTATCTCTCCGTCAATCAAAGATATTGTCTGACCGTTGTGGGGGTAAGCGGCTGAAACTTCGCCTGTCTTTTCTTCCGTGTTGGCAGTCACTGTCCAGTGGTCACGGTTAATAGGGCCGCCTTGTTTGATTACGAAATAGTTGGCTACCGTTTCCTTGTCTATGTTGATGCTGGCGTCTCCTTGTCCGCTAAGTCCGCCGAGTGAAACCGGAAGAAGATAATTTCCGGGGGGGAGTGTTTCACCCAGCAGGCTAATAGCAGAGCCTCCCGTTGTCTTTCCCTTGGCGATAGTGACATCGGGAAGAGTGTAGAAGTCGGAAGGTAAAGGTATGTAATAGGTCGAATTTGCCGAATTGTAGTTGTCCACATAGTCCGCTCCTTTGGTTGCAAACGAGGTCGTCAGATCCCATTCGTTCTCAAAGCTTATCTCTGTGTCGAGATTCATAGGTGAAGTAGTCGTTCCTCCTTCTACTACGAAGTCTCCTCCGGTAGATGCAAGTCTGACGATGGCTTCTTTAACGATAAATCCGTAAAGCGTTGCCGTTCGGTCGGAGTTCATAGGAGTCCCTGTAGAGGATACCCGTAATGGAAGAACGTATTTAAGTTCATCAAAGCCGCACAGGTTGTAGATTTTGTGAGGATCATACACCAGACTGCCTCCTGTTACGCGCCTGTCTCCGCCAGGAGAGACGGAATAGGTTGCATTTTCAATCGTATAGCATTCGGGAGGTAGTAATTGATAGGAAGTGCCGTCCGCATTATTCAGAGAATCCAACAGGGATTGTTCTACTGAAAAAGTCACCGTTCCTCCGGTATCCTCTAATCCTGCCTTGGCAATGGATAGATCAATCTTGTTGAGAGGGCCTAAATCGTAAACTTCAATGGTGGAGAATCCACTTTGTGATGCTGAGAACATTCCCTTAGAACGTTCGTTATCAACATCTTCTATGCAGCTGGTAATGCATAAGAATGCCAGCAAGCATGGTGTTAGTTCAAAGCATTTTTTCATAAATTAATATTAGTTTTATTAAAGGTAAAAAGGGTAAAAACAAGTTGAAGTACTTGTGGGTACTCTTGGATTTGGAATACTTATTTCTTTCTCATAGGCATTAAAATTAGAAGTTAAAACTTTTATTTGTGTGCTGAACTATGCTGATTTAAAGTCAAAAAAATAATAAGTTCTATATCTTAGTTCTTGTAGAACTATAATATAGTAGATGATAAGATGGAATAGAATGCATGTTGTTGATAATCAATGGGGAATATTGGGGGATGTAAACGTGTAATAGTGAAATACTCACTCTGTTTCTACCCGTTGATTGATTAAATGAGAATAAATGAAAAACTTATTTGTCATTTAAATATGAAATATTCTTGAAAAATAGTATGACTTTTTCAAACTAATTAGTATATTTGCGCACGAATCGTTGATTTTTAGCAAAAAAGATGGTAAATCTATTGCTTAGTTAGATGCGTTAGTTTAGATACAAATGGATTAACAGACTGTTTTTTGTGCTAAGTTCTACAAGAACTTAGTTTAATTATTCCTCTATTCCTTTTTAATTGGTTGATTGTTTCGGTCAGACCGGGCGAAAAACTCACTTCTTAAATATAAAGCATTTTGGCAGTCGTTTAATTACGGGTGTAAGGGAGAAAATATTTAATTGCTATTTGGATAGTACACAGCGTGATAGAGGTTGTTATATTCTCAAAGAGTTCTCATGCCTTTGAGAAAAAATTCTCACCACACTGAGAAAAAATTCTCAATGCAATGAGAAAATTTTCTCAAAGGCATGAGTATTTTTTCTCAGTGCAGTGAGAATATAATGAAAGCTTCAATAAAAAAGCCAACTAAATCCATAATGGGTTAGTTGGCTTTTATATTAGAGGATTTATCCTTTGTTTCGGGAATATTTATTCTTCCGCTTTCAATGATTCATCGATAACCTTGATTTTCTGTAATACCAGTTCAAGGTCAGCTTTCAGTTTATCCACTTTTCGATTCAGTTCAGTCAGCAGGCTGCTACCTTTCTTGGAAGAAGAAGTAAGGAATCCCAGGTTATTTTCATAAGTCTGAAGTTCATTCTTCATATTCTCATAAATACGTACCAGTTTTTCCCGTTCTCTATATAAAGACTGAGAGCCTCCTCCTTGGATATTGCTGATGTTTGAACGGAAATTGCTTAATTTCTTGTTGGATGCACTGATGTTGAAACGGTCGAACAGTTGATCGATCAAGCCATGATATTGCTTATACAATTTGTCTTTCTCCTTGAACGGAACATGACCGATGGTATTCCACTCCTTCATCAGTTCGCGTACCAAAGTGCTGGCTTCGTCAGTATCCATGTTTTCATCGATTGAAGCTAATTTTTCAATCAACGCTTTCTTCTTCTCCATGTTCTCTATTTCTACAGAACGTTGTGAAGAAGTAGCCTTGTTTTTCTGGTCGAAGAAATAGTCACAGGCAGTGATGAAACGTTTCCATACGGCATCCGAGTATTTCTTGGCTACCGGACCGATTGTTTTCCACTCTTTCTGCAATTTGGTCAGCGCATCAGCAGTTGCTTTCCAGTCGGTGCTGTCCTTAAGTGCTTCTGCCTTTTCGCAAAGTGCTTTCTTCTTTTCCAGATTCTCGTTCATTCCTTCTTTCAGAGCCTTGAAGAATTCTCCTTTCTTTTTGAAGAAGTCATCGCAGGCATGACGGAAGCGTTCGAAGATCTTCACATTCATCTTTTGGGGAGCGAATCCGATTGTCTTCCATTTGTTTTGCAGAGCAATCACTTCCTGCGTCTTGTTCTCCCAAGCCGAGAATGTTTTCAGTTCATCATATTCAATTGCTTCTACAATTTCGCAAATGACAGTTTTTTGATCCAGATTGTGCTGTTCCGATTCTTTCAGCGCTTCGAAATGTTGCTGGTGACGGCGGTTTACAGCCGTAGAAGCAGCCTTGAAACGGTTCCAGATTTCGTCACGCAGTTCTTTAGCTACCGGACCCGTATCACGAAATTCCTGATGCAGCTTCTGAAGTTGGTGGAAAGCGGAAACTACATCTTCTTCGTCAGCAAGCTTTTCGGCTGCTTCGCAAAGATGAGTCTTGATCTCCAGATTCTTTTTGAAGTCGTATTCACGAAATTCGTTGTTCAGTTTCAGCAGATCATAGAATTTCTCTACGTACAGTTGGTAATTCTTCCAAAGTTCATTCACCTTGCCCTGCGGAACCAGTTTGGTTTCGTTCCATTGTTGTTGCAGCTTTTTGAACTCCGTATAAGATTTATTGGCATCATCACCCGATTCTACCAGTTCTTTAAGTTCTTCGATAATGGAAAGCTTGACTTGCAGATTTTCTTCTTTCTGACGTTCCTGTTCGGCTACAAGTTGACTTCTTTTCTCTTTGATCGATCCCATGAGGCGTTTGAATTCCTCTTCTGTCGGATCATCCTTCGGAGTGAAGTCTTCGGCAACGCCTCCGTTGTCGATAAATTGCTTTTTAGCAGCTTCTAACTCGGCGTTGTGTAACTTGTAGAATGATTGTTTTAGATTGTCAATTTCCTGCTTGTTTGCGTTTTCCGAGTCTTGCGCAAGCTCTTTCAATCGGTTCAGTACGTCTTCCTTTGTGGCAGGTTTAGGTGCTGCTTCAGTCTGAACTTCGGCAGTAACTTCTTCAGTAACTTTTTCGGTACCTTCTTCAGTCGGAGTCTCTGTAATGGCTTCAGAAACCTCAACTGTTTTCTTTTCTTCTTCTAACTCCCCTTGGTTCAAGGGAAGATTAGTGTCATGAGCGTCCATCATTGTATATTAGTTTTGGGTCACAAAATAATGAAATAAAACGATTACTTCATACTCTTTTGCTTATTTTTTTTTGATTATCGCATTTTTATGATAATAAAACAGTAATTCCCATGTACAGCATCATACCGATTATGTCATTTGTGATGGCTATAAACGGACCTGTTGCGATGGCGGGATCTATTTTTAGTTTCTCCAGTGTCATCGGGACCAGTGTGCCGAAGATGGAGGCGAACATCACAACGGCAAACAGGCTGATGGATACGGAATAAGTAACCGTAGCCGTCGCACCGAACCGGATAAAGTTGTAGGTATATACCAGCAGGGAGATGATGGTAGCATTGATTAAGGCTACTACCGCTTCCTTGGTCACTTGCTTGAAAGTGTTTTTGGCGTCCAGCGAACTGTTGGCAAGCCCTTGTACGATGATAGCGGAAGACTGTGTACCGACGTTTCCTCCCGTACCGCCAATCAGCGGAATGTATAATGCCATTTCGGGGTGTGCGGCAAAGGTTGCGTCGAAATTTCCCAATATCATGGAGTTGCCGATTCCACCGATCATGCCGATCAGTAGCCACGGCAGTCGGGCTGTGGTCTGTCTTAGTACGTTGTCATCGGTTTCTACGTCCTGCGAAAGACCGGATGCCAACTGGTAATCACGTTCCGACTGTTCACGAACTTCGTCCATGACGTCGTCGACGGTGATCTGTCCTATCAGTCGGCCGATGCTATCCACCACGGGGATGGCAACAAGGTCATACTTTTCGATGGTTTGCGCCACTTCGTCGATGGAAGTGTCTACGTGTACGGAGATCGGGTCTTTCTGCATCACGTGTTTCACTTTGGAGACAGAAGGGGAGGTGATCATCTTCTTGAGCGGGAAGATTCCCCTCAGGCGTTCATCGTCGTCAATGACATATACATAATATATTTCGTCCAGTTCTTCGGCTTGCTGACGCATTTCCTTCAGACATTCGGGCATACTCCAGTTCTCGTTCACGACTACCATTTCGGTGCCCATCAGACCACCGGCGGTGTTTTCGTCATATTTCAAGAGGTCCACGATGTCTCCTGCCTGTTCGATGTCTTCGATGTGCGAAAGAATTTCTTCCTGCTTGTCTTCGTCGAGATCACGCATCAGGTCTACGGCATCATCCGTGTCCATGTAGTCCACAAAGCGCTTGGCGATTGTTTCCGAAGGGATCATTTCGAGGAACTCTTTACGAACGTCCTCATCCATTTCGACGAGTACGTCGGCCGCGGTTTCATTGTTGAGCAGGCGGTAGACAAACCGGGCTTCTTCCGGGTTCAGGTCATCACACAATTCAGCGATGTCGGCGGGATGAAGGTCGACAAGAAGTTCTTTAACCTTATCGGCATCTTTTTGCTCGATAAGGTGTTTTACGTTGTCAATGTATTCCTCGTTCATCTTTTTGTTTACGATTAAACGTTTTACAAATTACGGTTTTCGCTCACTATCGGTCAGTTACCGGATGCGGTGGCTGTTTTCAGCGCTTCTTCCACCTGGTTGGTCAGACTGATGAATTCTTCCACCGACAGTTGTTCCGGGCGCTTGTTAAATAATGCATCCTCCGTCAGCGGACAGTCTTTGCCTAAAATCGGCTTGATAGAGTTGCGTAATGTTTTGCGCCGTTGGTTGAAGGTGGTCTTCACCACTTGTTTGAACAGTTTTTCGTCGCATCCCAGTTCCTTGGTATCATTGCGGGTCATGCGGATGACGGCGCTTTTCACTTTTGGGGGCGGGTTGAAAACATGTTCGCTGACGGTAAAGAGATATTCTACTTTATACCATGCCTGTATCAGTACGCTCAGGATGCCGTAGGTTTTGCTGCCCGGTCCGGCAGCGATACGTTCGGCTACTTCTTTCTGTATCATTCCGGTACAGCAAGGGATGATGTCCTTGTTTTCCAGCATCTTGAAAAATATCTGGCTGGAGATGTTGTACGGGTAATTACCGGTCAGTACGAAAGGCTTTCCGTCGAACAACCGGTGAAGGTTCATTTTCAGAAAATCGTCTTCGATAATGTGATCCTCCAGTGACGGATAGGCTTCACGGAGATAGGCAACCGATTCGTAGTCTACTTCAACGACTTTTACCAACCGGTCTTTTTTTACCAGAAACTGGGTCAATACTCCCATACCCGGTCCTACCTCCAATACAGGCAGTTCGGGGAAGGTGTCGACTGTATCGGCAATATCCTGCGCTACTTTCAGATCTTTCAGAAAGTGCTGTCCGAGAAACTTTTTAGGCTTTACTAATTTCATTTACCAACTAAATAATTACTTTTGCAGCCGACAAAGGTAATTCTTTTAAATGAAGAATGAAGAATTAAGGATGAAGAAACTACTAAAAAAGACGCTGAAGCTGATATTACCGATCGTTTTAGGCGGCTTTATTCTATACTGGGTTTATCGCGACTTTGATTTCAGCAGGGTCGGCGAGGTATTACGGCATGGTACGAACTGGTGGTGGATGCTTTTTTCGCTCTTGTTCGGGGTGCTTGCTCAGGTATTTCGCGGGTGGCGGTGGCGGCAGACGCTGGAGCCGCTGGATGCTTTCCCCAGAAGAAGCGACTGTGTGAATGCCATCTTTATTTCTTATGCCGCCAGCTTGGTCGTTCCCCGGATAGGGGAGGTGAGTCGTTGCGGGGTGTTGGCGAAGTATGATAATGTCTCGTTTGCCAAATCGCTGGGGACAGTGGTGACGGAGCGACTGGTAGATACATTGACCATTTTTCTGATTACCGGCATTACTGTATTGCTGCAAATGCCGGTGTTTGTCACTTTCCTTGAAAATACGGGGACCAAGATACCTTCTTTTGCTTATCTTTTGACTTCGGTATGGTTTTATATCGTCTTGTTTTGTTTTATCGGGGTGGTGGTGCTTCTTTATTATTTAAGGAAAACGCTATTTTTCTATGAACGGGTGAAAGGCTTTGTGTTGAATATTTGGGAAGGAATCATGTCTTTGAAAGGAGTACGCAATATTCCTTTGTTCATATTTTATACATTGGCCATCTGGGCTTGTTATTTTTTTCATTTCTATTTTACGTTCTATTGTTTTGCATTCACTGCTCATTTGGGCATTCTTGCGGCACTGGTAATGTTTGTCGGCGGTACGTTTGCTGTTATTGTACCGACTCCCAACGGGGCAGGACCGTGGCATTTTGCTATCATGGAGATGATGATGCTTTACGGAGTAAATGTGACGGATGCCGGAATATTTGCTCTAATTGTGCATGGTATTCAAACTTTTTTGGTAGTTTTGTTGGGTGTATATGGTTTGGCGGCTTTGCCGTTTACCAATAGACAGCGAAAGTAATCACTTAATAAAAATAGATTTGTTATGAGTACTATTCTTTCTTTAGCTCCACAGAATGTGTGGAAGCATTTTTATTCGTTGACTCAGATTCCCCGTCCGTCCGGACACATGGAGAAAGTGACTGAATTTCTGATTAACTTCGGAAAAGGCTTGGGACTGGAATCTTTCGTAGACGAAGTGGGTAATGTGATTATCCGTAAACCGGCAACTCCGGGCATGGAAAACCGGAAAGGTGTAATTCTTCAGGCACATATGGATATGGTTCCTCAGAAGAATAATGATACGGTTCATGATTTTGAAAAAGATCCTATCGAAACTTATATAGACGGTGACTGGGTAAAAGCCAAAGGTACTACGCTGGGTGCTGATAACGGACTGGGTGTAGCTGCTATCATGGCTGTACTGGAAGCGAATGATCTGAAACACGGTCCGCTGGAAGCATTGATCACTAAAGATGAAGAAACCGGAATGTACGGTGCATTCGGCTTGAAACCGGGTACGGTAAACGGAGAAATCCTGCTGAATCTTGACTCTGAGGACGAAGGCGAACTGTATATCGGTTGTGCCGGCGGTATGGATGTGACTGCTACGCTGGAATATAAGGAAGTAGCTCCCGAAGAAGGCGACGTCGCTGTTAAAGTAAGTCTGAAAGGTTTGCGTGGTGGACACTCTGGATTGGAAATCAATGAAGGGCGCGCCAATGCCAATAAGCTGTTGGTACGTTTCGTACGTGAAGCGGTTGCCAGCTATGAAGCCCGCCTGGTAAGCTGGGACGGTGGTAATATGCGCAATGCGATTCCTCGTGAAGCATGTGCGGTACTTGCCATTCCTGCTGAAAACGAAGAGGAACTGCTGGGCTTGGTGAAATATTGCGAAGACTTGTTCAATGAAGAGTTCTCTGCAATCGAAACTCCGATCAGCTTTACGGCAGAACGTGTGGAACTGCCTGCCGGTGAAGTGCCCGAAGAAATTCAGGATAATCTGATTGATGCCATCTTTGCTTGTCAGAATGGTGTGACTCGTATGATTCCGACCGTTCCTGATACCGTGGAAACATCTTCTAATCTGGCTATCATTACGATTGGCGGTGGTAAGGCTGAGATTAAGATTCTGGCCCGTAGCTCCAGCGATAGTATGAAAGAGTATCTGACTACCAGTCTTGAGTCTTGCTTCTCTATGGCAGGCATGAAGGTAGAAATGACTGGCGGCTATTCTGGATGGCAGCCAAACGTTGAATCGCCTATTTTGCATGCGATGAAGGAATCTTATAAACAGCAGTTTGGAGTAGAACCCGCAGTGAAAGTAATTCATGCAGGTTTGGAATGTGGTATTATCGGTGCTATCATTCCGGGGTTGGATATGATTTCATTTGGTCCGACATTGCGTTCGCCGCACTCACCGGATGAAAGAGCTTTGATTCCTACCGTACAGAAGTTCTATGACTTCCTGGTGGCTACATTAGCACAGACTCCGACGAAATAAGGATTCTTTTCCTATTTATATATAGGTATCATATAGTAAAAAGGCATGGAAGATTATCTTCCGTGCCTTTTTGTCATATTTGCTGCCATTGAAATTATAATTCTGCCTTATAACAAATAAATTAATTGATGCAAATCAATTAATATGCTATAAAACATAAATTTCTTTCCTTTTTCGGCTCAATCTATAAACAATGGTCGTATTTTTGTGTTATAAAACATGTAATTAGGAGGATAACAAAATGAAAAAGTTAGAAAGATTGTTTAGAAAGATCGGCAATGCCGATGTACATGTTTGGGGATACTCAACACTTGGCATACTCCCCAAAGAGAAGATTTAAGTTTTTTAGTTTTCAGGTATTAGTAATTTTAAAGGTTTAAAGATTATGGCAAAGAAAATGAGTTCATTAATTAGAAAAATCCTCAGTGAAGTAGGTCGCAACGAAATGCTTTCATGGGGGTACAGAATTGAAAAATGAGATTCAGTACATTAACTAAGCTTGAGTGGGGATGCGTTATTGAAAACGTTATCCCCACTTTTTATTCTGTCATTTAGGCTGTATAGTGGTTAATCCGCGTTCTTTATCTTTCTGTTTTCCATGTTCCGATAGTTCTTGTCGCACTATCAAAGTTTACCCCCACTTTTATTATTTTCCAGTCTCCCACCTGATAGGGAATGGCATACTCCTTACTATTAATCTGCGCCAATGCTTCTTCCGGTGTACCGTCCACTTTAAATTCAAAGACATAAAGGGTATCTTGTAATTTTACAATGGCGTCAGCCCTTCCGATAGCTGTATCTACTTCCACATCTATATATTGCCCCATCAGCCTGAAAAATAGATAGAAGATGGTTTGGTAATGTTTCTCTTCTTTATTATTTAACTTATTAGGGATAGAAGCGAAGAAGGACTTTAGTCTTTCCAGGCATCCATCCAAATTTCCGGCACGTAAGTCTTTAATAAATGATACTATATAAAATGTATTCTCTCGTGCGGGCAAATGTACATAAGCAGGCATGAGAGATTCGAGAAATCCTTTCCTGACTTCCTTGTTGGGGTAAGCTAGGGTATAGAGCTGAAAACTCGGGTCATATCCTTTAATAGTGAGATAGCCGCTTTGATAAAGTACTGGAAGAGGGTCGGTAATTCTATTAGTGGGAGCATCAAATTGTTCTGCTGTAGCAGTAGTGTCATCCAACTCACGGATATCAAAGTTACTTTCTTGCAGGAGATCTATCAAAAAAGTGGGAGTACCGGTAGAAAACCAAAAATTCTCATAACTTTTTTGGGCAAATGCGTTGAATAAACTAAACGGATTATAAATGTCTTTGCTATTCTTACTAAAATGATATCCGTCATATTGTTGTTTCAGATGAGTACAAGCTTCTTCATATGTTTCGTTATTGGCTTGAGCCATCTGTTCGATATCGATTTGCAGTGTGTGTACCTCTTGTTCGGTAATGCCGCATATAGCGCTATATTCATCCCACATACTGATATTTTGCAAGTTGTTCAGTTCGCTAAAGATACTCATTTGACTGAATTTGCTGATACCTGTGATAAAAAGGAAACGGATATATTGGCCTTGCGCTTTCAAAGGGCTGAAGAAATCGCGCATAATATCACGAATTTCTATTTGCAATTCCGTATTGTTATTACTGTCCAGCATGGGAGCATCATATTCATCTACAAGTATCACAACCGGTTTGCCGGTCTGTGTATATGCGCGTTGTATGATTCCCTTTAAACGAAGGCTGAAAGTCGTTTCTCCTTCTTCGCGTCCATATAATTTTTCCCATTGCAGTAACTGGTAATTAATGACGGCTGATAACGCTTCGGCAGTCATATATTTACTCACACTGAAATCAATATGTAGCACCGGATAAACAGCCCATTCTTTTTCCAGAGTTTCCATTGCCAATCCGTTGAACAAGTCTTTCTTTCCGGAAAAATAAGCTTCGAGTGTAGATACTAGCAGACTTTTCCCGAATCGTCGGGGACGGCTTAAAAAATAAACCTTATTTGTGTTTGTCAAACGGTAAATTAACTCCGTTTTATCAACGTACACATAACCATTATTTCGCAAATCTTCGAAATTCTGTATTCCTATCGGGTATCGTCTGAATCTCTCGTCCATCTAAATTACATTTTTATATGAAACATAGACAAAGATAGAACTAAATAGGGGAAAATCAAAGATCAAAAAGTATATTGTTGTTTTCTTCCATTTTTATTTTCGTATTTCTTTTCACATAATATACTCTTGTTTTCTTCCCATATTACGATACATTCTTTTAGCTCCTCACCTGTTTTATTTCTATTTGTGTATATATCGGTCTCATGGTGAAAAAATGACCTTCTTAAAAAGGGAATATTTAAACAGTCAGGAAGGCGCTAATGCCAACATCATATAAATATAGAATGAAAAAGCTTCGGCATTTGTAACTATGATATTTACTCTTTTTATGAATTGGATGGTTTTGTGATTAAATTGAAGCTGTCTTGATCTTAAACTGGTTATTTGGTAACTTTATTGAAATTTGATGATTCATTATGCTATTGTTATCATGTTTGTTATTGTCGATAAACTAGAGAAAAATAGCCTCCCTATGCCTCTTTTATTACTTTTTTGCCGGTGATAAATAAGTTCCTCGGTGAGGAAAGAGTCGTTGGTTTAAAAGGAACATCCCGTTGGTTTTAAACCAACGAAGGTTTTGTTGGTAAGAAAAGATGCATATTTCACGTACCTTTATGTAATATTAGTCTATGTTTCTGCATATTATTACACTTATTTATGCGAATTATTTGCTGGTTCACTATTTTTTGATCAACTGAATTTCTAATATAATCTTAAAAATCGAACATTGCTGTCTCTTTTTCAAATTTGGTATCAGATGAAATAAGACAATTATTGAAAATTAATTGAAAAAGAATAAATCTTTAAACTTTTATTCCTTACTTTGTTATTTATACAGATATATATCAAACTTAAACTGGAAAGATTATGAAAATAAGGCAGATTTGTATGCTGGTGCTATTATGTCTGGGAGTGATTCCGGCAGTGCAGGCACAAACTTACGACAAATTATGGAAACAAGTGGAGCAGGCAGAAAAGAAGAGCCTGCCTGAGACTGTGATAAAACTGACTGGCGAGATTTATCAGAAAGGGGAGAAAGAAAAGAACTCTCCACAAATGCTGAAAGCGTATATGTGGCGGATGAGATACCGGGATATGCTGACCCCAGATAGCCTGTATACGAACCTGAATGGTTTGGAACTGTGGGCAAAGCAAACTGACCAACCCATGGACCGAGCTGTATTACATTCGCTGATAGCCGAGATTTATTCAATGTATGCTTTTAACAATCAATGGCAACTCCGGCAACGGACAGAGATTGTAGGTGAAGCTCCTTCGGCAGATATGAGGGAGTGGACAGCAAACATGTTTGTAGAGAAAGTGAGAACAAACGTAAGGGAAGCAATGGCGGATTCCGTACTATTGCTTAACACATCTTCACGTACTTATATTCCTTTTGTTGAGTTGGGCGAAACAAGTGAATACTATCATCATGATATGTATCATCTGCTGGCTCCCCGCGGTATTATAGCTTTACAGCAGGTAGCGGGATTGGATCGTGCCACTCCGGTGGAAGATATTTCGGAAGATTCGTCTGCTGAAAAAGAATCTTCGGTGAAACAGGATATTATAGCAATTTATGGAAATATGATTGCTGCTTATAAAGCATCCGGTTTGAAAGAAGGCTATGTGTTGACAGCGCTCAGCTATTTAGAGTGGAGACGTGATTCAGATAGAAACATCCGGCCTTTCGGACTGAAGAAAGGATTGTCGGGATTAACAGAAGATACCTACGTTACTGCACTGAATGAACTGAAAAGCAGATTTAAATCAGAGAGTATTTGTGCTGAAGTTTATTTGGCCCAGGCTCGCTATGCGATTGAAAAAGAACAGCAAACGTCAGCTTTGCAGCTTTGTGATGAGGCCATCCGTTTATACCCCGGTTATCGTAGAATTAACGCTCTGAAGAATTTGCGCGAAGATATCCTGTCACCGTTTCTGAATGTAACTGCGGCTGCAACAGCTTTCCCTGGTGAGGAAATCGAAATAAGAGCTTCGCACAAGAATCTGGATGGATTTACACTTCGTCTTTATCAGGCAAAGAAGTTGATAAAGGAACAGCACTTTGCAGTTCTTCGTCCCGAAGACTACCGGACGCAGGATACGGTATTTACCTTTAAAGCGCCGGAAGTCGGACAATATGTAATGCGTATCGTTCCGGATATTCGTGCCAAGAGAGACAGTGAAAGCAAATTCAATGTGACACGTTTCAAAGTATTGACCTGCCGTTTACCGGGAAATCAATATGAGGTAGTGACGCTGGACGGACAAACGGGACACCCTATACCGAATGCGAAAATAACTCTTTATACGAATGACGAAAAAGTATTGCAGGAATATACAACCGGGGCAGATGGCAAAGTTGTCTTCCCCTGGAAATCCGAATACAGATATTTGAAAGCTGCTAAAGGTATCGATACCGGTATGCCGTTTCAAAGCATTTACGGTGGAAGTTATGGATATTACGGAGATGAAAACAAGGTCTCCGAAGGAATGACTTTGTTGACGGACCGTTCTTTGTACCGTCCCGGTCAGACCGTATATGTGAAAGGAATTGCCTATGTACAGAAATCTGATACGGCAGATGTACTTCCGAACAAGGACTATACTGTTGTTTTGATGGATGCAAATAATCAGGAAGTTGGACAGAAAGCGGTTCGTACCAATGAATTCGGCTCGTTTACTGTCGATTTTGCATTGCCATCCGCTTGTCTGAATGGGATGTTTTCGTTGAAAGCCGGCGAGGGAAGAACGAATATTCGCGTGGAGGACTATAAACGTCCGACGTTTGATATTACTTTCGACAAGCAACAGGGCAGTTATCAATTGGGCGATAAGGTAGAGGTGAAAGGTAAGATACAGTCTTATAGCGGTGTGTTGCTGCAAGACCTTCCGGTAAAATATACAGTGAAGCGTTCTGTTGTCGATCTTTGGAGACTGGCGGAAAGTACGCAGATTGCTTCCGGTGAGGTAATTGCCAATGAGGACGGGGAATTTACGATTCCGGTTTTTTTGGAAGAAAATAACGCCTATAAGAATAATACCAGAATCTATTACCGCTACTCGATAGAGGCTACTGCAACCAATGTAGCAGGTGAAACACAGTCGTCTACAGATGTGATAGCAGCAGGTAACCGTTCACTGACTCTACAAACAGAATTAAAAGAGAAGACCTGTAAGAATCAACCGTTTAACACTGTATTTAAGGTACAGAATCTGAATGGGCAGCCTGTTGAAGTAAAAGGTACATTCTCCCTCTATCAGGCGAAAGATGCGGACTTCAAGCAACTGGACGAGAATCCGGCTGCAACAGGTACATTTACTTCCAACGAAGAAATGACGATTGAGTGGGGAAACCTTCCTTCCGGACCGTATGTGTTGAAAGCTGTCGTAAAAGATGGACAGGGCAAAGAAGTGACGGCTGAGGCCAACACCATTCTTTTCTCCCGCGAAGATAACCGTCCGCCGGTAGAAACGACCGTTTGGTTCTATGAGGCAAATACGGAATTTGATGCAACGCATCCGGCCGTGTTCTGCTTCGGAACTTCGAAAAAAGATGCTTATGTGATGATGAATGTATTTTCCGGTAATAAGTTGCTGGAAAGCAAGACTATGAATCTGTCCGACACAATTGTACATTTTAAATATCCATATCAGGAAAGCTATGGTGACGGAGTACTGGTAAGTTTCTGTATGGTAAGAGACGGACAAGTCTATCAGGAACAGGCAAGGCTGAAAAAGCGTCTGCCGGACAAGACATTGACCATGAAATGGGAAGTATTCCGTGATAAACTGCGTCCCGGACAGAAAGAAGAATGGAAACTGACTATTAAGACACCGCAGGGACAGGCTGCCGAGGCAGAAATGCTAGCAACTATGTACGATGCTTCGCTGGATAAGATATGGAATAGAAAACAGAATTTCAGTGTATTCTATAATCAGATCATCCCTTATTCTAGTTGGATGGGCGGATATTTCGGTAATAATTCGTTCAATTACTGGTGGAATAATAAATACTTCAAAGTACCGACAATGGAATATGACTATTTTGTGACGCAGGGAACGATGTCGATGGACCAGGCGTTGAATGGAATGGTGCCGGGAGTGATGGTCAGAGGATATGGCGTGCAAAAGCAGGCCTCAATGACGGGCAGTATGATGATACGGGGCGTTTCGAGAAGTAAGGCGGAAGCAAAATATGTACCTGCTTTGGCTGGAAGTGTTGCTGAGGATGCGGTATTTGAATCAGAGTTAGTGTCAGTAGAGGCAGGCAAGCAGGACAGCGCATCCGAAGAAGAAACCCTTCCCGAAGCTCCCGCCGATTTGCGTACGAACCTTGCGGAAACAGCCTTCTTCTACCCGCAACTTCGTACCAATGAACAAGGCGAAGTTTCCTTCTCCTTCACTATGCCCGAAAGCCTGACCCGCTGGAACTTCCGCGGTTACTCTCATACCAAAGGTATGCTGATGGGTACACTGGACGGTGAAGCCACTACAAGCAAAGAATTTATGCTGACTCCTAATCTGCCTCGTTTCGTACGTGTCGGAGATAAGACATCTGTTGCCGCCTCCATTTCCAACATGACCGGAAAGCCGCAGGCCGGTACGGTGAGCATGATTCTCTTTGATCCGATGACGGAAAAGGTAATCAGCACACAAAAACAGAAGTTTACCGTAGAGGCCGGAAAGACAATCGGCGTCAGTTTCATGTTTACCGTGAGTGATAAATACGAGATACTGGGATGCCGGATGATAGCCGACAGCGGTACCTTCAGTGATGGTGAACAGCAGCTACTTCCCGTGCTTAGTAATAAAGAGCATCTGGTAGAAACGCTTCCGATGCCTGTCCGTGGAGAAGAAACACGTACTTTCTCTCTTGACAGCCTGTTCAATCATCATAGTAAGACGGCAACCGACCGTAAACTAACCGTTGAATTTACCGGAAATCCTGCCTGGTATGCTATTCAGGCATTGCCTTCATTGAGCCTTCCGGAAAATAATAATGCCATTTCGTGGGCTACCGCTTACTACGCAAATACACTGGCTTCCTACATCATGAACAGCCAGCCACGTATTAAAGCCGTATTCGATAGCTGGAAGCTACAGGGGGGAACCAAAGAAACCTTCCTGAGCAACCTGCAAAAGAACCAGGAAGTGAAGAATATCCTGTTATCCGAATCTCCGTGGGTACTCGAAGCGCAAACGGAAGAACAGCAGAAAGAACGTATCGCCACTCTGTTCGATCTGAACAATATCCGTAGCAACAACATTGCCGCATTGACAAGATTACAGGAGTTGCAGAATTCAAGCGGAGCATGGTCGTGGTATAAAGGTATGACCGGTAGCCGTTACGTCACTACCTACATTGCCGAATTGAATGCCCGTCTGGCTATGATGACGGGTGAACAACCAAGCGGCACGGCGCTTGCCTTGCAGAAGAATGCCTTTACCTATCTCCATCAGGAAGCTCTGAAGGAATATAGAGAAATTCTCAAAGCACAGAAAGACGGTGTGAAGTTTACAGGTGTTTCCGGAAGTATCTTGCAATATCTATATCTGATCGCTCTGTCCGGCGAACAAGTTCCGGCTTCCAATAAAGCCGCCTATACTTATTATCTGTCCAAGATAGGCGAAATGCTTCCGACCGCTTCGATGGATACGAAAGCGATTGCCGCTATCATTCTGGATAAGGCCGGACGGAAGAAAGAAGCTCAGGAGTTCATCGCTTCACTGAAAGAACATCTGACGAAAACGGACGAACAGGGAATGTTCTTCGCCTTCAATGAAAATCCCTATTCCTGGGGTGGAATGAAAATGCAGGCTCATGTAGACGTAATGGAAGCACTGGAACTGACAGGCGGAAATAACGATACCGTAGAAGAAATGAAACTCTGGCTGCTCAAACAGAAACAGACCCAACAGTGGAATTCTCCGGTAGCTACTGCCGATGCTGTCTATGCCTTACTGATGAAAGGCGTAAACCTGCTCGACAATCAGGGAGACGTGCGTATTGTCATTGCCAATGAAGTGCTGGAAACTGTCTCTCCAAGCAAGACTACCGTACCGGGACTGGGCTATATCAAACGCTCGTTTACACAGAAGAATGTAGTGGACGCCCGTAAGATAGAAGTCGAAAAGAGAAATCCGGGCATTGCGTGGGGAGCCGTTTATGCGGAATATGAATCACCCATCAAGGATGTGAGACAACAGGGAGGAGAACTGAATGTGCAAAAGCAACTGTATGTGGAACGTATGGTGAACAATGCTCCTCAACTACAGCCTATTACAGAAAAGACCGTTCTTCAGGTAGGCGATAAAGTAGTTTCCCGTTTGAGCATTCGTGCAGACCGTGCGATGGACTTCGTACAGTTGAAAGACCAGCGGGGCGCCTGCTTCGAACCGATCGGCAGCGTATCCGGTTACAACTGGAGTAATGGAATCGGCTATTACGTAGACATCAAGGATGCTTCCACCAATTTCTTCTTTGATCATTTAGGAAAAGGAGTGTATGTGTTGGAGCATAGCTATCGTATCAGCAGAGTAGGAACCTATGAGACAGGTTTGGCAACCATGCAATGCGCCTATGCGCCGGAATACGCTTCGCACTCGGCTTCGATGACAATTATTATTAAATAACGCACAGAGAAGATTTCTTCTCCACCGGTGAGCAGGGCACTCGCCACCGATGAGGAAGGTGTTCCCCACCGATGAAGGCTGCCTTCATCGGTGGGGAACTTTTTGTTGATGAATACTGCGCTGCAGGAGTTGTCACAGGGTAAAGTATTTTCTCAAACGGTGTTAATCTATGTAATCTGTGATGAAAAACTCATCTAAAACTCCTACATTTGTGGACCAAAATAAAATATATCACATGAAACGTACTTTACTATTGATATTTACTCTGCTTACTGTCACTTTGGCGGCTGTTGCCCAACCCCGTATTTCCTCTAACAAGGAGACGCACAACTTTGGACAAATAGAATGGAAAAAGCCGGTAACAGTAGAATATACCATCACCAATACCGGAAACGAGCCGTTGGTGCTGACCAATGTCACGACATCCTGTGCCTGTGCCGTAGCCGACTGGACAAAGGAACCCATTGCTCCGGGTGCCAAAGGAACTGTGAAAGCCTCTTTTGACGCGAAAGCGCTGGGACGTTTTGACAAGTCGATAGGCATATACAGCAATGCCACTCCGAATCTGGTTTATCTGAAATTCACCGGTGAGGTAGTGCAGGAAATCAAAGATTATTCAAAACTTCTTCCGTATGCCATCGGCAATATCCGCATTGACCGTGACGAGTTCTCCTTCCCCGATGTCTATCGCGGACAGCAACCGTCCATGACGTTCAGCATTGCCAATCTTTCCGACCGTCCGTACGAACCGGTATTGATGCACCTGCCTCCTTATCTGAAGATGGAAGCGGAACCTAAAGTACTGCTGAAAGGTAAAAAAGGAACGATCAAGCTGACACTGGATGCCAGCCAGCTGCAGGACTTCGGACTGACACAGACCTCTGTCTACCTGTCCCGTTTCTCCGGTGATAAAGTGAGTGAAGACAATGAGATACCCGTTTCGGCCATTCTTCTTCCTGATTTCTCGCGTATGACGGAGAAAGATTCTTTGAATGCTCCTTCCATCCACATCTCGGAGACGAATATTGACCTGAGTATTCCGTTGATCAAGAAGAATAAAGTCAGCCATGATATATTGATCGCTAATGCGGGCAAAACCCCGTTGGTCATCAGCAAGCTACAGGTATTCAACTCTTCTGTAGGAGTAAGACTGAAAAAGACGGTCATTCCGCCGGACGGAATGACCAAGTTGAAAGTGACGATCCACAAGCGGGATGTAGGTAATAAGAAACATCATTTACGTATCTTGATGATTACAAACGACCCGTTGCGTCCGAAAGTTGAAATAAATATCAAACGCTAACTCTTATTATCATGGAACATCCTGAAAATAACGAAGAATATAAAGGACTCGTTGTCAATAAAGGCATCGAACAGCCCTCATCCGTGAATCCTTATTTGAAACGTAAGCCCAAAAAGCGTCAGCTTTCGGTAGCGGAATTTGTAGAAGGTATTGTGAAAGGCGATGTCACTATTCTCAGTCAGGCTGTGACACTGGTAGAGAGCGTGAAGCCCGAACATCAGGCTGTCGCCCAGGAAGTGATCGAGAAGTGTCTGCCTTATTCCGGCAATTCTATCCGTGTAGGTATCAGTGGAGTGCCCGGTGCGGGAAAGAGTACCTCGATTGACGTATTCGGTCTGCATGTGCTCGAAAAAGGCGGTAAGTTGGCGGTGCTGGCTATCGACCCTAGCAGTGAGCGCAGTAAAGGCAGTATCCTGGGAGACAAGACACGTATGGAACAACTTTCCGTACATCCCAAATCGTTTATCCGCCCCAGCCCTTCAGCAGGTTCGTTGGGAGGAGTTGCCCGGAAGACCCGTGAAACGATTGTGCTTTGTGAGGCTGCCGGATTTGATAAAATCTTTGTAGAAACCGTTGGAGTGGGACAGAGCGAAACGGCTGTTCATTCTATGGTAGATTTCTTCCTGCTGATTCAGTTGGCAGGTACGGGAGATGAATTGCAAGGCATCAAACGAGGAATCATGGAGATGGCGGACGGTATTGTCATCAACAAAGCCGACGGAGATAATCTGGAACCTGCCAAGTTGGCTGCCAGTCAGTTCCGTAATGCGCTGCATCTGTTTCCGGCTCCCGAATCGGGATGGATTCCGAAGGTGCTGACTTACTCCGGTTTTTATAATATCGGCGTGAAGGAAATCTGGGACATGGTGTATGAATATATCGATTTCGTGAAGAAGAACGGTTATTTTGACTATCGCCGTAATGAACAGAGTAAGTACTGGATGTACGAAACGATCAATGAACAGCTCCGTGATAGCTTCTATCACAATCCTCGGATTGAAGCGATGCTTCAGGAGAAGGAACAACAAGTGCTGCAGGGAAATCTTACTTCGTTTATCGCTGCTAAGAGCCTGCTGGATACCTATTTTGACGAATTAAAACGATGATAAAGCAGAAACAGTGATGGATTAGAAAAACGACCGAACATTTACCCCCGATAACTATACCCTAATTAATAACCAATTGTTAACTTTAACACCTGATGAACAAAACCTTATTAACTGGGCTTTTGTGTTGTAGTTTGTCAATACAGAGCTTTGCAGACCAACCGTTAGAAGGATTCACCTATGGTTCGGTGAATGCTCCTACAGGAAAAGAGTGGGAATCTCCCGAAAACCTGGCGCTCAACAAAGAGCAGCCGCATGCTTATTTCTTTCCGTTCCAGCATTTGGATAATGCCCGCAAGGTATTGCCGGAAAACAGTAAGTTCTGGCAGTCACTTGACGGTGACTGGAAGTTCCATTGGGCACCCGACCCCGACTCCCGCCCCAAAGATTTCTATCAGACTGAGTATGATGTCAGCTCATGGGATGCGATTCCCGTACCTTCAAGCTGGAATATTTATGGCATTCAAAAGGACGGAAGCCAGAAGTACGGAACGCCTATCTACGTCAACCAACCGGTAATCTTCCAGCACAGCGTGAAGGTGGATGACTGGCGCGGAGGCGTGATGCGTACTCCTCCTGCCAACTGGACTACTTACAAGGATCGGAACGAAGTAGGTTCCTTCCGCCGTGATTTCGAAATCCCGCAGGACTGGGACGGACGCGAAGTCTTTATCAGCTTCGATGGTGTCGATTCATTCTTCTATCTGTGGATCAACGGTCAGTACGTAGGTTTCTCCAAGAATTCGCGTAATACCGCTAATTTCAATATCACTCCCTATTTACAGAAAGGCAAGAACACCGTAGCCGCCGAAGTGTATCGTAGTTCGGACGGTTCCTTCCTCGAAGCGCAGGATATGTTCCGTCTGCCGGGCATCTTCCGTACGGTTGCCTTGTACTCGGTTCCCAAAGTTCATTTCCGTGACTTGGTTGCCACACCCGATTTGGATGCGACTTATACGGACGGTTCGCTGACTGTCAATGCCGAAATCCGTAATCTGGATAAGAAAGCCATCAAAGACTACAAGGTATATTACTCTTTATATGCCAACAAACTGTATTCTGATGAGAATACCTTGGTAGACGGATTCTTATCTCCTGTGATCGACAAAATCGCTCCGAATGAAACCGGTAGTGTTCAGACTGTTCTTAAGGTAAAGGCTCCTAATAAGTGGTCGGCTGAATTTCCGTATCGCTACACGTTGGTAGCCGAATTGAAGGATAAGAAGAACAGAACCGTTGAAATGGTTTCCACCATTGTCGGTTTCCGCAAAGTGGAGATTAAGGATACTCCTGCCTCCGAAGATGAATTCGGACTTGCCGGACGTTATTATTATGTGAACGGAAAGACGGTCAAACTGAAAGGAGTGAACCGCCACGAATCCAATCCGGGAGTAGGGCACGCCATTACCCGTGAGATGATGGAAAAAGAGATTATGCTGATGAAGCGTGCCAACATCAATCATGTACGTAATTCACATTATCCGGATGATCCGTATTGGTATTTCCTGTGCAACAAATACGGTATTTATCTCGAAGATGAGGCGAATATAGAATCGCACGAATATTATTATGGTGCTGCCTCCCTCTCTCATCCGGTGGAATGGAAAAATGCGCACGTGGCACGTGTGATGGAAATGGTGCGTGCCAATGTCAACAATCCTTCTATCGTTATCTGGTCGTTGGGCAATGAAGCCGGACCGGGCAAGAACTTTGTGGCGGCTTATGATGCTTTGAAGAAGTTTGATACTTCCCGTCCTGTGCAATATGAGCGTAATAATGACATTGTAGATATGGGTTCCAACCAATATCCGTCTATCGGCTGGGTACGTGGGGCCGTGCAGGGGAAATATGATATCAAGTATCCGTTCCATATATCCGAATATGCCCATTCAATGGGGAATGCCTGCGGTAATCTGATAGATTACTGGGAAGCTATGGAGTCGACCAATTTCTTCTGTGGAGGTGCCATTTGGGATTGGGTAGACCAGTCTATGTACAATTATGACCCGAAGACAGGTGTCCGTTATCTGGCTTACGGCGGAGACTTTGGCGATACTCCCAATGATGGTCAGTTTGTAATGAACGGCATCGTGTTTGGTGACCTTGAACCGAAGCCTCAGTACTATGAAGTGAAAAAGGTATATCAGCACATCGGCGTAAAGGCAATAGATACAGAAAAGGGGGTATTTGAGATCTTCAATAAGTACTACTTTAAGAACTTGGCGGAAGATTACCAGTTGGTATATTCGCTTTATGAAGACGGCAAACCGATAATGACCGGTAAACCGATGGATATCAATATAGCTCCACGCCAACGTGCACAGATCACTCTGCCGTATGATCATGCCTCTCTTAAGAAAGATGCGGAATACTTTATGAAACTACAGTTTATACTGAAAGATCAAAGACCTTGGGCTGCCAAAGGCTTTCCGATGGCAGAGGAACAGATTTTGATAAAGGAGGCTACGGATCGCCCGTCCATCAGTGAAGTAACTGTCGGTGCAGCAAAACTGGATGGATTTGTGCTGGACAAGGATACGAAGCGCATCCTTATAAAGGGAACTGATTTTGAAGCCATATTTGACCCGCAAACCGGAAGTATCTACAGTCTGAAGTATGGCAACGAGACAGTTATCGCCGATGGCAACGGTCCGAAGCTCGATGCTCTCCGTGCTTTTACAAACAATGATAACTGGTTCTATGCTCCCTGGTTCGAACATGGTTTGCACAATCTGATTCATAAAGCAACTGAATATAAAGTACTGAATAAAGACAATGGCACTTTGGTATTAAGTTTTACGGTAGAATCTCAGGCACCGAATGCCGCACGCATTAAGGGTGGTACAAGCTCCGGTAAGAATAGCATCGAAGAACTGACCGACAGAAAATTCGGTAGCAATGACTTTAAATTTGTCACTAACCAGATATGGACAGTGTATCCGGACGGTTCTATCGAATTGCAGTCCAGCATTACTTCCAATCGTTCGAGTTTGGTTCTGCCACGTTTGGGTTATGTGATGAAAGTTCCCCAACAATACAGTAACTTCACTTACTATGGACGCGGACCGATAGATAACTATGCCGACCGTAAAAGCGGACAGTTTATCGAACAGTATACGAATAGCGTAGCAGGTGAGTTCGTAAACTTCCCGAAACCTCAGGATATGGGCAATCACGAAGATGTTCGCTGGTGTGCATTGACCAATCAGGCAGGGAATGGAGCTGTCTTCGTAGCTACCGACCGTCTTTCGGCTTCGGCACTTCAGTACTCGGCTCTCGACTTGATTTTGGCTTCCCATCCTTATCAGTTGCCGAAGGCAGGCGATACCTATCTGCATTTGGATTGTGCAGTGACCGGTCTGGGTGGTAACAGTTGTGGTCAGGGAGGTCCTCTCGTACACGACCGTGTGTTTGCCAATCAGCACAGCATGGGCTTCATCATTCGTCCTGCCGGTAAGGAACTGAGTGTCGTTGCCAATGTTGCTCCTGCGGGAGATCTTCCTCTGTCTATCACACGCACCCCTGTCGGAATGGTCGAATTGACTTCAGCAAAGAAAGATGCTGTCATTTGTTATAGCATTGACGGAAGTAAGAAAGTGCAGGAATACACAGAGCCTGTCCCTATGCGTAACGGGGGTACGATCAAGGCATGGTATAAGGATAGTAAGGATATCAGCAGCACGATGAAGTTTGAGAAAATAGAAAGCATTCAGACGCAAGTCGTATACGCCAGTAGTCAGGAATCGGGTGAAGGCGATGCTTCTCATCTGACTGATGGTGATCCGAATACCATCTGGCATACCATGTATTCGGTGACAGTTGCCAAATACCCGCATTGGGTAGATTTGGATGCCGGTGAAGTCAAGGAAATCAAAGGCTTTACTTACCTGCCACGACAGAATGGAGGAAACGGTAATATCAAGGATTACTCTATTCAGGTCAGCATGGATGGAAAAGAATGGGGAGAGCCTGTTAATAAAGGAACGTTCGCAAGGGACTCCAAAGAAAAGAGAGTCTTGTTTGACAAACCGGTGAAGGCACGTTATATCCGTTTCACGGCTTTAAGCGAACAGAACGGACAGGATTTTGCGTCCGGTGCGGAGATAACGATTCTGGCTAACTAAAGATAGCTGAATATATAGAAGAAAAGTATCAATGGGAATGTGTCCCCCCTTCTAAATTTATGAGGGTTTCGACACATCCCCATTGATGCTTTTCTCTATTTTATCGGTATGAGGAAACTTCTACAACTCCTTTCCCGCCTTCTCAAAATCCGCCTTAGACTTACTCTGCGTCACAATATACACACCCAGAAACACAAGTGTAATGGCGATTCCTTTTTCCCAGCCGAAGCTCCCGATTCCCATGAGGATTGCTGCAATCGTAGCCACAATCGGCTGCATATAGTTATACATACTTACCACTGTAGGGCGGAGTAACTTCTGAGCTGTCATGATGCAGAGATAAGCAAGGAAACTTCCTCCCAGTACGACATACAAGACCTGCAAAATGGCAACCATTGGAATGCTGGTCCATTGAATGACCGAAATATCTTGATAAGAGAAAGGAATATAACACATCGAAGCATAGATAAACATCCATTTATTGATGGTTACTGCCGAATATCGCTGAGACAGCCCCTTGAACACCGTCAGATAGATGGAGAAACTGATTTGCGCAACCAGACAAAGCAAGTCGCCGATCAGACTTCCGTTACCACTACTCGCTGCCTGACTGCTCATAATAAGGATAAGCGCTCCCATAGCTCCCACGAAAATACCCAGTACTTTCTTGTTCGTAATCGGCTCTTTCAGATAGATGGCTGCCACAATCATGGTAACTATCGGCAGAGTAGTCGTTACGATAGAAGCATCAATAGGCGAAGTCATCGAAAGCCCGAAGATAAATATCCCCTGATTGAAAACCAGAGCAAAGAGGGAAGCAAAGAAAATCTTCAGCATATCGCGGTGGTCCACATGCTCCTGTTTGCAGAAGATGGAAAGTATCCAGAATGCCGCTGCCGCACCTACCATACGAAACGTGGTGACGGAGATAGCTGAAAACTCTTGAAGTGCCGATTTGCCGATAGGAGACATCAGTCCCCACATAACGTTTGCCGTGAGTGCAAACAGATGTCCGTGCAGATTCTTGTTATTGCCCATAAGTCTGTGTATACCTTTTAATTGTTACCTTTATTGAAAACTGCTGCAAAGGTAACCAATTTGTCGCATGATTTGTTTATATTTGCCTTGATTAAAATTGAATATTATGGAACAACAGGCAGACTATATCCGGCGGATCGAGATCAAAGGACTCTGGGGCCGCTTTAATATACAATGGGATTTGCGTCCGGATGTGAATATCCTTTCCGGCATCAACGGAGTGGGAAAGACCACTATTCTGAACCGTTCGGTGGGATACCTCGAACAGCTTTCCGGCGACATACAGCTCTCCGGTGAAATGAAAAGCGACGCAAAGAACGGAGTACACCTCTTCTTTGATAATCCCGCAGCGACTTATATCCCATACGATGTGATCCGCAGCTACGACCGCCCCTTGATTATGGGTGACTTCACGGCACGCATGGCAGACAAGAACGTGAAGTCCGAACTGGACTGGCAACTGTATCTGTTGCAGCGCCGCTATCTCGATTATCAGGTCAATATAGGCAATAAGATGATCGAAATGCTTTCCAGCAATGACGAGGAACAGCGCAGCAAAGCCGCCACCCTCTCCCTTGCCAAACGTCGTTTTCAGGATATGATTGACGAACTTTTCAGCTACACCCGCAAAAAGATAGACCGCCGTCGGAATGACATAGCCTTCTATCAGGACGGAGAATTGCTGTTTCCATACAAACTCTCGTCCGGTGAAAAGCAAATGCTCGTGATTCTGCTGACAGTGCTCGTGCAGGACAACAGCCACTGTGTCCTTTTCATGGACGAACCGGAAGCCTCCCTGCACATCGAATGGCAACAGAAACTGATTTCAATGATCCGAGAACTGAATCCCAATGTGCAAATCATTCTGACCACCCATTCGCCTGCCGTCATCATGGAGGGCTGGCTGGATGCAGTGACAGAGGTGAGCGATATTTCCACCGAAGCGGACGGATTCAGACTCACCCCGACTATTAATTGTTAATGACAACTTCTACATGGCAACTTCACTACGCGATAATCTGACTTCTTCTTACTTCAATGCTGCCCACAAGCTGTATTCCAAAAAGGCTCGCCGGCGCATCATTGCTTACGTAGAGAGCTATGATGATGTTGCTTTCTGGCGCACATTACTCGAAGAGTTTGAAGATGACGAGCATTATTTTCAAGTGATGCTCCCTTCGGCCACCTCATTGGCAAAGGGGAAGAAGATGGTACTCATGAACACGCTGAATACCGCCGAACTGGGCAAAAGTCTGATTGCCTGTGTCGACAGTGACTATGATTTCCTGTTGCAGGGAGCCACGAACACTTCCCGAAAGATCAACCGGAACAAGTACATATTCCAAACCTACACATACGCTATCGAAAACTATCACTGCTTTGCCGAAAGTCTTCACGAAGTATGTGTGCAGGCCACATTGAACGACCGTTTTATACTGGATTTCAACGCTTATCTGAAACGGTATTCAGAAATCGTATACCCACTTTTCCTGTGGAACGTGTGGTTTTATCGTCAACGGGATACGTATACTTTCCCGATGTACGACTTCCATACTTATACTGCCTTGAGGGAGATCAGTCTGAAACATCCGGAACACAGTCTGGAAGCACTGCAACACCGAGTTAATCAGAAACTTGCTGAACTGAAAAAACGCTTCCCCGGTTCTGTCAACCAAGTGAACGGATTGCGGTCGGAATTAAAGGAACTGGGACTCGTCCCCGAAACCACCTATTTATATATGCAGGGACATCACGTGATGGATAATGTCGTGATGAAACTTCTGATTCCCGTCTGTACCGCCCTGCGCCGGGAACGGGAACAGGAAATCAAACGACTGGCGGAACATAATGAACAATTCAGGAATGAATTGACTTGTTATCAGAACAGCCAGGTGAATGTCGAAATCATGTTGAAGAAGAACGTCGCCTATAAGCGACTCTTCCACTACGACTGGCTGAGGCAGGACATTCAGGAATATCTGGCCAAAGGAGAATGAATAAAAGGGAACTAACTAATAAGGGAATAAACTAAAAGAGATACTATTTTATGAAAGAAGTGATTGATACAGTGAGTGTGGCATTGGCAAATGGAGATACGGAGAATGTTGGCAATGTCGTGATGCAGGAGGTCAACCGTACGTTGCTCTCGGCAGGTGTGGATGAAGTATGGGCGGACAAAATAGATAATCTGATCGTATTGCTGTTTATTATCGGAATAGCCTTGTTGGCTAACATAATCTGCCGTAAAATCATTTTACGGGTGGTAGCCAAGTTGGTGAAGCAGACCAAAGCTACCTGGGACGACATTGTATTCAACCATAAAGTGATGGTGAATGTCAGCCGGATGGTAGCGCCTATCCTGATTTATATCGCCATTCCTATCGCATTCCCCGAGCATGCGGATTCTGATTTGCTCGATTTTCTGAGGCGTCTCTGTCTGATATATATCATTGCCGTTTTTCTTCGTTTCATCAGCGCTTTGTTTACGGCTGTCTATCAAGTCTACAGTGAGCGGGAGCAGTATCGGGACAAACCGTTGAAAGGACTTTTGCAGACGGCGCAAGTGATTCTTTTCTTTATAGGAGCCATCATTATTATAAGCATTCTGATCAATCAGAGCCCGATGGTCTTGCTGACCGGATTGGGAGCGTCTGCCGCTATTCTGATGTTGGTTTTCAAAGATAGTATCATGGGATTTGTATCCGGTATTCAGCTTTCTGCCAACAATATGCTGAAGGTGGGCGACTGGATCACCATGCCGAAATATGGTGCGGACGGCACAGTGATAGAAGTAACGCTGAATACCGTGAAGGTGCGTAATTTCGATAATACGATTACGACCATTCCTCCTTACCTGCTGATCAGCGATTCTTTTCAGAACTGGCAGGGAATGCAGGAGTCCGGCGGACGCCGGGTGAAGCGTTCCATTAATATCGATATGACAAGCGTGCGCTTTTGTACTCCCGAAATGCTGGAAAAATATCGCAAGATACAGTTGCTGGCAAATTACGTAGATGAAACGGAGAAAGTGGTAGAAGAATATAATAAGGAGCATGATATTGATAATTCCGTGTTGGTGAACGGGCGGAGGCAGACCAATCTGGGAGTTTTTCGTGCCTATCTGACCAATTATTTGCGGAGCCTGCCCACTGTTAATCAGGATATGACCTGTATGGTACGCCAGCTTCAGCCTACAGAAACCGGCATTCCGCTGGAACTTTATTTCTTTTCTGCCAACAAAGTATGGGTTGCTTACGAAGGCATACAGGCAGACGTGTTCGACCATGTACTTGCCATCATTCCGGAGTTCGGCCTGCGCGTCTTTCAGAATCCGTCGGGTGAAGACCTGCGACGGATAGGAGTGAAGATAGAACACTGATTTAAAAGATAGAATACTATATATTTTAAGAACGATACATACTGTTAACCATTATTGATTATGAACACACCTATACCCAATCAGATTATCCGTGAAATTACACCTTTGTCCGACAAAGACTGTTTCTATATTGCAGAACGTTATAAGACGGAGTTTACCTATCCGATTCATAACCATTCTGAATTTGAACTGAACTTTACGGAAAAGGCCGCCGGAGTCAGGCGTGTAGTGGGAGATTCCTCCGAAGTGATAGGAGATTATGATCTGGTTCTGATTACGGGCAAAGACTTGGAACACGTATGGGAACAGAATGAATGCCGCTCCAAAGAGATACGGGAGATCACCATCCAATTCTCTTCCGACCTGTTCTTCAAGAGCTTTATCAATAAGAACCAGTTCGACTCTATCCGCCGGATGCTGGATAAAGCTCAGAAAGGACTTTGTTTCCCGATGTCCGCCATACTTAAGATATATCCGTTGCTGGATACGCTTGCTTCCGAGAAACAAGGGTTCTATGCGGTGATCAAGTTTATGACGATCCTGTATGAACTTTCTCTCTTTGAGGAAGAGGCCCGGACACTGTCCAGTTCTTCTTTTGCCAAGATTGATGTTCATTCCGATAGCCGCCGGGTACAGAAGGTGCAGGAATATATCAATCTCCATTATCAGGAAGAAATCCGATTGGGACAGTTGGCAAGCATGGTCGGGATGACTGATGTGTCATTCAGCCGTTTCTTTAAGTTGCGTACGGGGAAGAACCTTTCCGATTATATTATTGATATCCGACTGGGATTCGCTTCGCGGTTGCTGGTAGATTCTACGATGTCTATCGCAGAAATCTGTTATGAGTGCGGATTCAATAACCTGTCTAATTTTAATCGTATCTTTAAGAAGAAAAAGGATTGTTCTCCGAAGGAGTTTCGCGAGAACTACCGGAAGAAAAAGAAACTGATCTAATTTCTCTGTCTCCTCGCATACTTTACTAGTCTGTTTCTCTATTAGGGCTGACTAAAAAGTCGATAGTATCTCCATTCTCCTCCTTTCCGAAGGAGGAGAATGGAGATACTATCGACTAATAATTAGCTTAGAATCGTGTTGAATTTAG
The DNA here is from genome assembly GCF_003434395.1 of Bacteroides sp. AM23-12. Taxonomy (NCBI): domain Bacteria; kingdom Pseudomonadati; phylum Bacteroidota; class Bacteroidia; order Bacteroidales; family Bacteroidaceae; genus Bacteroides; species Bacteroides sp. AM23-12. The sequence goes on from NZ_QTLF01000013.1 coordinate 36,992, forward strand.
AGTCTTGTTTCCTAAGATTTATTCTTCGGGGGCTGACATCTATTCTCCGTTAGGTACAAAACTAATCGTCTGACAGTTGTTGTTTTTTCGTCTGACAACTGTCAGACGAAAAAACAACAACTGTCAGACGCAAGTTTAACTATAGTCAGACGATTAATTCTGTGCATGACGGGAGATAAATTCTTTTGATATGCGGATTAAATCTTACGTAGAAGAGGACTAAATCTCATTGGTAAGCGGATTGAAACAGTGTGGTAAGTCATTGATAACAAGTTTGTAACACGATGTAACAAACCTGAAACGGCTATTTCAAACCATTGTATCTGATTCGTATTCATATTGTAATCTCTTGGGTCTACCTTTGCCGACGTAATAAAAACGTAGAGCGAAGTTCGATGAAAAAACTATTTCTTTTAAGATTTTCAGTTGCAGCCTTCTTTTGTTTGTTGTGTGTTCTTCCCGCATTGGCTGCCAATATTAAGATTAAAGGTGCTGTGAAAGATAAACTTTCCAAAGAGCCTTTGATTGGAGCAACGATACGGTTGGTAGGAACTCCTGCCGGAGCCGTGACCGATATGGACGGTAATTTTGAATTGAACAGTACCGGTGTTTTGGAAGGTTTGTATGATATAGAGATTAAATATGTAGGATATAAAACGGAAGTACGTCGTAAGGTCCGTGTAGAAAACGGAAAACTGGCGATTCTGAATCTGGAATTGGAGACAGATGCGCACGAACTTTCGGATGTTGTGGTGGTAGCAAAGAAGAATCGTGAAAATGAGAATATGTTATTGCTCGAACAGCAGAAGGCGGTCATTGCCGTGCAGGCTGTCAGCGTCAAAGAGCTTTCACGCAAAGGTGTTTCCGATGCGGAAGGGGCTGTAACCAAAGTGGCGGGAGTCTCCAAACAGGATGGAGTGAAGAATGTTTTCGTCCGTGGACTGGGCGACCGCTATAATGCGACTACCTTTAACGGATTTGCCGTTCCTTCGGAAGATCCGGAATATAAGAATATCTCTCTCGACTTCTTCGGTACGGATATTATCCAGTCTGTTGGCGTCAATAAGGCATTTAATGCAGGAGGTATCAGTGATGTCGGCGGTGCGACAATCGACATTGTTTCCAAAGAACTGATTGGCAGCGGAAACCTGAATATCGGCCTTTCCGGAGGACTGAACACGCAGACTGTGACAGCCGACTTTCTGAAACAGGACGGAGTAAACCTTCTGGGCTTCACCACTACAACAGAACCCGCCGATGAAAACAACTGGGGATTCAAGAATAAGCTGGACCCCTCCAAGCAGAGCTTGCAGATAAACCGGAGTTATAGCATTTCCGGTGGAAAGCGGTTTCATATAGGAAAAGACAGGAATCCGCTCTCTTTCTTTCTCACTGCCGGACATACCACTGATTATCAATTTACGGATGAAACCATCCGCAACACAACGACGAGCGGTACGATCTACAAAGATATGACAGGCAAGAAGTACACCGAGAATATCAGCCAACTGGCACTGGCCAATGTGGATTATGATATGCAGAACCGTCACCACATGAGTTATAACTTCATGATGATTCATGCCAATGTGCAATCCGTAGGAGACTATACCGGTAAAAACTCCATCTTCAGTGACGATTATGAGAATCAGGGATTTACCCGTCGCCAGCAAGCGAATGACAACTTACTAATCGTTAACCAGCTGATGACTAACTGGGGACTGACCAAAACATTGAGTCTGGATGCCGGTGCTTCTTATAATATCGTGAAAGGCAATGAACCCGACCGCCGAATCAACAACATAACCAAAGCGGAAGAAGGATATACCTTACTCAGAGGCAACTCCCAGCAACGGTATTTCTCCACTTTGGACGAAGATGACATCAACGTAAAGGCAGGACTCATCTACCGTCTGAAAGATAACGTAGAAGAAATCTCTAATATACGCTTGGGCTATACAGGCCGATTTGTAGACGACAATTTCAAGGCGACTGAATACAACCTCACAGTAGGACACGCTTCTTCCATCCCCTCATTGGATAATTTCTCACTCGACGATTATTATAATCAGCAGAATCTCTCTTCCGGATGGTTTACCGTTCAGAAGAACATCGATAAGTATTCGGTCGCCAAGAATATCCATTCCGCTTATGCGGAAGCCACCTACCAGTTTACTCCCCGTTGGATTGTAAATGTAGGAATGAAGTATGACAATGTGGATATTCAGGTAGACTACAATGTGAATAAAGGCGGATCGGAAGGAAGCAACACGATTCAAAAGGATTTCTTTCTCCCGAGTCTGAATCTGAAATACAATCTGAGTGAAAAACATTCCTTGCGTCTCGGAGCGAGCAAAACATATACGCTGCCGCAAGCAAAGGAAATTTCTCCTTATCGCTACGTAGGTGTGAATTTCAACAGTCAGGGGAATGCGAACCTGAAGCCTTCGGACAACTATAACGTCGATTTGAAATGGGACTTTAATCCTACCCCCACTGAACTGATCTCTCTGACAGCTTTTTATAAGCTCATCAAGAATCCGATCTCACGCATTGAAGTGGCAAGTGCCGGAGGATACCTTTCGTATGAAAATATAGCCGATAAGGCAACAGTGGCCGGAGTGGAAGTAGAAGTACGTAAGAATCTGTTTGTCCGTCCGCTAAGCAGTGCGGCAAACGGAATGAATAAGCTCTCTTTCGGCTTGAACGGATCGTACATTTATACAAATGCGAAAATGCCTCTGGCAACGGTTACCACCGGATCGCAACTGGAAGGGGCCGCTCCCTGGATCGCCAATTTCGACTTGTCCCACAACTTCACGAAAGGAAATCATAGCTTCATTAATACATTGGTATTCAACTATGTCAGCGATAAGATTTATACCATCGGTACGCAAGGCTACCAAGACATCATAGAGCAGGGAATGATGACGCTTGACTTCGTTTCGCAAGCCAAACTCAACAAGTATGTCTCACTTACGCTGAAAGCCCGCAATCTGCTGAATCCCTCTTATAAGTTGAGCCGCAAAGCCAACGAAAGCGGAGAGAAGGTAGTACTCAGCGATTATAAAAAAGGAATAAATATCAGTCTGGGAGTGTCGTGCACATTTTAAACCGGATAATGAAATAAGATTATTAACTAATTATTAAAGCAAAATGAAAAGATTGTTTGTAAACTTTATGACGTTTGCCGCTATGGCAACTGCACTGACATTCACTGCATGTAGTAGTGATAGTGACGGAGATGACAATGGAAACGGTAACGGTGGAAATGGCGGAGGAACAGGTAGCTCTATCGTGGTAGGCGAAAACATCCTGTCCGGAACACTGACCGGTGAACAGACACTGGATGCCAAAGAATACATTCTGAACGGAACGGTTATCATCGCCGACGGCGGTCGCCTGAATATCCCTGCCGGAACTACCATCAAGGCGCGTGAAGGTTTCAGCAGTTACCTGCTGGTAGCGCAGGGAGGTAAACTCTATGCCGATGGTACGGCCGATAAACCAATCGTCTTTACGGCAAATACCACCAGCCCGGTATCCGGATATTGGGGTGGCGTGATCATCAATGGTAAAGCACCTATTTCCGGTTCAAAGACCGACAAGAGCGATACGGCACTGACGGAAATCAACAATGACTATAAATACGGCGGCAGCGCAGCTGATGACAACTCCGGTTCGTTGACTTACGTGAAAATCTGCTATGCAGGTGCACGCTCCACAGCAGACATCGAACACAACGGACTGACCTTGAACGGTGTCGGCAACGGAACAAAGATTGAAAATATCTACGTACTGGAAAGTGCCGACGATGCAATCGAGTTCTTTGGTGGAACAGTAAATGTGACCAATCTGCTGGCTGTTAATCCGGATGACGATATGTTCGACTTCACACAAGGCTATTGCGGTACGCTGAAGAACTGCTATGGAGTTTGGGAAAGCGACTACACAAGTACGGAAGCCGATCCCCGCGGCATCGAAGCCGACGGTAACATGGACGGTCTGTATCCGGATCACCTGCGTCAGTCTGACTTTAAGGTAGAAAACATGACTATCGTGAATAATGCTGCCAACACTGCCGATAACGTAGACCGTATGCAAGATGTAATCAAGATTCGTCGCGGAGCAAAAGCTACCATCACCAATGCACTGGTTAAAGGTACAGGTGGAGCTATCGACCTGGTTGATATGAAAGACAGTAAAGGTGCAGGAAACATCGAATCCAGCATTCATATCACCAATACATTGAGTTTCACAGGGTTGAAGCAGAACGGCGAACTGAATACATTTGTCGAATCGGCAGACAATACAGGTGCAGACGCTTCTCTGTTCGGCTGGACAGGCTATAATTTATCAGCATTCTGATGAAGTAGCCAACGGTTCTTTTTCACAGTAGGTATTACTTTTCGGGCACGGATTGCACGAATTGCACGGTTATGATTTACTAAAACCGTGTAATCCGCGTAATCCGTGCCAAATCATATAATAATGAGATGCGTTTATTACGCTTTTACCTCCCTGGCTATCCCTGCTACTATCCTCTCTCTTCTATTATGAATTATTTCAGATATTATATGTTTCGCTGATTTTCTTTTTCGTATATTTGCTATTCATTATTATACGATCAATCACTTATGCAAACAAACTACGAGCGATACTGTAAAATGTCTTCTTTGGCTCAGATAGGATGGTGGGAAGCGGACTTTTTGGCTGGGCATTATGTCTGCTCTGATTTTCTTTGTGATCTTCTGGGACTAGAAGGTGATACCATCTCTTTCATGGATTTCCAGAATTTGATACGTGAGGATTACCGCGAACAGATAGTACAGGAATTTCGTGCTAACGCAAATATTCATAAAGACTTTTATGAGCAAACTTTTCCCATTTGTTTAAAAAATGGTGAAGTTTGGCTGCATACCCGTCTGGCTCTTCGTGAGAAAGGTACCGGAACCAATGGAGGTGACAAATCTTTTGGCGTCATCCAGCGTGTTGAGGCGCCTAAAGAAGTGGAACAGAAAAATACCCTCCGGCGTGTAAACGACCTGTTACGCCGGCAAAACTATATATCACAGTCTTTGCTTCGCTTCCTCCATGATGACGATGTAGATTCTTGTATTATGGAGATATTGAATGACGTGCTGAGCCTCTATCAAGGCGGTCGTGTGTATATCTTTGAGTATAACGAAGACTATACGCATCATAGTTGCACGTATGAAGTCGTTTCGGAAGGTGTTTCCAAAGAGAAAAACAAGCAGCAGTCCATTCCGGTTAATGAAACCCGATGGTGGTGTGAGCAGATTCTATCTGGCAAACCCATCATACTGACTTCCTTGAAACAGTTGCCCGAAGAAGCGGAGGATGAATATAAATTCCTTGACGCTCAAGGCATTTGTTCGTTGATGGTCGCTCCTTTGATGGCAGGTGACCGTGTATGGGGATTTATGGGTATAGATCTGGTCGAATCGTATCGTGAATGGAGCAATGAGGATTTTCAATGGTTCTCTTCATTGGCGAATATCATCAGTATTTGCATCGAATTGCGCAAGGCCAAAGATCGTGTTGTCCGCGAACAGTCTTTTTTAAGCAATCTGTTCCATTTTATGCCGTTAGGTTATATACGGATGTCTGTCGTCCGTGATGAAAACGGTCAGCTTCTTGATTATAAGATAACGGATGTCAACAAGGCCTGTTCCCGCTTCTTTGCCCGACCTGCCGAAACGTATATAGGAGTCTTGGCCTCTGAAATATATCCGGATTTTTCTTCACAGCTCCTCTTTCTGAAAGAAGTGCTGGATAACAATTCATACAGGGAAAAGGATATCTTTTTCCCGCAGACAGAGCTTTATACCCATTGGATAGTTTATTCTCCGGAAAAAGATGAAGTGGTAGGTCTGTTTACAGATTCCACGGAGGCCGTGAAGACCAATAGGGCACTGGACCGTAGTGAGAAGCTTTTTAAGAGTATCTTTGCCAATATCCCGGCAGGAGTGGAAATCTATGATAAGGATGGATTCCTGATTGACCTGAATAATAAGGATCTGGAAATATTCGGCGTAGAAAATAAACAGGACGTGATAGGAGTCAACTTCTTTGAGAATCCGAACGTACCGCAGCATATCCGTGACCGTGTGCGGGATGAAGATTTGGTAGACTTCCGTTTGAATTACTCTTTTGAACGGGCAGAAGGTTATTATCACCCCGATCGTCGGGATACGATAGATATATATACGAAAGTCAGCAAGCTCTATGATAACGAAGGAAACTTTAACGGCTATATCCTGATTAGCATTGATAATACGGAGCAGATTGATGCGATGAACCGTATTCGTGATTTTGAGAATTTCTTCCTGCTCATATCGGATTATGCAAAGGTGGGATATGCCAAGTTGAATCTGCTGAACCGGAAGGGATATGCCATTAAACAATGGTATAAAAATTTAGGTGAAGAAGAGGATACTCCATTGGCGGACGTGGTGGGAGTCTATCGTAATATGCATCCCGAAGACCGTGAACGTATTTTTGATTTCTATCGGGAGGTCAGAAAAGGAAACCGGAAGCACTTTCAGGGAGAAATGCGAATCTGCCGTCCCGGCAAGAAGAATGAATGGAACTGGATACGTATGAATGTAGTCGTTACGACATACAATCCGGAAGAAAACGAAGTGGAAATCATCGGTATCAACTATGATATTACCGAACTGAAGGAGACGGAGAAAGAATTGATCCTGGCACGTGACAAAGCTGAAATGATGGACCGTCTCAAAAGTGCTTTCCTTGCTAACATGAGCCACGAAATACGTACTCCTCTGAATGCCATCGTTGGCTTTTCCGACTTGCTCGTCGATACGGAAAATATAGAGGAACGGCGGGAGTATATTCAGATTGTGAAGGAGAACAATGACCTGCTTTTACAACTGATTTCGGATATACTCGACCTGTCTAAGATTGAAGCGGGTACATTTGAGTTTACCAACGGAGATGTAGACGTGAATATGCTCTGTGAAGATATTGTCCGCTCCATGCAAATGAAGGTGAAGGAGAATGTCGAACTGATGTTCGATCCGCATCTTGCGGAATGCCGCATTATTAGTGACCGTAACCGACTGCACCAGGTAATCTCCAATTTTGTGAACAATGCGATTAAGTTTACCTCGGAGGGAAGTATCCGTGTGGGATATAAGCAGAAAGGAGAAGAACTGGAGTTCTATGTACAAGACACGGGAGTTGGTATTGACGTAGAGAGTCAGGCACATATTTTTGAACGTTTTGTGAAGCTGAACTCCTTTGTACACGGCACGGGCCTGGGACTCTCCATCTGCCAAAGTATTGTGGAACAAATGGGCGGAAAGATAGGGGTGGAATCCGAACCGGGAAAGGGTTCGCGTTTTTGGTTTAGCCTTCCCTGTTTTGTGGTGATGTCGGAAGAATAGACAAGAATGATGGGGCTGACTAAAAAGTCAGCCCCAAAGAGTCGGTTTCTTATATTCCGAATGATAGTTTATCGATAGACTGATATACGATACTTGCAATACCCAGTCCGATGATGCCCAGTGTGCAGAGCGCCAGTCCCCACTTCGTACAGCGGTCGCTGCGGAAAGTCGGAATCGGGTTATCGGAAGGCGTGATATACATTGCTTTTACAATCAGCAGATAGTAGTACAATGAAATCACGGTATTAACCAGTGCAATGAATACCAGCAAGTGGAAGCCCGCTTCGAAAGCTGCCATGAAAATAAAGAACTTCGAGAAGAATCCGGCAAACGGAGGAATACCTGCTAGTGAGAACAGCGAAATAGTCATCAGAAAAGCCATTTTCGGGTTCGTCTTGTAGAGTCCTGCATAATCTTCGAGGGTAAACTTCTGACTGCGTAATGCTACGATAGTGATGACGGCAAATACTCCGAGATTGGCAGCGGCATATACAAGTATGTAATATACCATGGCGGTCATTCCCTGTGCCGTTCCTCCGATTACACCCAGCATGATATATCCTGCCTGCGAAATACTGGAGAACGCCATCAGACGTTTCAGATTCTGCTGGCGGATAGCGAATATATTGGCGATGGTGATAGAAGCGATAGTCACCCAGTAAAGTACTTCTTGCCAGTCATGTATCATCGGTGCGAATACTTTGATCAGAATTGCCATCAGCACAAATGCTGCCGAACCTTTGGAGATAACACTCAGATAGGCGGTAACCGTACTCGGTGCACCTTCGTAAACATCTGCCGTCCATAAATGGAACGGAACCAGAGAGAGTTTGAACGCCATACCGGTAAAGAAGAATACAAAAGCCATGATTTGCAACGGATTTCCATCGATATGAGCAGGAAGATCATCGAAATACAGTGTTCCTGCGGAACCGTAAATCATTGACAGACCAAACAGTAACAGTGCGCTGGAGAAAAGTGCGGTAAGGATATACTTGGCACCGGCTTCAGCGGAGTTATGGCGGTATTTGTCGAAAGCGATCAAGGCTGCCATCGGGATGGAAGCTGTCTCCAGTCCGATGAAGAACATCAGGAAGTGTCCGGCGGAAATCATGAGATACATACCGAACAGGGTGGAGAGTGTAAGTACATAGAACTCACCTTGCTTGAATGAAGTATCGTCGCGTTTCATCCATTCGTGTGCCATCAGGAAAACAATCAGCGTGCCTATGTTCAGGATTGATTTGACAACCGTGTGCATGGGTACATAGTGATACATACCGCCAAAAATGTCGGCAGCTGTGCCTGGAACCAGATTGATCGCTGTATGGATGGCCATCAGGATAACTGGCAGCATGGTGTTCAAAACGGGTCTCGTCCCTTTTTGCTTGTGTGCGTCCGGACTCATGAAGAGATCGGCAAGGAACAGCAATAGTAAAACTGCTACGAGCGACAGCTCTTCCCGCATATGTAGAAATTGTGAATAATCCATCTTTATAAATTAAGAATTAAAGATTAAAAAATAAAGGTTATGGGATGAGTTGTGAGACTACAGGGAGTACACTTTCACCAATCATGTGGCTTACCCAGAAAGGAGCCATACCCAGTCCGGCTACACAAACGATGAGGCAGATAACAGCTACCCGTTCATCCCAGGTTGCGTCTGTCAGCGCAAGATGATGTTTGTTGGTGCAGGTACCGTACAGAATCTTGCCTACCAGACGCAGGATATAGACTGCCGTGATCACGATGGATGAACAAGCGATAATGGTCAGTGTACGGTGGAATACGTCGTTGTTCTGGAAAGAACCTACGAAGATAGTCATTTCGGCAATGAACCCGCTTAATCCCGGCAAACCGAGATTGGCAAGACCGGCAATCACATAACATACGCTGAGGAACGGCATTACTTTCATTAATCCGGTAAGCTCGCGGACATCACGTGTGTGTGTACGTCCATAAATCATACCGATCAGGGCAAAGAACAAGGCTGTCATCAATCCGTGGGAAAGCATCTGAAGAATGGCTCCTGTCGCAGCAGTCTGATTCAGCATCAGAATGGCGAAAAGTACCAGTCCGCAGTGAGAAACGGAAGAGTAAGCGTTGATGTATTTCAAGTCTGTCTGTACGCAAGCGGAGAATGCTCCGTAAACAACGGAGATACCTGTCAGTATCAGGAATATCCATGAAAGTTCGTTAGCGGCTTCCGGCATCAGATACATGGCGATACGGAAACATCCGTAACCTCCCAGTTTCATCAGTACTCCGGCGTGAAGCATGGATACAGCTGTCGGGGCGGAAGCGTGACCATCGGGACTCCATGTGTGGAACGGGAAAAGAGCACCCAGCACACCGAACCCGAGGAAGGTAAGCGGGAACCAGATACATTGCTGTGCAAAAGGAATATTATGTAGCTGTGCTATTTCCAGCAGGTTCATGGTGGTAGCTCCCGAACCGAAATAGATTCCGAGAATACCGATCAGCAGGAAAGCGGAACCGCCCATCAGCATAAGGGTCAGCTTCATGGCTGCATATTCTTTACGTCCCGAACCCCATACACCGATCAGCAGGTACATAGGAATCAGCGCGATTTCGTAGAACATGAACATGGTGAATAAGTCGATGGATATAAAGAATCCGAAGACTCCCATAGACAACAGTGTGAACCAAAGGAAATATTCTTTTGTCAGAGGCTGCAGACGCCAGGAGGCGAAAGTACCTGTGAATACAATAACGGCAGACAATAACAACATGGCTACCGAAATACCGTCAACGCCTACCGAGTAGGAGATGTGAAGCGGTGCATACCAGAGTGTATCCGCACGGAATAGCATTTCTGCCGTGTTGCCGGCACTGCGTTCTCCCAAATACATAAAGGTAAGTACGACGGAGGCAATCAGAAGTGCCGATGCGCCGGTAACCATAACCCCCCGAATCGCTTTGATTCCCCGTGCTGCCCAAAGTCCGGCAAGCATCAGTAAGGGGATGAGTACGAAGATTGATAAAAAATTCATAATTGAATTATTAAGTTTTAAGTATTAATTCGCAGCGACTTGTTGCGCAGCTTAATATCTAATACCTGATAGTTAATACTTGCTATAGAACTAACAGCAGGATAAGCGCCAGCGCTCCGCAAAGGAACACGTATGCGTATTGCTGTACCTGACCGCTTTGAAGACCACGTATCTCGTCGCTTGTCGTATTCGTAGCCCATGCCAGGAAATTAAAGAATCCATCCACTACATGACGGTCGAACCATGCGATGGGAGTCGAAATGCAACGGAAGATGATCTTATGCGTAATAAACTGGTATATATCATCAATATAAAAACGATGATAAGCAGCTGTCCACAATCCATTGAACCGTTTGGCAAGTGCATTGGCAACAGGTTGTTTGGCATTCTTATACATCCATGTGGCAATCCCGATAGAAATAATCGCAATTACAACGCTTGTGACAGCTACCGACAGATCGAGGTGAATAGAGTAAGACTCCCCATTCGAACTGATAAAATGTCCGAAAGGAATGAACCCTGCACCACAAGTAACAACCGCCAGAAACATCAACGGAAAAGTCATAGCCAACGGACTCTCATGCGGGGTGTGATGAGCATGAAGCTCTTTATTTTCTTTGCCCCAGAAGATGCCGTAGTAGAGGCGGAACATATAGAAGGCGGTCATTGCGGCGATTACTGTCATCACCCAACCCATTGCAGGGCTATATTGGAAGCAGGCAGCCAAAATCTCATCTTTTGAGAAGAAACCGGAGAACGGAGGAATACCGGCAATGGCGAGACAGGCAATCAGGAATGTCCAGTGAGTAATAGGCATGTATTTGCGTAGTCCTCCCATGGCTGACATTTCGTTGGAATGTACTGCATGGATAATGCTGCCGGCACCCAAGAAGAGTAATGCCTTAAACATGGCGTGTGTGAAGAGGTGGAACATGGAAGCCATATATCCCAGTCCTCCGTGGTGCGGGTTCATAGAAGTACAAACGCCCAGTGCTACCATCATAAAACCAATCTGTGAAATGGTCGAGAAGGCCAGCACACGTTTGATATCCGATTGTACGCAAGCCACGCTTGCTGCATAAAAGGCGGTGAAAGCACCTACCCAGGCAATCATATGTAAGGTGTCCGGTGCATAAGCAATGAAAAGCGGGAACATACGCGCTACCAGATAAACGCCGGCAACTACCATCGTAGCCGCATGGATCAAGGCACTGACAGGAGTAGGACCTTCCATGGCATCGGGCAGCCAGATATGCAACGGGAACATGGCACTCTTTCCGGCGCCACCGATAAACATCAGTCCCAAAGCCAATGGAAGCATGGAAGCGCCGCCACTGATCAATGATACCGTATCCGGTGTGAAGCCGAATGTGCCACCGTAGTATCCGTAAATCAGAATACCGATAAGGAAGCCTAAGTCTGCAAAGCGGGTGACAATGAACGCTTTCTTGGAAGCGGCAATGGCAGCAGGCTTTGTATAGTAAAAACCGATCAGCAGATAAGAACTGACACCCACCAGTTCCCAGAAAAGATACATCTGGAAAATGTTTGTGGCAACAACCAGTCCCAGCATAGACATCGTAAACAGGGACAGGAAAGCGTAATAACGTTGAAAGCCCGTCTCACCTTTCATGTAGCCGAAGGAGTAGATATGCACCATCAGTGACACGGTAGAAATGACAATCAGCATCATCACGGATATAGGATCTAGCAGAATGCCCAGATCAAATCGTAAAGTCTCGGTGAAAGGAAGCCACGTAAAATTATAAGGTATCAATGTGGCAAATGTTCCGTCTTCCAAACGAGGGGCGGAGAAATATTGGAAAGCCGTAACGTACGATAGTACTGCTACTGCTCCCAGTATCAGCGTACCGATAGCACCCGCTGTCCGATGAGACATCCATTTTCCTCCGATTCCCAGAATGAGGAAGGAGAGGAAGGGAAGAAGGAGTATTAGAATTGTTAGTTCCATACAGTTTATTTTAATTACTTGTTTTATTATTGTTCATATTTATCACGATATCCATCCGAATGGAAATTGGGTCGTGCCGCTTTGGCACTACCACTTCAGATCGTCCAGATTGCGGACTTGAATGCTTCGGAGGTTGCGGTAAATGTTAATCATGATGGCGATAGCTATAGCCGTTTCCGCAGCCGAAATAGCGATGGAAAAGAGTGCAAAGAAATAGCCTTCCATGCCTCCCGGAAAGAGAAAACGGTTGAACACGGCGAAGTTGATGTCCGTGGCGTTCAGCATTAACTCTACAGAAATCAGGATAGCCAGCGTATTACGGCGGGTAAAGAACCCATAGATTCCTGCAAACATCATGATGGTAGAAACTACCAGATAATATTCCATGTGTATCATATCTGAAATTATTAGGTTTTAAGTAATAAGTATTAATTCCTTGCGGTTCATTGCGCAGCCTAATACCTGATACTTAATAGTTAATACTTACTTATTTATCTCTTTCGGGCGATCATGATACCACCGATGATACAAGCCAGCAATAAAATACTGATTGCTTCGAAAGGCAATATATAACCATATTTGTCACTGCTTAATAAAGCATTACCAATGGTGTGGATGTTTATTTCCAGCGGAACCAGGTTGGTCGTTTGCAGGAAGTTATGCTTCAGGGTGATAAACAAGATAATCGCTAAACCGGCAATCATCGTAAAGAGTCCTGCCAGAAACCTGCTTCGTTTCAGTTTCTCGGCGCGGTCACCTTCTCCACTGGTCAGCAGGATGGAGAATACATAAAGGACGACGATACCACCGGCATAAACCATAATCTGGACAGACCCCAGAAAGGTGTAACCCAGCAGGAAATAGATGCCAGCCGTGCCGAAGAGCACGAAGAGCAGATAGGTGGCTGAGCGGACAATACGTTGGGTAGTCACCGTCATGATGGACATTGCAATAATAAATGCTGCCAAAAAGTAGAATACTACTGTTTCAAGTGTTGATCCCATATCTAAACTTCTTTTTTCTTTTCAATTACTTTACTACCGGTATGATTCAGTTGCAGGACAAGCTTCGTCCGGTCAAAGACGGCATGTTCGAAGTTCTGGTCGAACGTGATGGCATCATGCGGACAAGCGTTGACACACAGTTGGCAGAACATACAAGCTCCGAGGTCATATTCATATTTTGCCAGGATTTTCTTCTTCTTGCCGTCTTCAGTCTCGATCGTTTCGCTGGTTACGGTGATTGTATCGTTCGGACAAGCTATCTGACACAATCCGCAGGCTACACAGCGGTGTTCGTTATTCTCATTGTGGGGCATTGCCAGTGTACCACGGAACCGGTCGAACATTTTCAGCTCTTTCCGGTTTTCAGGATACTGTTCGGTTACTTTTTTGCGGAAGTATACCTTGATACTGGTTTTCATACCCGTTGCCAGAGTGCTGATACCATGTATCAGTCCTCCCAAATACGTATATTTTTGATCTTTATATTCCATAATTCTTATTTTAGAAGTGGAAGCCAAAGGCAACACAACATGCCATTAATAATAGGTTTACCATAGAAATTGGAACCAGATATTTCCATTCCAGATTCAGAATCTGGTCGATACGCAGGCGTGGGAAAGTCCATTTGATCCACATTAAGAGGAACACAACGAAGAATGCTTTGGCAAAGAACCAGATGAAGCCGGGAATATAGTCCATAACAGCGTTGAATCCGTCCAAACCGATGATATGCAATGGCATCCAGCCTCCCAAAAAGATGGTAGCGGCCACGCTGGCTACGATAAACAGATTCAGATATTCCGCCAGATAAAAGAAACCGAAGTGCATACCGGAATATTCCGTATGATATCCGGCCGTCAATTCACTTTCCGCTTCGGGAAGGTCGAACGGGCCACGGTTACATTCTGCATTTCCGGCAATGAGATAGATGATGAAAGCGATAACGGCAGGAATATGTCCTTTGAAGATAAACCATCCGTCAGCCTGTCCTTCTACGATTTCGGAGAACTGCATGGTGCCCATCAGTACGACCATCGTCATGATGCTCATACCCACTGACAACTCATAACTGATGATCTGTGCGCCGCTTCGCATGGCACCGATCAGCGAAAACTTGTTGTTACTACCCCAACCGGCAAGCAGAATACCTACCACACCGATGCTGGAAGCAGCCAGCAGGAAGAATACGCCCACATTAAAATTCAGAATTTCCGCTCCTTTATTAAAAGGAATACAAGCGAAAGTGAGGAACGAGGCGATAATCACCATGAATGGAGCCAGATTGTAGAGGAAGCGGTCGGCATCCTTCGGAGTGAAAATCTCCTTGGTCAGCATCTTGAGTACGTCGCATATCACTTGAATAGAACCCCATTTACCGACACGGTTCGGACCGAGGCGGCACTGGAAGAAACCACAGACTTTGCGTTCCATGTAAATCAGTACGATAGCCAGAATTGCATATAGTGCAACGATGCACACGCCGACAGCTATGCACTCTATAAAGATGGCCCATCCCTCCGGCATAACGGAGAGCAGCAGCTCATGTATCCAGTTTGTTACTATACTAAAGTCGAACATATATATTTTAATTATTAGGTTTTAAGTATTAAGTATTAATTCCATGCGGAATATAGCGTATATCATATTGCATAGTCGGTTAATACTTACTACTTTATACTTAATACTTGTTTTTTATCTTTTGTTTATCGGTCGATGTCCGGAACTACATAGTCCAGTGTTCCTCCGATGGCAATCAAGTCGGCAATTTTCGCTCCGCGGCAAATCGTGTCGATTGCAGCAACAAGTGGTAATCCCGTAGCACGATAGTGCAGGCGATAAGGCATCTTGTCACCCTGACTTTCGAGAAAGACTCCGAATTCTCCGCGGCTTCCTTCTACGGCGGCATAATAACTGCCTTCGGGAACGCGGATGATCGGTTTCATCTTTTCCTGATACGGGCCTTCGGGAATGTTGTCTATCAACTGCTCTATAATCTTCAGACTCTCCATGATTTCGTCCATACGCACCAGATAACGGGCGAAACAGTCTCCTTCCGTATAAACAATTTCCTGGAAGTCCACCTTGTCATATACACCGTACGGTATCCGCTTACGTACATCGCAAGCCCAACCCGAAGCACGGCCTGTACCCCCGGTGCAACCGAATGAGATTGCATCTTCACGGCTTAACACTCCGACGCCCTTCATACGGCTCTGAGCGATAATGTTGCCGGTAAATATGTCGTGGTATTCGTGAATGATACCTCTCATATAAGGGATAAATTCTTTTACCCGCTTGACGAAGTTAGGATGAAGGTCGGCCTGTACACCGCCGATGGTATTGTAGTTCATGATCAGACGTCCGCCGCAAGTCTCTTCAAAAATATCGAGAATTTTTTCACGGTCACGGAATCCGTAGAAGAAAGCAGTCAGTGCTCCAAGGTCCATGGCGAGGGCGGAGTAGAACAGTAAGTGAGAGTCGATACGTTGCAGCTCATCCATAATTGTACGAATGTATTTGACACGGTCACTCACTTCGATGCCCATCGCTTTCTCGATGCACATACACAAAGCGTGACGGTTCTGATGTGCGCCCAGATAGTCGAGGCGGTCAGTCAATGCCAATGTCTGCGGATATGTAAGACTCTCGTTCATTTTCTCGATACCCCGATGGATATAACCGCAGTTAGCATCGATCTTACGAATAATTTCACCTTCAAGAGAAACGCGGAAGCGCATTACACCGTGAGTTGCAGGGTGTTGCGGGCCAATGTTGACTACATACTCTTCTTCTCCAAAGAGTTTCATTTCTCTGTTTTTAATCGTTCCGTCCGGATTAAGTTCTATTTCCTGTGTTGTATCGAACGTCTCTTCGTTAGTCATACAAAGCGGATTATCTTTCTCCGGATCATTATCTTTACGCATGGGGTATCCTACCCAGTCATTACGTAAGTAAAGGCGGCGCATATCGGGATGCCCTACGAAAACAATGCCATAGTAGTCGAACACTTCACGTTCGTAGAAGTCGGCTATTTTCCATATATCGCTGACTGACGGAATTTCCGGTCGTTCACGGTCGGTAACGGCTGTTTTCAGTGCTATCCGTTCTCCCGTAACAGTCGATTCCAGATGGTAGACAACGCCTAAACCACGGAGTTTCTCCGGTGCGTCTTTTTCGTCTGCTACTCCCCAGTCCATACCAGTGAGGCTTTCAAGGAAGTCCATCTGTTTTTCATTTCGCAAGCGCAGCATTTCGTCGTGTAACGCTGCAGGGACTATAAATTGTATTTCTTGCATAATTCTTCGTTCCTCATTCTTCATTTCATAAATTCCGGTTTCTTCTCTTTTCTGTTCGTTCCACCAAAGAATTTCTCTATTTTCACTTTGCGTTGTAGTTGCATCATGCCGTAATAGAAAGCTTCCGGGCGGGGCGGACATCCGGGGATATATACATCGACCGGAAGAATCTTATCTACTCCATTCAGCACATGATAAGACTTCTTGAAAGGCCCTCCGCTGACAGCACATCCGCCTACGGCAACTACATATTTCGGATCGGGCATCTGATCGTACAAACGTTTCAGTACCGGTGCCATCTTGTTGGTGATTGTTCCGCAGACCATGATCATATCAGCTTGGCGCGGACTGGCACGTGCTACTTCGAACCCGAAGCGGGCCATATCATAACGCGCGGCACCCAGTGCCATGAATTCGATGCCGCAACAGCTGGTTGCGAAAGTAAGCGGCCACAGTGAATTGCTGCGTCCCCAGTTGACAAGGTCGTCCAGAACCCCAAGAAAAACGTTCGCTCCTCCGGTATTAAGTTCCTTGACCAACTTTTCCAATGACTCATTGTCGATGAACTCATCATACGGAATTGATTTTATTTTCGGTTTTTTGGTTATTTCCATTCCAAAGCTCCTTTCCTCCAGGCATAAGCAAGGCCCAGAACCAAAATAATAAAGAAGAAGAGAATACTAACGAGCCCCTGAGGTCCCATGTCATGCATAACTACTGCCCAAGGGAACAGAAAAGCTGTTTCCACGTCGAACATCAGGAACAGGATGGCAAACAGGTAGTAACCTACACGGAACTGCATCCATGATTTACCACGCGTTGGTATACCACATTCATAAGCTTCAAACTTTTGTACATTGTACGAACGTGGTGAAATAGCTCGTGAAAGGGCTATTACTACACCGACAAAAGCGAGCGCTGTCAGTAAAACAACAACTAAAAATGTAAAATTCATAATTTCAATAGCTGTTTAGATTGAATATTATATAGAAATAAACAATTAGTTTCTCCACACCCGGATGAAACCAACTGTAATGAATTGACGAATAAGATAATGGATTGTACCGTCTAAATGACGATCTTCCTTAAACCATATATATAATATGTAATAGGATCGTAAAAGTACTTGGGAATATGGAGTGAATGAGTCTGAGACGTGTTTTGCTGGCTTTTGTATTCACGGAAATAAGTAATCAGCAATTGCACGCTTTTATCTGTAGGGATGTGTGCAACATCCGCATGACTCATATCACAAGACTGGGTAGAATAGAAATAATGAAGACGTTCAAGAGCATTATGAACAGGATGATCCTGAGATACGTAGCACTTCTCCTGGCGATATGTCGGGGGGGATACTCTGCAGTTATCTTCCATTGCTTCATTGGAAACAACATGGATCAGCAAAGCAAGTACCAGAAATAGTCCGTATTTTAAGCTTTGTTTCATCTTTCTCTTTTAACGGCTGCAAATATAGGATTAATATTCATGTTTTTTGCAAAGTCGGGGTTACAAAAAAGTATTTTTTAACTTGCTTTATTTCAAGTCCGTTTTTATTTCAGTGCTACTCTGGAGAATCTTCTTCTTTTATGGTATATATCCGTTCTTATTTGGTTAAAAGATGTAATAAAAAGAACGATTTACGTTCTTTTTGACGAATTACCCAAAGAAAATTCATTTTTTTGCAAATTGTATATAACACATTGATATGAAACACACACTTTGCTTTATAACAATCCTATTGGGTTCTTTGTTGGATCTTTATGCAAATAACGAGAATGATTCTCTATTGAAAGTTTTAGATAAAGTGATTTCTGAGCGTCTTGTGTATACAGAAAAGAAGGAAGCTACTATCAAAGAGCTGAAAGCAAAAAAGAAGGAACAAAAGACCTTGGACGATATGTATCGTCTGAATTCCGAGATTCTCCATCAATACGAAACGTTTGTCTGCGATTCTGCGGAACAGTACATTAATGAGAATATTGAGATCGCTAAGAAACTGGATAATAAAACCTATTTGCTGGAAGGAAGGCTGCAACTGGCTTTTGTTTATTCCTTATCGGGGTTGTTTATTCAAGCTAATGATATTTTCAAATCAATCAATTGTTCGGATTTACCTAGTCATTTACAGGCTTTGTATTGTTGGAATCGTATTCGGTATTATGAAAATTTGATTAAATATACAGATGATGCTCGATTTGCCAGTGAATATTTGGTTGAAAAAGAAGCGTATCGAGATACAGTTATGAGTATCTTGTATGATGCATCGGAAGAATATTCGAAAGAAAGAGCTATAAAGCTTCAGGATCAGGGAAATACAAAAGAAGCACTTAAGATACTGACTAAAATTTATCAAAAGGAAAAACCAGGAACTCATGGGTTTGCAATGATGTCTATGGGGCTATCAAGAGCATATCGGCTGGTCGGAGAGCATGAATTGGAAGAAAAGTATCTTATATTAGCTGCTATGACCGATATAAAACTGGCAGTGAAAGAAAATGAGGCTTTGTTGACTTTAGCCGTGAATTTATACCATAAAGGAGATATCGATAGATCTTATAATTATATTAAAGTAGCACTGAGTGATGCTATCTTCTATAATTCCCGTTTTAAGAATACGGTAATAGCTCGTATTCATCCTATTATAGAAAATACTTATTTATATAGGCTGGAAAAGCAAAAGCAGAATCTTCGTTTTTATATTTTGCTCACTAGTTTGTTTGTTGTGGCTCTTGCTATCACTTTGTATTTTACTTATAAACAGACTAAGATTGTTTCCCGTGCAAAGAAGAATCTCAATGTTATGAATGAAGAGTTAGTTGCATTGAACAAGAATTTGGATGAGGCTAATTTAATAAAAGAAAGATATGTAGGTTATTTCATGAACCAGTGTGCCGTTTACATTAATAAACTGGATGAATATAGGAAAAATGTAAATCGAAAAATAAAAACCGGACAAGTTGATGATTTATACAAATCTTCTTCTCGTCCTTTCGAAAAAGAATTGGAAGGATTATATACCAATTTTGATAAGGCGTTCTTAAAATTGTATCCTAATTTTGTCGAAGAGTTTAATTCATTGTTGAAACCGGAAGATTATTATAAACTGGATAAAGACCAGTTGAATACAGAATTGCGTATTTTTGCTTTGATGCGAATGGGGATTACAGATGTTTCGCAAATTGCTGTTTTTTTGCATTACTCAGTACAAACGATCTATAATTATAAGAGTAAAGTGAAGAGAATGTCTTTATTGGATGGAAATATCTTCGAAGAAGAGGTGAAAAAGCTTGGTTCTTTGTCCCAAAAATGATTCTATTTGGTTTACCAAAACCTTAAAATGGTTGTTTGTTAATGCGTTGAATACTAATGTATTATCTAGAAAAGATGTTCAAAAACGTCTACTTTATAGCCTACTTCCAATAAGGAGTAGGCTTTTTTCATCTCTATATTTGCATCACAAGATTTTTGATAACTGAATACTAATCTAAAGAAACACAGCTATGGATTTTTCAGAATTGTATCTTACTTATTATTCAAAACTGGTTCGGTTTGCAAAAGAATTTGTAATACTGGAAGAGGATGCAGAAAACATAACACAAGATGTGTTTACCGACTTATGGGCGAAACGTGATTCTATGGATCGCATTGAAAATATGAACGCGTATCTTTTCAGATTAATAAAGAATAGATGCTTGGATCATTTGAAACATAAAATGTTTGAACAGAAATATATTGAATCAGTTCAAACCTCTTTCGAAATAGAAATGTCCTTGAAATTACAATCTTTAAATAGGTTTGATGTGTCTGATATCTCGGAAGGAAATGAAACGGAAATGCTCGTTCGTAACGCAATCAATAGTCTGCCTCGAAAATGTCGTGACATATTTTTATTAAGTCGTGTCGAAGGGTTAAAATATAGAGAAATCTCAGAACGTTTGGGTATTTCAGTAAATACTGTAGAATGTCAGATGGGGATAGCACTCAAAAAGTTAAGGGTAAAACTAAATATTTGCCTTGCAGCATGAGTTTTAATAATTTTATTGATATTTTTTTAGGGGTATTTACTGGGATAATCGTTCTTTTGTAAAAAGGAACGAATAATGGGAACTAATTTAAATAAATATTTTGCAGGTGAATTGACTTCAGAAGAAAAGGAAGTCTTCCTTCTGAATGTGAAGAATAATGGGGAAATGCGCGAAGAATTTATTGAGTATCAGAGTGTTGTTGCTCTTGTGGATTGGTCGTTCCCTAAAGATGATAAAGAACTTGCTAAGCAAAAACTATCTGAATTTATGAGTCGGATAGAGAATAGCGAAAATAAAAAGGCTTAAAAATACCATGAATAGACTTAATAACATCATATTACTAGTCGTCTTTATATGTACGCATGCTCATTCGCAACAAGCTTATTTTGTTGATGGATATCATGGAGGGATATACGGGCATTATCCGGTGAAGTGGAAAACTCAGTTTATTGTCGACCAGTTATCCAAGCATCCGGATTGGCGAATTTGTCTGGAAATAGAGCCTGAAACATGGGATACGGTGCAAATACAGACTCCCGGAGCCTATCGACAATTAAAAAACGTAGTAGTAACTAAGCAGGTAGAGTTTACAAATCCTACTTATGCTCAGCCTTATTGTTATAATATATCGGGCGAAAGCATTATACGTCAGTTTCAATATGGTATTGCTAAGATAAATAAACATTTTCCGGGAGTGACTTTTACCACTTATTCTGTGGAAGAACCCTGTTTCACAAGTTGTTTGCCTCAGATATTGAAGTTATTTGGTTTTAAGTATGCCGTACTCAAATGCCCGAATACTTGTTGGGGAGGATACACTAACGCTTATGGCGGCGAATTGGTCAATTGGGTAGGCCCGGATGGAACTCCCATTCTTACTGTTCCTCGCTATGCTTGCGAGAAATTGGAAGAGAATTCTACTTGGCAGACAACTGCTTGGTGTAATGAAGAATCTTATCTGAATGCTTGTCGTGATGCAGGGATTGAACATCCTGTGGGAATGTGTTTCCAAGATGCCGGATGGAAAAATGGTCCATGGTTAGGAAGTGGAAAGAATACAAAAAGTAATTCAGTTTATGTGACGTGGAAAGATTATTTTGAAAATATTTCCATTGGTAAAACGAATGATGACTGGCATTTCTCGCAGGAAGATATGCGTGTAAACTTAATGTGGGGAAGCCAAGTGTTGCAGAGAATTGCTCAAGAAGTACGTACTTCTGAGAATAAAATAATAATAGCAGAGAAGATGTCTGTTATTGCTCATCTTGCCAATGGGTACACTTGTGTTCAGGAAGATTTGGATGAAGCATGGCGTACTTTGATGCTTGCGCAACATCATGATTCTTGGATCGTACCTTACAATGGCCTAAATAAATTTGGAACCTGGGCGGATCAAATAAAGCGATGGACAGATGAGACAAATACTGTGGCTGATAAAATTACAGCTGCTTCTATATTCAGTTTTGATAACGATACTATTAATACTGAAAAAGCCCAGGGATTTGTACGTGTTTATAATACATTGGGAACAAAAAGAAAAGAACTGGTAACTGTTGAACTCCCTCAGGAATATGCAGACTTTGATTTGGAAGTCAATGATTATAGAAATAAAAAAGTTGATTATTCAATAGGAAAAGAAGGTGGAAAAATAAGATTGTTGTTTGAAGCAGATGTTCCTCCCTTTGGTTACTCCACATATCGTATTAAACAAGTAAAGACAGGTAAAAGAACGGTTTCAGGAAGCGAAAAGATTATAAATGAAGGAGAATATGTGGTTGAAAATGATATGTATAAAATTGTTTTTGACTTGTCGAAGGGAGGAATTATTAAAAGCCTTGTAGCAAAAAAAGAAGAAAACAAAGAATTTGCCAAACAATCGGGTGAATATTCTATAGGTGAATTGAGAGGCTATTTTTATGACGAAGGCAAGTTTCGCTCTTCTACAGAAGCTCCGGCTAAGCTGACGGTTTTGCGAAGTAATATACAAGAGACAAAGGTAAAACTGGAAGGGAAAATAGCTTCACATCCTTTTGTACAGATTATAAGCATTGCTCAAGGGGAGAAGCGTATCGATTTTGACCTTACTATTAATTGGAAGAAAAATGTAGGTATTGGAGAATATAAAGAAAATAGTTGGCGGGATAATCGCAGAGCTTATTGTGATGACAGATTTAAGTTAAGTGTACTTTTCCCTGTAAATCTTCATTCTCCTCGTATTTATAAAAATGCGCCGTTTGATGTTTGTGAAAGTAAGTTAGATGATACTTTTTTCAATAGTTGGGATCAGATTAAGCATAACATTATTCTTCATTGGGTTGATTTGGCAGAACAGGAAGGAGATTATGCATTGGCTTTATTCGCAGACCATACTACTTCCTATTCACACGGAAAAGATTATCCGTTAGGACTGACTGCCCAATATTCTGGTAATGGGCTTTGGGGACCTGACTATAAGATCACGGGACCGTTGAAAATGAAATATGCTATTGTTCCTCATCGTGGCAAATGGGACAAGGCTGCTATAGCCACGAAGAGCGATTGTTGGAATGAACCATTGTTATGTTCCTATCATTCATTTGCAAAATTGGAGTCAAGGTCACTGGTAGACTTAAAAAATACCGGTTATCAGGTGAGTGCAGCCAATATAAAAGATGGAAAAATAATCTTGCGATTGTTTAATGCGGAAGGTGACAGGAAGCAGCATAATATTACTTTTGATATGCCGCTGTCTAGTATAGAAGAAGTAGATCTGAATGGTAGAGTTATAGATAGAAAGACAATAAAAACACGTACCGGAAAATCTGAAATTAGTATTTCTATGCCTCGTTTCGGTCTAAAGACATTTGCTTTGAACTTGAATTGAACATATTCTAATAATAGTAAACTGTAATATTTTTATGTATAAAGCTAGCGCTAATATTTTAATAGCTTGCTCTTTTTTGTGGCTGACTGCTTGTTCTTCAGCAGGAGTAGTAACAGAAGATTTAATTCCGACTGATTATGTAAATCCTTTTATAGGAGCTAGTACCAGTGTAGGAGCTGCCGGTGTTTATCATGGATTAGGTAAGACATTTCCTGGCGCTACTACTCCTTACGGTATGGTACAAGTAAGTCCCAATACTATAACCGGAGGTGATAATAGTTCCGGTTATAGTGATGAACACAAAACCATTGAAGGCTTTGCCTTTACTCAGATGAGTGGGGTGGGCTGGTTTGGGGATTTAGGAAATTTCCTGGTGATGCCTACAACGGGCGAACTGCAAAAAATAGCGGGTAAAGAAGATGGTAGTATAAAAGGGTATCGTTCTTCTTATGATAAAGCTACCGAAACAGCTAAAGCGGGATATTATTCGGTAGAACTGACTGATTATAAGATTAAAGTAGAGAGCAGTGCGACACCTCATTGTGGAATATTGCAATTTACTTTTCCTTCGAATGAACAATCTCGTGTTCAGATAGACCTGGCACGTAGAGTGGGGGGGACTTCTACTTCGCAATATGTGAAAGTATTGGATGATTATACCATTCAAGGCTGGATGAAGTGTACACCTGATGGTGGTGGATGGGGAAATGGTGAGGGAAATTCCGATTACACAGTTTATTATTATGCACAATTTAGTAAACCATTGAGTAATTATGGCTTTTGGAGTGCGGATATTCCCGATGAATGGGTTCGGAAGCGTGATGAAGTGGTAAGTATTCCCTATCTGACACGTATATCACAAGCTCCGGTCATTAAAGATAAGAAAGAACTGGAAGGAAAGCACCTTGGCTTCTTCACAGAATTTCCCACAAAAGAGGGAGAACAGGTTGAGATGAAAGTAGGCATTTCCTTTGTCGATATGGAAGGAGCAGCTAATAACTTTAAACAGGAGATTGCTTCTAAAAACTTTGCTCAAGTAAAACAGGAAGCGAGTGATTTGTGGAATAAAGAACTTAGCCGTATACGGATATCCGGTGGAACTGATGACGAAAAAACTGTTTTTTATACATCATTATATCATACGATGATTGACCCTCGAATCTATACAGATGTTGATGGGCGATATATTGGCGGAGATAAAAAGGTACATGAACAGGATGGTACATTTACCAAGCGTACTATATTTAGTGGTTGGGATGTTTTCCGTAGCCAGTTCCCTTTACAGGCGATGATTAATCCGCGTTTGGTGAGTGATGCGTTGAATTCGCTGATAACGATGGCAGATCAGAGCAGACGGGAATATTATGAACGTTGGGAACTTCTGAATTCTTATTCTGGCTGTATGATAGGTAATCCTGCACTGTCGGTGCTGGCAGATGCTTATATGAAAGGAATTCGCACGTATGATGTAGAAAAAGCATATCAATATGCAGTCAACACGTCAGCTAAGTTTGGGAATGATTCGTTGGGATATACTCCTGAACCGTTGAGTATTTCATATACTCTGGAATATGCCTATGCAGACTGGTGCGTGGCTCAATTGGCAAAGGCGTTGGGGAAAGAAGAAGATGCAAAGCGCTTTTATGAAAAAGGGCAAGCCTATCGTAATATGTTCGATGCGGAAAAAGGCTGGTTCCGTCCCCGGAATGCAGATGGATCATGGAAAGCATGGCCGGAGAATGCACTGACCGAAGAATGGTATGGTTGCATTGAGTCAAATGCTTATCAGCAAGGCTGGTTTGTGCCGCACGATGTTCCGGGAATGGTTGAACTGATGGGAGGCAAGGAAGAGGTTATAGCTAATCTGACTAATTTATTTGACCACACTCCCTCTGATATGTTATGGAATGATTATTATAATCATGCTAATGAACCGGTACATTTTGTTCCTTTCCTTTTTAATCAGTTGGATGTACCTTGGTATACGCAGAAGTGGACACGATATATTTGTAAAAATGCTTATGCGAACAAAGTAGAAGGGATTGTTGGCAATGAAGATGTAGGACAGATGTCGGCCTGGTATATATTGGCTGCTTCCGGAATTCATCCTTCCTGTCCCGGTAACACCCGCATGGAAATAACCAGTCCTGTTTTTGACAAGGTAGAATTTAATCTGGACTCAAAATATCATCAAGGGAAAGTATTTACAATTATTGCTCACAACAACAACACAAATAATCTATATATACAAAAAGCTTTGCTGAATGGCAAGGAGTACAATAAATGTTACCTTGACTTTGCTGAAATCGCAGCAGGAGGAACATTGGAATTATTTATGGGCGATAAGCCCAATACAGAATGGGGTGTTTTATCTAACATTTAAATAACTGAATATTATGATGAATAAGTTTAGACTTCTTTTACTAGCATCAAGTTTGTTTGTACTGAATGGAATAGGGCATGCTCAGACTTCTACCATGTCACTGAACAGTTCCAATCCTAAGATAGTATGGGAAGTCAAACCGCAGGCAGATTTGAATAATATAGGGGGAGAACAAATCTCTACCCCGGGTTTTAAAATGCCGGACTATGTAAGGGGCGTAGTTCCCGGAGCTGTTTTTACAGCATATGTTGAAGCCGGAATCGTTCCCGATCCTAATTACGCTGATAATATATATAAAGTAGATGAGACGTTTTATAACCGTCCTTTCTGGTATCGTACGGAGTTTGAACTTCCGGCATCTTATTCAGCAGGTAAGCGTGTCTGGCTTCATTTTGATAATACCAACCGTTTCGCAGATTTCTATTTTAATGGAGAAAAAATATCGGGAACGAAGACATCCACTAAAGATGTGAGCGGACATATGTTGCGTTCTAAATTTGATGTGACACATCTGATTAAGAGATCAGGAAAGAATGCGGTTGCGGTTCTGATTACTGATCCTGATCAGAAAAAGACTCGTAAAGGAAAAGATCCGTATGGTGTTGCTTGTAGTCCCAGCTATCTGGCAGGTGCCGGTTGGGATTGGATGCCGTATGTGCCGGGACGTCTTGCCGGAATTACAGGAAATGCTTATCTGGCTATTACAGGTGATGCTGTGATGGAAGATCCGTGGATTCGCTCGGAATTGCCGACTTTGCAACAAGCAGAACTATCTTTCTCTACAGGAATCAAGAACGTTTCTTCTGCTCCGAAAGAAGTGGAAGTTTCCGGTGTTATTCAGCCGGGAAATATTACTTTCTCCAAGAACATTCGGGTGGAAGGAAAAGAAACAGTACAGTTGTCGGTGGATAAGAGCGATTTTGCTGCATTAGTCATTCGTAACCCGAAACTTTGGTGGCCTAACGGCTATGGAGAACCGAATCTTTATACCTGTAAACTGACTTGTTCGGTAGATGGAAAAATATCGGATGAAAAGGATATTACTTTTGGTATCAAGAAGTATGAGTATAAGATGATCAACAACGTAGTGAATTACCCGGTCCTTACATTCTTTATCAATGGGCAGAAGATTTAT
The DNA here is from genome assembly GCF_003434395.1 of Bacteroides sp. AM23-12. Classification (NCBI taxonomy): domain Bacteria; kingdom Pseudomonadati; phylum Bacteroidota; class Bacteroidia; order Bacteroidales; family Bacteroidaceae; genus Bacteroides; species Bacteroides sp. AM23-12. The sequence goes on from NZ_QTLF01000013.1 coordinate 64,114, forward strand.
CTGAAAGGTGGAAACTGGGGTATGAGCGAGTATTTGCTTCGTTGTCATGGCAAAGAGTACGAAACGAAAATCAAGTTGCATAAGGATATGAACTACAACATGATCCGTTTGTGGACAGGTTGTGTGACTGATGATGAATTCTATGATTATTGCGATAAGTATGGAATCATGGTGTGGAATGATTTTTGGCTGTATGTCGCTTATAATGATGTAGCTGAGCCGGAAGCATTCAAAGCAAATGCTCTTGATAAAGTGAGACGTTTAAGGAATCATCCTTCTATAGCTATCTGGTGTGGTGCTAATGAAACACATCCGGCACCCGATTTGGATAATTATTTGCGTGAAATGATAGCTCAGGAAGATAAAAACGATCGAATGTATAAGTCTTGTTCCAATCAAGATGGTTTATCCGGAAGCGGATGGTGGGGAAATCAGCCCCCTAAGCATCATTTTGAGACTTCGGGCAGTAATCTGGCATTCAATAAACCTGCTTATCCGTATGGTATAGATCATGGTTATGGTATGCGTACTGAAATAGGAACGGCTACTTTCCCGACATTTGAAAGTGTGAAATTGTTTATTCCTCAGGAGTCATGGTGGCCTCTGCCTACTGATGAACAATTGAAAGATGATGATGATAACGTTTGGAATAAGCACTTCTTCGGCAAAGAAGCATCCAATGCCAATCCTATCAATTATAAGAAATCAGTGAATACGCAATTCGGAGAATCTTCCAGTCTGGAAGAGTTCTGTGAGAAAGCCCAGTTGCTGAATATTGAAGTAATGAAAGGGATGTATGAAGCATGGAATGATAAGATGTGGAATGATGCGGCCGGGCTTTTGATCTGGATGAGTCATCCGGCATATCCATCATTCGTATGGCAGACGTACGATTATTATTATGATCCTACCGGAGCTTATTGGGGAGCAAAGAAGGCTTGCGAACATCTTCATCTTCAGTGGAACTCATCTAATAACAGTATAAAAGCTGTAAATACTACTACCAAAGACTTGAAAGGCGCTTATGCTAAAGCGACCATCTACAACCTGAACGGAAAAGAGGTTGCGGCATATGGACGTACAAAACAGATGGACGTACCGGCAAGTAACATTGCAGAAGCGTTCACGTTAAACTTCAATCCATACAATCTGGCTTTTGGCAAGAATGTGGTAGCTTCTTCATCATCACCATCCAGATCGGCTTCTTTAGTAGCTGACGGAGGGGCAGGCAGTCGTTGGGAAAGTGATGCGAGTGACTCTCAATGGATCTATGTTGACTTGGGTAAGAAAGAAAAAATAGAGCATGTTGTGTTGAAATGGGAAACGGCACGTGCCAAAGAGTACGAGATCCAAGTGTCGAATGATGCGAAGAAATGGAAAACAGTCTATACAAACAAAGATGGGCAAGGCAGTACAGATGAGATAAAACTTTCTCCGGTTACTGCGCGCTATGTGAAAATGGCAGGAGTTAGCCGTGCCACAGACTTTGGATATTCACTGTATGAATTTGAAATATATGGTAAGAAACAAAAGAATGTTGAGGAACTGACTCCGCTTCATTTCATCCGGTTAGAACTGACTGACGCAAATGGTAATTTGATTTCAGATAATTTCTATTGGAGAAACGGCGTGACAGATCTTGACTATACAGCTTTGAATACATTGCCGGAAGCAGAATTGTCGTGCAAATTAGTTGATAAGTCAATGTTATCCGAAGGGAAGATGAAATTGTCGGTAAAGAATCATTCGAAAACTGTTGCTTGCGCTAACCGGATAAGATTGGTGAATACGGCTACACAAGAAAGAATCCTTCCTGTTATCATGTCTGATAATTATATAACTTTGATGCCGGGTGAAGAACGGACTATTTCTGTTGAGGCGGAACCGGAAATGTTGAAAGGAGGAGTCAGTGTTTTGCTAAAACAATATGGTAAGGCTGAACAAAAGAAGTTGGATATATGATATACGTAGAAAACTAAGGGTCACCTTTTTAATTAGAACACCAGAAGACATTGCCTGTCCTGTCTTCTGGTGTTTTTTTTAATTTCCCTCTATATTGTGCCTGATATATTCAGGAGGAGTAGAAAGTGAACTTTCTTTCTTGAATAACTTGCTTGATTTAATAGACAATGAACAGTTTATTAATCTATTATGTGTACTTGCTTAATATCTTTTGGAACTAACAACAGTTCGTTTCACATACGTGGTCCTATCGCTTCACATACGTGAGCCCATTAGCTCACGTACGTAGACCGAACGCTCCACGTACGTGAAACAAGGAAATGTTACTGACAAAGTTTATTAGTCTTGCCTTCTTCATATATTAATGTTACCGACATTTGTTTTATTTGTACCATGATAAATAGTCCTGTGTATGAACAGAATGAAGAAAATAAGGCTTTAGGGTTGAATAAATAAGTGAGCATACTTGATTTGTAGTGGGATAGGGGTGACAATAGAAACTTATAAAATTCTATTATCACCCTTATTATCACCTGCTATTATCACCATTACTTGCTTGATTGATAGTCGTTTATCTTTAAAAAGTGACAAGTGACAATAAAAAACTGTTTTTTTCTTAGTGGGAGTTACTTGAAAAATAAAACATTTATTTTAGTGGTTAAGCAAACTTGAATCGTCTTTTTTAATAAGATTCTTTTTTATTCAAAGTTGGAAAAGAGAATGTTTTGAAAGATAAATAATTAAATTTGTAATAAAGTGTATAATCAAATGAATAGTAAAATAAACGTAAAGGTCTTTTTCCTGCTATTTCTAATCTGTGTTTGTTCTAATAGCCTGTACGCACAATCAATTCCACCCTTTAAAAAAGGAGAACGGGTAGTCTTTGTTGGAAATAGTATAACTCATGGTGGACATTATCATTCGTTTGTGTGGTTATATTATATGACTCGTTTTCCAAACAAACCGATTACAATAATGAATGCCGGAATTGGCGGTGAGAGTGCGTGGGATATTAAAGATCGGTTGGACTACGATGTTTTTGACAGAAAACCGACTTATGTAACTCTGACTTTTGGTATGAATGACACAGGGTATGATATTTTCTGGAAGGAGAATGCTAAGGAGTTGTCGGAGCAACGGATTGAAAAATCTTTGGAAAGCTTTCGGGAAATAGAGAAGCGCTTGCTGGCAGAGAATAAAATGACCAAAGTGCTGATAGGTGGATCACCTTATGATGAAACTACGAAATTGAACAGTTTACTTTTTCTTCATAAAAATGATGCTATTTTAAAGATAATTGATGCCCAGCGTAAGGCGGCGAAGAAAAATGGATGGGGATTTGTGGATTTTAATCAGCCGATGGTACAAATAAGTCTGGAAGAGCAAAAGAAAGATTCGACATTCACTTTTTGTAGAGTAGATAGAATCCATCCTGATAATGATGGACAGATGGTGATGGCTTATTTATTTTTAAAGGCGCAGGGACTGGCTGGAGTCGAAGTTTCGGATATTTCAATTGATGCAAATAACAAGAATCTATTAAGTCATAGGAATTGTAAGGTCTCCAAACTAAAGAAAGAAGCTGGTGGTTTAAGTTTTGATTATTTGGCAAATTCACTTCCTTATCCTTTGGATTCTATTCCAAGACATGGTTGGGGAAATAAAAGGTCACAACGTGATGCTATGGATTTGATACCATTTATGAAGGAATTTAATCAAGAACGTTTGCAGGTGACTAATTTAGAAAAAGGACATTATCGGCTGACAATAGATGGATTGTTTATCGATAATGTTTCATCTGGACAGTTGGAAGATGGTATCAATCTGGCCGATTATCCCAATACACCCCAATACCAGCAAGCCATGAAAATCATGTATCTGAATGAAGAACGTTTTGAAGTAGAAAAACGTTTCAGAGAATATTTGTGGACAGAATATTCGTTCTTGAAAAAGGAAGGTCTGCTGTTTGCTGATAATGAGAAGGCTATAAATAAACTTAGGGAGTATTTACCTAAAGATGGTTTTCTGAGGATGAGTTATGAGTGGTATACCAAAGCGATGTATCCTGAGATACGCGAAGTATGGAGTAGATATATGAAGATCATCGTCGATACAATTTATAAAATGAATAAGCCGACAACTCATAAAGTCAAGTTGACAAAGATAGGTTGAGTAATGCATTATCCATTGTAAGAGTGTTGGGGGGATGATCCATAGCTGTAATATTCGCAGAAACTTATTTATGAGGAATAAAAAACTGTTACTAGGTATAGGAATAATGTGTTGTCTTTGGTGTTTGCCAAAGATTGTACATGGGAAAGAAAACAAGGTCTCTTTTTCTTTAGTGGAGTTAAAATGTGAGAATATGGTTGATCCTTTAGGGATTGACAACGTTACTCCCCATTTGAGTTGGAAGTTGAAAGGAGATGGGGTGGTGGATGGACAAGCATTTTACGAAATTCAGGTAGCGTCAGATAGTCTTCTATTAATTGGGGGGAAGGCTGACTTATGGAAATCGGGGAAGTTGAAGTCTGATGTTTCTGTGATGGTGCCTTATCAAGGCTTACCTTTGGCTTCGCGTTCTTTATGCTACTGGAGGGTACGTGCCTGGGATCGGAAAAGGCATGTTTCCCAATGGAGTCCGGTGGCGCGTTTTTCTGTTGGTCTTTTGAATAAGGAACAGATACACGGTGTCTATATCGGTTCATCACCGGAAGGAGGCAAAGTTTGTGCTCCTTTACTTCGTAAAAAAGTGCAAATAGATGAACTGGCAACGACTTTTCTGTATGTGAATTCGCTGGGATATCATGAAGTATATGTCAATGGAAAGAAGGTTACGGAGAATGTTCTTACCCCTGCAGTCTCTCAACTGAATAAACGTTCGTTGATGGTCACTTATGACGTATCTTCTTATTTGAGAAAAGGAGAGAATGACCTGCTGATATGGCTTGGACAAGGGTGGTATAAGAAAACTACTTTTGGTGCTGCTTATGACGGTCCGTTGGTAAAAGCGGAACTGAATATGCTGAGAAATGGAAAATGGGAAGTATTGACTGCAACTGACACTTCTTGGAGGGGACGCGAAAGTGGCTATTCGGATACAGGTAATTGGTGTGCTTTACAATTTGGTGGTGAAAGGGTGGATGGGAGAATAGTGCCGACAGATTTTTCAACTTATTCTCTAGATAAAATGAAATGGTATCCTGTGGTGGAAGTAAATGTACCAAGACACATTGTTTCACCTCAAATGTGTGAAGCTAACAAGATACATCAAACGTTGCAACCTGTTTCTATTAGGAAACTTAGTGAAGATACCTGGTTGGTAGATATGGGAAGAATACAGACCGGATGGTTTGAAATGAAGATGCCGATGTTATCTGCGGGACATGAGGTCACGATGGAATATAGCGATAACCTGACTAAAGAAGGAGAATTTGACAAACAAGGTGAAAGTGATGTCTATATTGCAGGTGGACGGAGGGGAGAATATTTTAGGAATAAATTCAATCATCATGCTTATCGTTATGTCCGTATCTCCAACCTTCCGGCAAGACCGAAAACTGAATGGATAAAATCTCTCCAGATTTATGGCGATTATCGGCAGACTGCGACTTTCGAATGTTCGGATGCTGACTTGAACGCCATTCATAATATGATTCAATATACTATGAAGTGTCTGACATTTAGCGGATATATGGTCGACTGTCCGCATTTGGAGCGGGCAGGCTATGGTGGCGATGGAAATTCGTCTACAATGAGTTTGCAAACAATGTATGACGTAGCACCGACTTTCACAAACTGGATACAAACATGGGGAGATTCAATGCGCGAAGGGGGAAGTCTGGCCCATGTAGGTCCTAATCCCGGTGCAGGTGGCGGTGGTCCGTATTGGTGTGGATTTATTGTACAGGCGCCATGGCGAACGTATGTGAATTACAATGATCCGAGATTAATAAAGAACTATTATCCGAAAATGAAAGAATGGTTTTCGTATGTGGATAAATATACGGTGGATGGATTGCTGAAACGCTGGCCTGATACTCAATATCGGGATTGGTTTCTTGGTGACTGGCTTGCACCGATAGGAGTAGATGCAGGAGCACAATCTTCTGTTGATCTGGTAAATAATTGTTTTATCAGTGAATGTTTGGGGACAATGGAAAAAATAGCTCTGATGCTTGGGGAAAAAGAGGAGGCAGAGAAGTTTGCTATGCGCAGGAAGAATCTAAATGAGTTGATTCATCAAAAGTTTTATCATCCGGGTAAAGGTATCTATTCTACAGGTTCACAGTTGGATATGTGTTATCCAATGCTTGTAGGAGCTGTACCGGATTCTTTGTACGATGATGTGAAAAGAAAGATGATGACTGATACTGAAAAGCAGCACAAAGGTCATATTGCTGTAGGGTTGGTAGGTGTCCCAATTTTGACAGAGTGGGCTATTCGTAACAGGGAAGTTGACTTTTTATATCAAATGTTGAAGAAACGTGATTATCCAGGTTATCTGTATATGATAGATAATGGTGCTACAGCGACTTGGGAGTATTGGAGTGGTGAACGGAGTAGGGTGCATAACTGCTATAATGGAATCGGAACCTGGTTTTATCAAGCAATAGGGGGACTTAGAATAGATGAATCGGTACCCGGTTATCAACATGTATTTATTGATCCTCAAATACCGAAAGGTTTGACTTGGGCTAAGATGGCAAAAGATACTCCATATGGTGTGATTGTTGTTGACTGGGAATTGACAGATAATATTATGGATCTTCAAGTGGATATTCCAGTTGGGGTTACTGCTACACTCTGTATTCCCAATGAGGCTGTGTCCTGTATGATGGATGGGAAGAATATTCGCATAGAAAAGAAAATGATTCAATTAAAAGCAGGTAATTTTAAATATTATATTTACATGAAATAATAGATACGTATGAAAAAACATTTATTATCAGCGCTTTTAGCGATGTGTCTGGTTACTACGGCTTTTGCCCAGCAAGGGAAAGTGTATGAGACACGTACCGTAAAAAGTAAGATTCTGGGAATGGAACGTAGTTACTCCATTTATTTGCCAGCAGGCTATGACGAAGGAGATGGTAGTTATCCGGTATTGTATTTGCTTCATGGACTAGGAGATAATCATACGGGATGGGTGCAATTTGGGCAGGTTCAGTATATTGCAGATAAAGCGATTGCTGAGGGTAAATCAGCTCCGATGATTATTGTTATGCCAGATGCTGACACGGTTCATAAAGGTTATTTTAACTTGTTGGATGGAACATATAATTATGAGGACTTCTTTTTTCAAGAATTGATTCCGCATATCGAGAAAACGTATAGAGTGCGTGCTGAAAGTCGTTATCGTGCTATCTCCGGTTTGTCTATGGGAGGTGGTGGAGCGTTGTTTTATGCTCTTCATTATCCGGAGATGTTTGTTGCTGCTGCTCCGTTAAGTGCTGTTGGAGGGGCATGGACATTCGATCAGATGAAGAGTCAATCAGATTTATCGAAGGTGTCAGAAGAAAAAAAAGCGGAAGTTCTCGGGCAAATGGATATACAAACTATCTTGGAGAAATCTCCGAAAGAAAAGCTAGACCGTATCAAATGGATTCGTTGGTATATCAGTTGTGGTGATGATGATTTCTTATCGGTAACGAACTGTCTTTTACATAACACGTTGTTACAGCATCAGGTTGGTCATGAATTTCGTATGAAAGACGGCAGTCATTCGTGGACTTATTGGCGGATGGAATTACCAGAGGTTATGCGATTTGTTTCTAGAATATTTACTCAATATTGAGCGTAAGTAAAGTGATTCTTAACAAAATAGGCTTTGAAGATCAAGTCCTTTTATCGTATGAATTAAAATTTATAGATATTTTTTTATTTCTTTTTAGTGGTATTTGCTTGCTTACTCGTTCTTAATATAAACATTGTTTTTTATGGGTTTAATTTAGGTAAAAGGTTAGGATTGGTGTTTGATTGGTTTTCAAGTTTATCCTCCGGTTAAAATTTGCTCCTCATTGCTCTTACTACAGCCGGAGGGAGCTTGTAAAATACCGTAGGTCAAGATAGGTAGACTGTTTTTTAAAGGTAAAAAGGTTTTGTTTTCAGTTAAAAACAGAAAAATAATGACTAGAATACAAAATCATATGACGAAAATAGTTCGAATATTAGTTTTCGCATTTCTGATGCTTATACCTGTTTGCGGTGTAGCGCAGGATAAAATTAAAATAGCATGCATTGGCAATAGTATAACTGAAGGGGCTGACAATTATCCGACTCCTTTGGCTCGTATGCTTGGAAATCAATATGAAGTTGGCAATTTTGGAAAGTGGGGCCATACTTTATTGCGAAAAGGTGATCATCCTTATATGAGTACCGATGCATTTATCAATGCACAGAAATTTCAACCGAACGTTGTAATTATTAAACTTGGTACAAATGATTCCAAGCCGGAGAACTGGAAATATAAGGATGAATTTGAAACTGATTTAGAGTATATGATCAGCACTTTTCAGAAGTGTGGATCTAAACCAAAAATTATTATATGTCGTTGTATTCCGGCAAGTAATAATTTATATGGGATCCGTAATGAAATAATAAAAGATGAAATTTATCCGATACAAAAGAAAGTAGCTAGGAAGTTTCATCTGAAATTGGTAGATCTGTATAGCCCATTAGAACATAAAGTTGATTCAACTTGCTATGTATGGGATAATGTACATTTGAATAAGAGCGGTTCGCTTATATTGGCGGAGCATATATATAAAGCTATTACAGGTAAAAAAGCTCCTAAATTGGAAAATGCATTTGCTAACTAGAAGAAAAATCATACTATAAAACGACACATGAGGCGATATATTTATTTTGTTTTTTTATTATGTTGTGCTGTTAATCTATTGTTAACTAGTTGTGTACGACAGAAATATGTTGTAATGGATATGGTACACCATAATCCGGGTGAGGCTATGACGGAATCGAAGTTTCTCGATCCTTCTTTTTTGAAAAAAAATGAATATGGAGCAAAAGTTTTTTTCTTGTTTGAGGCTGCACAGTTTGGAATTGATTGGAAGAGTTTTGATCCTTCTTTATTCCCGGATACGACTGAAGCCGGACGTTGGGTGGCAGAAAAAGCAGAAATAATACATAAAAAATATGATGCAGCAAAAAAGGAAGACCTTCAAGTATACTGTATGCTTGATATGTTAGTACTTCCTTCTTTGCTGGTAGAAAAACATAGAACAGAACTTACTAACGAACAAGGAAAACTTGATATATCGAAACCTTACACTCAGCTTTGTATTCGTGAATTGATGAAGGAAATGTTTGAAACGTTTCCACAATTGGATGGATTAGTGATTCGTACTGGAGAAACTTACCTGCACGATGCTCCTTATTATGTAGGCAATCATCCAGTACAAAATGGTATGTATGATCATATTACGTTAATTAATTTGTTACGGGAAGAGGTTTGTGAAAGACGTAATAAGAAGTTGTTTTATCGTACATGGGATATGGGGCAATTGCATTCGATCCCTAAATATTATTTGTCCGTTACAGACAGTATAGAACCACATCCAAATCTTTATTTCTCTATCAAGCATACCATGACGGATTTTTGGAGATCAACAATTACTGATCCTGATATGAATTATAATATAATGGATAAATATTGGTTGGAAGAATCAGGACAATATGGTGTTCCTTTTAATCCTTGTATAGGTATTGGTAAACATCAACAAGTAGTTGAAGTGCAATGTCAACGTGAGTATGAAGGAAAGGGAGCACATCCCAATTATATCGCTAAAGGAGTAATTGATGGTTTTGAAGAATTTAAGAAACCTGGTATAAAGAAGCCGTATTGTTTAAACCAAGTGAAAGATAATCCCTTATTTAAGGGTGTTTGGACTTGGTCACGTGGCGGTGGCTGGGGAGGTCCTTATATCAAGAATGAGTTTTGGATCGAATTAAATGCTTATGTCATCTCACATTGGGCTAGTAATCCTTTGAAAACAGAAAAAGAAATACTATATGATTTTGTAAAAGCAAAAGGGCTTCCCGAGTCAGAATGGGAGATGTTCCGTCGACTTTGCCTATTATCAGAAGATGGAGTGATAAAAGGGCAATATAGTACTATGGGAGATACTTATGTTAATTGGACACGTGATGACACCATAACGGGAGATGTATATCAAAAGAGTTATTTTGATCGTATGATTGAAAGAAATCAAGTAAATGCTTATCTGAAAGAAAAGGAAGAAGCTGTTCGTATTTGGAAGGAAATAGAACTGATATCTCAAAAACTACATTTTCCCTCAGAAGAATTGAATCATTTTATTCGTATTTCCTGTTCGTATGGACGCATTAAATATGAGCTTTTTGCTGTTTCGTGGCAGATTATGCTATGCGGTTATGTGGCAGATACAACAAAAAAGTCTTTTAACCGGATAGAGATGGATAAATATATTACTGCATTTGATGATTTGTGGAAAGAATGGAACGACTTATCTCTAGAAAACGATAATTGCCCTTCAATGTATAAGATTTCTTCTAACTTTTTTGGTTTTCCTGTAGGTATACAAGAGACCATTGATAAATACAGGAAATAGTTTTCGTTTTTTCTTCTTATATGTTATAGAATATAAAAAAATAAATGAATATTACTTAGTGGTTAGTATTAGTCTAGTCGTCTTACTATTAATAGTAGCAAAAAGTATGAGAAAGAAACATAAAATAACGAAAGTAAAATTATGATCATTATTATTATATAAATTCTTAAAAACGGTATTTTCTATGAGAAACTTATTACAAAAATGTTTTAAATGGCAGTGGCTTGTCTGCTTGGCTGTAGGCTGCTGCTTTTCGTCTTGTAAAGATGATGAAGAGTCAACTTCGGGCTATGATCCGAATAAGCCGATTGTGTTGACTGATTTTTATCCGCCCGAAGGAAAACTTGCAACTCAAGTTATTCTTAATGGATCGAATTTTGGGGATAGTAAGGAAAATGTGAAGGTCTTTTTCAATGATAAAGAGGCTTCTGTCATTTCTGTGAAGGATGATAGAATGTTGGTATTGGCTCCTAAACGTGCATCTACAATAGAGGACCCAGAATGTGTGGTTAAAGTACAAGTACATGAACAAATAGAGGAGTACAAGCAGACATTTGATTATTATATCCAGACTACTGTGACTACGTTAGTGGGAGGAAGTACATCGGCACAGGTGAATCCAACAGGAACTATACCACTATCTGAAGCACAATTTAGAGCAAATATTGATAGGTGTATTTGTGTAGATCAGGATAAAAATGTTTTCTTTTTAGTAGATAATGATGGAAAGTTTGCTGCATTTATGTTAAATGAGGAGGCTGATAAATTAATATCTCTAAAGTCAGATATTAATGCGTTGTTTAACTCTCCTGTTTTGGGGTATAACAGTAAGGATGATATTGTCTATCAATTCTGGGCTAATAGAGATAGTCATGAAGTTTATTATTTTGACCCTAAGACGGATTATGCACCAACTACAGCTATAAGTTCTATTTCATGGGATGATCCAAATTTTCCAAATATTGAAGGATTTGGAGTATGGGCAGCCAAGTGTAATTTTACAATGGGACCAGATGGAAAAATGTATTCAAGAATGTTAGGTGGAAATCTGGTACGGATTGATGTAGAGAATGCTAGAGGAGAGAATCTAACGAATGGGGATTTGGTTGGAACCAAGGATGGTAGTGCTTATGGACTTGTTTTCGATCCTCAAGATGAGAATGTTTTTTATTTCTCAAATAATGATAAGCATTGTATTTATAAATATGATTTACGTACTAAAGAATGTGCATGTTGGGCTGGTCAAGAAGGTAAAAGTGGATATTTGGATGGACCAATAGGACAAGCTATGTTTAATAAACCTGGACAGATGTGTGTCGATTCAGAAGGTAATATAATTTTGACTGATACCGAAAATCACTGTATTCGTAAGATAACAATGAGTACAGGTTATGTATCTACATTAGCAGGAAAACCCCAAAATTCAGGTTATGTAAATGGTAGTGCAGAAGATGCTCAATTCAAAAAGCCATTGGGAATTTGTATTGATAACGACGATGTAATGTATATCGGCGACTCAGAGAATCGTGCTATTCGTCGATTAGCTGTCGAATAAATAATTAGTGAAACTTTATATTTAATATAATATGAATCGAATATTTGTAATTTTTGCTTTGCTTCTTGCGTTTGTAGCACAAGTACATGCACAGAAAGAGCAAAGCTTTATGTTGACTGGTACAGTCTTCGATGAATTTAATGAACCAGTTCCGGGAGCAAATGTATATGTTAAAGATAAACCAGGTGTGGGAATAACAACTAATATTGATGGTAAATTTCGGTTAAAGGTAAATATATATGATATAGTGGTTGTGTCTTTTTTGGGATATGAAAACTATGAGCAACGTTTGACGAATAAAATTGACAATGTTAAAGTTACCTTAAAACCGGCTACGGAGAATATTGATGAAGTAGTTGTAGTAGGTATGGGTACGCAGCGAAAGGTCAGTGTTGCTGGTGCAATTACAACGATGGATCCAGCGCAACTAGAGGTTCCTGCTACAAATATAGTTAATACACTAGCAGGTCGTGTTGCAGGTGTGATTGGAGTTCAATCTAGTGGTGAACCGGGCAAAAATATTTCCGAGTTTTGGGTGCGCGGAATTGGTACGTTTGGTGCTAATAGTGGTGCATTAGTGTTGATTGATGGTTTGGAAGGTAGTTTGAGTCAGATAGATGCTGCCGATGTTGAAAGTTTTTCTGTTTTGAAAGATGCTGCGGCTACAGCGGTGTATGGTAGTCGAGGTGCAAATGGTGTAGTATTGGTAACGACGAAGCGTGGTTTGGAGTCCAAATTGAAGATCAGTGGTCGTGCTAATATGACAATCTCACATTTAAAACGTTTACCTGAATATGTTAATGCCACTCAATATGCTGAAATGGCAAATGAAGCTTCTGTTGCAACCGGATTATCTCCTATTTATAACAAGACAGAAATGGATATTATAAAATATGGCTTAGATCCGGATCTGTACCCAAACATTGACTGGCAAGATGTTATTTTAAATCCCAATTCTTTCCAGCAAACTTATTATGTAAGTGCTCAAGGTGGTAGCAGTGTTGCCCGTTATTTTGCAAGTTTAGGAATGTCGAAAGAATCTGCGGCTTATAATCCATCCAAAGATAGTAAATACAATAAAGGTGTAGGCTATGATACTTATAATTATCGTTTGAATTTGGATATAGATTTGACTAAAACAACTAAAGTCTATATTGGAACAACTGGCTATATGTCGGTGAATACTCGCCCGAGCATGGGGGAATATTCTAGAGGAGTCAGTTTGACAGATTGGCTATGGAGTTCACAGGCAAAGACTACTCCAATAAGCTATCCATTACGCTATTCAAACGGATATTATCCTGCTGCAGGAACTAAGGATGAAATATCTCCGTATGTTCTATTGAATTATACAGGTAATGCTAGAGAACAGAATACCAGGAATTTAGTTACTTTAGGTATTACACAGGATTTGTCGATGATTACTAAAGGGCTATCAGCTAAAGTACAGGGATCATGGGATACACAAAGTTTATTTGGAGAAGCACGCTATAAAATGCCAGAACTAAATGAAGCTTTGAAGGAGCGTAACCCTAATGGAACCTTGAGTTTTGAGAAAATAGCTGATGAGAAAACCGTTACATATAGCAGTGCTGCTTGGGTTTGGAGGAAGCTATATTTAGAGGCAAATGTTAATTATGACCGTACCTTTGGCGATCATCGTTTAGGTGGTTTACTGTTTTATTATATAGAAGATACATCTGAAACTGGTGCAGATAAAAGTATGAATGCTATACCAAAGCGTTATCAAAGTCTTTCGGGCCGTTTTACATATGGTTTTAAAGATACATATTTTTGGGATTTGAACTTTGGTTTGAATGGATCTGAAAACTTTGAACCAGGTAAACAATATGGATTCTTTCCGGCAGGAGCTTTCGCATGGGTACCATCTTCATATGAATTTATACGTGAAAATGTAAGTTGGTTGAATTTTCTCAAGCTTCGCGTTTCTTATGGTGTTGTTGGTAATGACCGCATCAGTTCTAGACGTTTTCCTTATCTGACCCTAATAAAAGAAGAAAATGCTTCAAATCCTTGGGGAGGGACTGGTAGCTTAACAGAAGAACAAGTTGGTGCCAATAATTTGATGTGGGAAAAAGCAAAGAAATTTGATGTTGGTATGGATCTGCATTTGTTTAAAGATAAATTTACTTTGACTTTAGATTATTTTAAGGATACACGAGATGGTATTTTTCAGGAACGTAAACAAATTCCTGATTATGTAGGTTTGATTCAAATGCCTTATGGTAATATAGGTCGTATGAAAAGCTGGGGTGCTGATGGAAATATGGAATTCTATCAACAGATAGGAAAGGATGCACATGTGATATTACGTAGTAATTTTACTTTGAGTAAGAATAAGATATTAAATTGGGAAGATACAAAGAAGCCTTATACATATTTGGAAAATAATGGTTATGCTAATAATGTACAACGTGGATTTGTTGCTATGGGATTGTTTAAAGATCAACAAGATGTAGAAATGAGTCCTACACAATTTGGTACGGTACGTCCTGGTGATATTAAATATCGAGATATAAATGGTGATGGTAAAATTACTGATGATGATAAAGTTCCTTTATTTGCTTATTCAGGGGTACCACAGTTGATGTATGGTATTGGTGCTGAGTTTCGTTATAAAAGTTGGACACTAAATGTCTTGTTCAAAGGGACAGGACGTAATAAGTTCTTATATGGCGGTTCGGATGGTAGAAACTTCGATGGATACATGCCATTTAATCAGAAGGATAAAGGAAATATAATGACAATTGCTTATAATCCGGAGAATCGTTGGATTTCTGCTGAATATTCAGGAAATCAGGCTACAGAGAATCCAAATGCTCGTTTTCCACGTTTGTATTATGGAAAAAATGAGAATAATACGAAACCTTCTACATTTTGGATGGGTGATGCCCGTTACTTGCGTTTACAGGAATTGAGCTTGGCATATAATCTAAAAGTTCCTGCATTACAACGTATTTTGGGCATTAATTCCATGAATATTCAGTTGATGTGTGAAAATTTGGCAGTATGGGATTCTGTAAATATATTCGATCCAGAACAAGCGACATCTTGTGGACAGGCTTATCCTTTACCTGCACGTTATTCATTGCAGCTATATTTGAATTTCTAATACGATGTATAAACTTAATAGAAATTAGTTCATGAAAAAATATTTTATATTATCGGTTCTGTTATTGGTATCCGGCTTTTTTGCTTCTTGTAATTATTTGAATATAGATGATTATTTTGAGGATACCTTTCAAGAAGATTCTATTTATGCAAATAAGCGTAATATTGAACGTTATTTTAATGGGGCTGCCGCTCTGCTTCCTGTTGTCGATAAAATTTGGGAATATGGGAACACTCCTGGAGTTACAGGTTCAGACGAGGCTGTGAGCTGTGGTGATTGGAATGGTATGGTTGTTATACAATTCTCTGGAACGAAGTTAATGAATAATGAGATTACTTCTAGTTCAATGGGCGGTTGGACATGGGATTTCAATATTTGGCCTAAATGTTATAAGGTGATTCGTAAGGTGAATACTATATTGCCACATATTGATGGTGTTCGTGATATGAATAGTTTTGAAAGAATGGAATTTCGTGCAAAATGCCGTTTCTTAAGAGCTTATGCATATTATTTAATTTTGCAACAGAATGGTCCAATGATTTTGTTAGGTGATGAAATTGTTAGTAATAATGAGGAAGCGGAGTATTATGCAAGAACGCGTAATACGTATGACGAATGTGTGGATTATATTTGTTCAGAATTTGATGAAGCTGCTAAAAACTTACCTGATGCTACCACTTCGATGGATCAATATATTCCTACAGAAGGAGCTGCCTTAGCTTTAGCTGCTCGTGTGAGATTACAAGCTGCTAGCCCATTATATAACGGTGGAGAGGCAGCCCGTAGATTTTTTGGTGATTTTACCCGTTGTACAGATGGAGATCATTATGTTTCTCAATCATATGATGAACGTAAGTGGGCACTTGCTGCTGCGGCTGCGAAGAAGGTTATTGATTTAGGACGATATCAATTATATACTGTTGCTGCTTCTACTGATGCTGAACATCCTGAATCAGGGAATTATGGTACATATGTAGTCACTCTACCGCAAGAGGTTCCTACTGCAGAATTTCCAAATGGTGTAGGGATGGGAGATAAAAAAGTCGTAGATCCGTATCGCTCTTATGCCGAAATGTTTAATGGAGAGCTTGCTATTAATCAAAATCCGGAGTTCATATGGTGTAGTTCTACAGCGCAGGTTGGTAGCCATATGGGTTACGTATTCCCATTGAATTTTGGAGGATCTTCTTGTTTATGTGTACCTCAGCATATAGTAGACCAATTTTATATGGCAGATGGGCGTGATATTAAAAATTCTAGTAGTGCATATCCGTATATATCCCGTCCTTATGATAAGACTTGTGTGACGACAGAAGACAAAGTTTTATCTGAAGGTTATAAAATCAGCCAAGGAACATATTTGGCATATACTAATCGTGAACCACGTTTCTATGTGAATATTGGTTACTCACATGCTTGGTGGGCGATGGGATCTACTACTGAAAGTGCTAAGAAAAATGTTAATATTGATTATTGGAATGGAGCTAATTCTGGTAAAAATCATTCTAATAATAATGTTTATAATATAACTGGATATACTTCTCGAAAATATATCAATCCACAAGATGCTATGAGTGGTAGTGGGGCGCGTCAAAAAGATAAGTCATTTCCGATTATTCGATATGCAGAAATATTGCTTGCTTATGCAGAAGCCTTGAATAATTTAACTCAAGCATATGAAATTGATGGTCAGACTTATACTCGTGATACAGAAGCTATCAAATATTATTTTAATCAGATACGTTATCGTGCTGGTATTCCGGGATTAACAGCGGATGATTTGATTACAGTGGAAGCTTTTAATAAAGTTGTTCAACGTGAACGTTTGATTGAGTTATTTTGGGAAGGACAACGTTATTATGATATTAGACGCTGGGGAATTGTTGAAGATTTAGAAAGGGAACCTTTAATGGGGTTAAATGTAGAACAGGCTGAATGGGAAGGATTCTATCAGCCCACTGTCATTCAGTATAAATCAATAATTGAACGTGATTTCAAACCTAAGATGGTATGGTTACCTTTACATTTGGATGAGATTAGAAAGGTTTCTGTTCTTGATCAGAATCCTGGTTGGGATAAATAAAATTTTAAATGTATAAACTATGAAATATAGAAATTTTACAAATAAATTGATGCTTATGGTAGGTGTGACAGCTACTGCTGTTCTCACATCCTGCGAGCAAGAGTTTTATCAGGATGAACAGTATCGTAAGGAAATTTATATTGTTAGTGGAGAAGATAATATTTTCCAACGAGAATTTTCTTTCGGCGGGGAGGAAATAGGATACCTTTCTGTTTATGCAAGTGGTACAACTCCAATTGAAAAAGAAGTGATGGTAGAACTGGAAAGGAATGAAACTGTATTATCGGACTATAATCAAAAGAGATATGGGGATAATTACAAAAACTATGTCCTGGAGTTACCAGATACTCATTATAAAGTAGATGATTGGAGTATAAAATTATATCCAAATGCAAATTCATCTTATTCTTTATTTCCAATTAAAGTAAATATTGATGGGTTGGAACCTGAAGATAATTACTTTCTTCCTTTAAGAATAGCTTCTGTTTCTGACTATATGATTTCTTCTGCAAGGAGGAATGTATTGATGCAGATACTTATGAAAAATGATTATGCAACGACTAAGGAGAAGAGCTACTATACTATGAATGGAACAAGATTGAGAGTAGCTAAAGATACTTGGGAACCTTTGGACAAAAAGAATAATGCTCCAGATTATAAACCAATAAATGCCACAAAGTTAGTTGCTCCAGTTACGGAATATGGTATTCGTATTTTAACGGGATCTACACTTACATCGGATAGAAAAGAACTCCGTAAACAAGGGATTGTTGTTACGGTCCATCCTGAGGAGATGATTGATGTTCCTGTTATCGGGAGTAATGGATTGCCAACTGGAGAATATATCCAATGTCAAAAAGTGACATTAGATAAATGGTATAATGTAAATGGTGGAATTACAGTGTTAAATATTGAGGATACCCCATCATATTATAATCCAGAGAAGAAAGAGTTTACGTTGAATTATCGTTATAATTATAACTCAAATGATTGGTATGAAATGAAAGAGGTGATGTCTCCAGTGGCTATTGCTAACGAAAATAATTGAGTGGCTGATAATAAATGATAAATCTTATGAAAACAAGAAATATATATAGTCTTCTATATGTAACTTTCGTTGCAGTGGTGTTAGTTGCATGCAACGATTATGACGCAGCGCAAACTGCATATGAAGAAATAGTGGATAGTGATGTAACGACTACTCCTCCAAATATAGATTCGGCATGGGAATTACAGCTAATTCCTAATGTAGGTCAGCATAGTGGTGAGGTTTTTGTTTATAAAGACAAAAAGTATGATAAGCTATTTACTCGCACATTGGGATGGAATGGTGGAATTGGTGTGCAATCTACATCATTGTCTGATGGAAATGTTCTATGGGCTTTTAATGATAGCTATTTTGGAGTTGTAGATGCTGAAACAAGAGCAAGAGGTAATTGTAATTTCCCACATAATAGTATTATGGTCCAAACGACTGTTGGTGGTAGTCTTGGAGAAACGGATGATGATCTAAGATGGTTAGTTGATTATATACAAACTAATGATCCTGATGGAGAAGGTTATTATCAGGCGTATACACACATAGCTCCAGATGAGACTATTATGGAAGAAACATATGAAGAGCATTTCTATCAGATAGGTGGTGCTACGATATTTGATAATAATGGAGTTAAAGAACTTCAAATGTTGTGGGGGGAAATGGATAATCATGAAGGTAAAATGACTCGAACTGGTACCTGTTTAGCTGTTTACAGTTTGGAAGGACAGCCGGGTAATAGTACTTATCTTAAAAGAATTAGTAAAAACGAAGAATTCAATACAGATGATGTTGGCTATGGTTCTACTATATGGAAAGATGAAGATGGACATATTTATCTTTATGTAACAGAGAATAACAGACCATTAGTTGCTCGCACCACTACTCATGATTTAACTTCTGAGTGGGAGTATTACATACGTGATTTAAGTGGTAACTTTATGTGGCAAAAGATGTATCCGACGAAAGAGGAGAGAACTCGCTCTACTATAATGGAAAATAATTATGTATGTAGTATGCCACAGATCTTTAAAAAAGGAGATTACTACTATATGATAGGACAAGCCGTATCTTATGTTCATTCTGTTTATTTATATCGTGGTGAGACGCCTTATGGACCTTTTACAGATCAAAAAATTTTGTTTAATGTCCCTTATGCTGTGGATAAGATAGGTAATCAGTATTATAAAAATTTGCTTAGAGTAAATTTGCATCTAGAACTTGCACGAGAAGGTGAATTAGTATTTTCTACTAATACTGATGCTGATACTGCTGGAGATAATTTTGATTTTCCGGGTAGTGCTGACTTTTGCCGTCCTTATTTTTATCGTGTTTTCAATTGGGAAAGTATATATGATGAAGATGAGTGATAGCTACTGACGAATTCATCTTGGTAAATTGATTTAGAAAGTCATTTCTTCATAAAAGGGAGAAATGACTTTCTTTTTTAATATGTTCTGAGCTTTCCTGCATACAAGTAAATTTATTAATAAAAAACATGTAATTGTTTTAGTGGTATATCATTTTTAAATCGTCATTAGATAAATAATAAAGTAGTACACATATTAAAAAGAACTAATAATAATGAATATTACCGTTTTTAGAGTTTATCAACTAAATTTATTAACCGCTATTTCTATGTATATGAAAAGCTTATTTTATTTATTCCTATCTATTGTAGGTGCGTGGCTTTTTTCGTCTTGCTCAGATGATTTTCTGGGTGAGACAGAAACCACGGACTTAGATCAGGCAACCGTATTCGCTGATAGTACTTATACGGCAGATTTCTTAAACCAGATTTATGTGGATATTGGTTTTGATATCCAACATAATCGGTATAAAGATCAGTATAATGATCATGGAGGATTGCAGACTAGTTGTGATGAAGCTGCGTATAAAGCTAGTACCGGGCTTACGACAGATGTAATGTTCGCTACTGGAACAGTCAATCCTGTTACTATTTCTGAAGACGATGTTTGGAGAATTGCATATCGAAATATTCGTCGAGTAAATGTGTTCTTTAAATATGCAGATGGATCCCGAATGGCTGAAGCGGCAAAGGAAGAGTATAAAGCAGAAGCACGCTTTTTGCGTGCTTGGTATTATGCAATGCTATTAAGACATTATGGTGGTGTGGCTTTAATTGGTGATGATGTTTATGAAACTGTAGAAGAAGCAATCAAGGAGCGTAACTCTTATGCGGATTGCGTTGAGTATATCGTGGATGAAGCTAATAAAGCTGCAGAAACATTGCCAGTTGAAAGAAGTGGAAACAAATTTGGACGTGTAACCCGAGGAGCTTGTAAAGCCTTAATTTCACGTGTACGTTTGTATGCTGCTAGCAAATTATTCAACGGTAGTGATTTTGCGCCTGCTGATTTTCCAAAAGAATTGTTAGGGTATCCTACTTATGATAAGGAGCGTTGGAAAATTGCTGTAGATGCTGCCCTTGATGTGATAAAGATGAAACAGTATGATTTGTACATTCGTAATGAAGATGAGAATAATGAGGCTTATCCGGGATGGGGATATTATGCACAGTTGTTACCTGCTGATTATTATGGAAAAGTGGGAACGGAGGTTTATTGCGGTACAATCTTTGAAAAGAAAGCAGGAGCTAGTATAGATACAAACCGATGGTTTGCTCCTCCTAGTACAGGAGGAAATGGTATTGGAGGGTATGTTTATCATGATTTGGCTGAACTTTTCCCAATGGCAGATGGCACACCGACTAAGGATAGTCCAGATTATGACCCTACGAATCCTGCTAACAAACGTGACCCTCGTTTCATGTTCACTGTTACTTATGATGGATGCATAATGAAGAGTAATATGCAGGATACTGAAATTAATATATCTGTGGGAACACAACAGGACGCTATCTATCGAGGGACTCCGACAGGGTATTATACACATAAATTCTTGAAATTCGGTTCAATGGCAAATCAAATGCTTTATGGAGGTTCGCAAGCACGACCATTGATGCGTTATACTGAAATTTTGCTGAATTATGCAGAAGCTGCTAATGAATATTATGGACCTGATCATAAAGATGTACTAGGAGATCAAGAAATTAGCCCATATATTGTATTGAGAAAGATACGTGAGTGTGCTGGCATAGAGCCTGGCGAGGATGGAACATATGGAATTAAAAATAATATGAGCCAGGCTGATATGACAGAAGCTATTCGGTTGGAACGTCGGTTGGATTTAGCGTTTGAAGGACATCGTTTCTTTGATGTACGTCGTTGGATGATTGCTGAAGATACAGATAATAGGATGATGCATGGTTTTGAAATCACAAGAAATGGTGAGCGGAAGACAGGAAGAATCATTGATACTCGTCAGCATACCTTCCGTAAAGCGATGTATTTTTATCCAATACCTTATAAAGAGACTGTGAAATCACCGGATTTGTTGCAGAATCCTTATTATGAATAGGAATGATTGTTATATTAAAAATAAGAAATATGAGATTTAAAATACAAACTACGGTTTTACTTTTCGTCTTATTAGGTACTGTGAGTGCTTGCAATACATTTAAAGATGAAATAGCTCCTGATTCTTATATGGAAGTACCAAAGCAGTTAGATGGGAAGTGGCAATTAAAAACTGTTGTACGCAATGGAACGGATATATCTGAAGTGATGGACTTTAGTCAGTTTCGTCTGATTATGAATAAAGATAATACATATAATATTGAAAACTATCTCCCTTTTTTAGTAAAGAAAAATGGTACATGGAGAATTGATAATTTGACATATCCTTTTTTCTTAACTTTTCAGGAGGAAGGTGCTGAAAGAGAAGCTATAACTGAAATCACTTACCCGATTGTACAAGGGAAACGCCATATAACCCTTACAATTAGTCCGGGATGCTCGAGCAACTCTTATGTTTATTCTTTTGAAAAAATAGAAGAATGATTTAAAAAGAAAAGCTTATGAAATATTATTTTAAAAAACATAGAATAAAAATCTTTTTTTTGTTGGTACTTTCCTTAATAGTCTTTGGATGTTCCTTTTTGATTAAGGAGGTAAATGTTAAACAAGAGAACGAGGCCGGAGAGATGGTTGCCTATATTAAGGCTGGTGAAATTGCAACTTTTACGTTTAGTGGAGAAATAAACATCGATGGTGATGCAAGCAATGAAACGTTTATTGTTGGATTCTTGGCTCCAAGAAGTTGGAATGTACGTCAGAATGCAACTGTGACATACAGAGAAGATAGGTATGAAACGGAAGTGGATCACAAAATGACAGTAATTCCAGATACTGAACAGCCTGCAAATTATAAAGGTATGAGTTGGTCAGCGGCATTGAAAAAAAAATATGGTGTACGAGGCAATGTCTTGAACGATATGGAATGGATTGCATTTAAATCGGATAACTATCCTAGTGTAAATGGAACAATACATTATACAGTAACAATTAAGTGTAATTCAGGAAAAAGCAACTTAAAATTCCGACCAAGTTTTTTTATCAATCACTCTAGTGATGGGATTGGAGGAGACGAGGCTCATTATTCTGTTAAGGATGCTGATGATTGCTTTGAAGTGGTAGAAGGATCAGGTACTGTGATTGATTTTTGTTCTACGCACTATTATCAAATTGAACCTTTGTCTGCTTTACAAGATGATTATGTAACATTCACTTTTCAAGGGGATATTAATACCAATGAATTGATAAAAGCTGAGAATGTGTATATAGAAGCTACTGCTTATACGATAGAAGGAAAGATATATACAGTCAATGAAAAGAGTGCGAAAACACTAATGAAAAGAGAAACGAAATTGCCAAGATATAATGTAACTCTTTGGCCTGGTGGATTTTTTAACATTCCGGACGGTGAAACAATTTCTCGTATAGAGTATATTTTCACAAATGAAGATGGAACAGTATCTATTTCCCAGTCAGATGACAGTAGAGATAATGAAGGAGAAGAGGTAGAAGAAGGAATAAAAGAGCCTTTCGTATTCGAATTTCAATGTGAATAGAGTTTAACCTTAAAAAAAGATTATATGCGTAATATTTTGAATAAAAGAAATAGTCGGTACTGTTTCACATGTTTTGTAATGTGGCTACTACTTGGCTTGGGACATTTGAATGCGGTGGCTCAAGAAGCAGGAGGAACGGCTAATATTACAGGTAAGGTAATCGATCAATATGGCAATCCTGTCTCGGGTGTTGTAATCACGATGAAGAATACTGATTTTAAGACTGTGACAGGTGATGATGGTACTTTTGAATTTCAGTATAAGAAGGGCGATATGCTTCGTTTTTCTCATCCAGGTTTTTTACATAAGGAAATTAAGGTGAACAAGCTAAGAAATCAGGAACGTATTTTTAAAGTAACGTTGACAGAAGAGTTCGTGAAATTTCCAGATGTAAT
Organism: Bacteroides sp. AM23-12; assembly: GCF_003434395.1. Classification (NCBI taxonomy): domain Bacteria; kingdom Pseudomonadati; phylum Bacteroidota; class Bacteroidia; order Bacteroidales; family Bacteroidaceae; genus Bacteroides; species Bacteroides sp. AM23-12. The sequence continues at coordinate 87,880 of NZ_QTLF01000013.1, forward strand.
AAATGGACCTTATGATACGAAAGATAAAGCAAGCTATTTAGGTTCAGCTGCTACGGTTTATACAGATCAGGTTAGTTCATTGATGGGAACTACTATTCTTCCTTCATTACAAGGGCGTTTACCAGGACTAGATATTGTACGTACTCGTGGTGCACGTAAGAGTCAAATTGAATCCAGTTCTTCTGGAACCATCTTTAACTTTAATAGCCCTACATTGGGTAAAGAGGCATATAGTGATAATACGGAATTTAATGTTCTATCACGCCACAATGCACCGGTGGTGGTAGTGGATGGTGTGCAAAGAGAATTATATTCTATCGATCCTGATGCTATTGAATCGGTATCAATTCAGAAGGATGCTTTGTCATCTATGTTTTTGGGGATGCGCAGTTCCCGTGGTGCATTAGTAATTACTACTAAAGATCCTATCAAACAGGGATTTCAGTTATCATTTATTGGACGGTTTGGTGTGCAGAGTTCAGTGAAAAAACTAAATCCGCTGTCTACTTCTCAATATGCTTATTTATTGAATGAGGCGTTGCTGAATGATGGTAAAAATCCCTTTTATTCTTATGATGACTTTATTAAGTTTCGTGATCATTCCAGTCCGTATACACATCCAAGTGTGAACTGGTGTGATGAACTGATGAACAAAAATTCGACTACTCAGTCTTATAATTTGAATGCTACAGGCGGTAACAAGTACGCACAATATTTTATTAGTGTAGGCTATGTAGGTGAAAATGGATTATTTAAAAATCCAGGTGGAGATGCTCACGATACAAATATGACATTTGATCGTTATATGATTTCTTCTAAAGTGAACATCAATATTACTGATGATTTGACTGCAAAAGTTACTTTGATGGGACGTATAGAAGAAGGTACCCAACCAGGAGGGACTGGAAATGGGTATGATGATATTCTCAGTTCAATTTATTCTACTCCAAGTAATGCATATCCTGTGACAAATCCAGATGGATCATGGGGAGGTAGTCAGTCGTTCAATAATAATTTGTTATCGCAGACTATTAACTCTGGTTATATAACAGATGGGGCTCGGGATGTATTGGGAGCTATTAATTTGCGCTATGATTTTGGTAAGTTAGTTAAAGGCTTGTCTGTTCGTATGGTAGGTAGTGTAACTTCTCAGAATCGTTCGACTACGAAACGAACAAAAACTTCCGAAGTTTTTGATTATACTATTGATAAGGATGGCAATGACGTTTATACTCGGTATGGAGAAAAGAAAACGCAATCAAATTCATTTAGTTCTGTGTCTACCTATCGGCAGATGTATGGTCAGCTTGCTGTTGATTATGAACGTCAATTTGGTAAGCACAAATTTAAGGCCAGTGTTCTAGGAGATACGCGAAATACTCTTACTAACTGGGATCTTCCTGAATATCCATCAAATATTATAGGTGATGTCTCTTATGATTATGCGGAGCGATATTTTGCACAGGTAGCATTAAGTGAAAGTTATTACAATCGTTATGCTCCAGGCAGAAGGTGGGGAACCTTTTACGCTTTCGGTTTAGGATGGGATATCAGCAAAGAGAATTTTATGGAAAACTGTGAGTGGCTGAATCAACTAAAGATACGCGGTGTGTATGGTAAGACAGGTAATGGTATGAATAATGCTGGGTATTATACGTATTATCAGACTTATTCCTCAGGAGGTGATGATTATCGGTTGGGGACTAATTTAGGACAAAGTTCAGGAAGTTTTACAGAAAAAGATAAACTGGCAAATTTATATCAAACGTGGGAAAAAGGCAATAAACTGAATATTGGTGTAGATATAGCTTTGTTTAACAACAAATTACAGGTAACTGCTGATTATTTTAATGATAAATATTATGACTTGTTGCAGGCTCGTGGAAAAAGTATCGAACTAATTGGCCAGAATTATCCAGATGAAAATATTGCTAAAGAACGTTGGTATGGAGGCGAATTCTCAATTACCTATCAAGATCACGTTGGCGATTTTAATTATTATGCATCTGCTAACTGGAGTTGTGAGCAAAGTAAAGTGTTATATAAAGATGAACAAAAAGTGCCTTATGAATATCTGCGTACTACAGGTAAACCCAAAGGGGCAATCTTCGGTTTGGTAGCAGAAGGTTTTTTCACTTCTCAAGACGAAATTACAAAGAGTCCTGTAATTGAAGGATTTAACAATATTCAGCCTGGTGATATCAAGTACAAAGATCAGAATAACGATGGAGTTATCAATGACTTTGATAAGGTAATGATTGGTGGCGATAAACCACTCTCTTATTTTGGTATTGATTTAGGTTTCGAATGGCGTGGATTAGAATTCTCAATGTTTTGGCAAGGAGTGTACAATAAAGATGTTTTAATGAGTGATTGGAATTTATTGGAAGGTTTTCAAACTCAAGGACAAGTTTATGGACAGGCATATGAGAATATGCTGGATCGATGGACTCCAGAAACTGCTGCTACTGCAACTTTCCCGAGGTTGAGTGCTGGTGGTAATAAGTATAATCAAGGCAATGGCTGGGGCTCTTCTTTTTGGTTACGTTCCGGTAATTATATTCGGTTGAAAAATGTTAGTTTAGGATATAACTTACCTGATTCATTCTGTCGTAATTATTTAGGTGGAGCACGTGTGAAAGTTTTCGTAAGTGGACAAAACTTATTCACAAAAGCTGCTAATGAACTCGTTGATCCCGAAGTTAGCTTCGGTAACTATCCGCTACAACGTTGCATCAGCACAGGTATTAATGTTAAATTCTAATATACTATGATATCTATGATACGAAATAAATATTTGACGCTAATCGGAGTTGGATTGTTGTTTACAGCTGTATCCTGTACCGATGGGTATGAACCAGAGCCAGTTGAACTGGTATCAATTGATTTTGTATTTTCAAAAACCGATTCTCTTGGTACGAATGCGGTAAAGTTTATGAATAATATTTATGCCACGTTGCAAAACGGGCACAATCGTGTAGGAAGTGATTATTTAGATGCTGCATCTGATGATGCTATATCTATAAATGTTTCTGACCCGGATGTTTATAAGTTGGCAATGGGACGGTATACTGCGAGTACACGTGTTGAATCGGATATGCGATGGAAAGAGTATTATTCAGGAATCCGTAAGGCAAACATTCTGATTAATCATATTGATGTTGTCCCTTTTATGCTGACTTATAAGAACGCAAAGGGAGAAACAAAACCATTGAATGTTACAATGAAAGCAGAAGCGCGTTTCTTGAGAGCTTATTTCTATTTCGAATTAGTGAAACGCTATGGTGGTGTTCCTTTGATGGGGGATGATGTACATATATTGGGTGATGATATGGAGATCCCAAGAAATACTTTTGAGCAATGTGTACAGTATATTTGTGATGAATTAGATGATATTAAAGATGATTTGCGTACCAATCCAATGCCTGATTTTGAACAATATGCACATACTCCTACTCGTGAGGCTTGTCTAGCTTTAAAGTCTCGAGTACTATTATATGCAGCGAGTCCTTTATTTAATGAACGTCCTATTGAGATTGGTAATGAATTGATAGGCTATGCTTCTTATGATAGAGAGCGTTGGAATGATGCGGCTAAAGCTGCCAAGACATTTATTGATGAGTACGGTCCGAATGGTAATGGGGCATATGGTTTAACACAGTCTATATCTGATGGCGATAATCGGGATTTTCGTGACGTCTTTTTAGGTTTTTATAATAAAACTAATAATCCTGAAGTCATTTTTTATCGTCCGGGGGGGGAAGATAAGTCTATAGAAAGCAATAATGGGCCTTTAGGATTTTCTGGTGACAATTTAGGTAAAGGACGTACGCTTCCAACTCAAAATTTGGTAGACGCTTTCCCTATGAAGGACGGCATGTTTGCTGGACAAGGTAGTAAATATACTCTTAATCAGAGTAATCCATATGAAAACCGTGATCCGCGTTTGGATTATACAATACTGCATCATGGGTCATCTTGGTTGAATAATACGCTTGATATTTCAATCGGAGGAGTTAATAATCCATCTAACTCTGCTGAATATTCTAAGACGGGTTATTATATGTGTAAATTTATGGGTAAATTCGGTGAAGAGTCTCAATATGGGAATAAAATACATCTTTGGGTTATGTTTCGTTATGCAGAGATGTTGTTGAATTATGCAGAGGCAATGAATGAGTATCTTTCTTCTCCTTCTCAGGATGTGTACGATGCTATCATTGCATTACGGGCACGTGCTGGTATTGAAGCTGGTAATGATGAATCTCCTTATGGGCTTAAGAAAAATATGACACAGGCAGAGATGCGTGAAGTGATTCAAAACGAACGGCGTATTGAAATGGCATTTGAAGAACAACGATATTGGGATATTCGCAGATGGAGAATTGCTGAAGAGATATTTAAGAATCCTTTGGAAGGTTTGGAGATTAGGGTAAAAGGAAATACTACGAGTTTCAATGAAGTGGATGTCCTAAGTACGACGTTTGATGTGAAACGCTATTTATATCCGATCCCATATAATGAGGTAGTTAAGAATGATAACATGATTCAAAATCCGAAGTGGTAATATTATGAAAAGACTATTATTAATATTAGTATGTATAAGCCTTTTTATCTCGGTGTTCGGTCAGTCGTTCGTTTTGAAGGGGATTGTCTCTTCAGCCGACGGTGAGTTGTTGCCGGGGGTAAATGTAAAAATACAAGGTACAACAGTGGGTACAATTACCGATATTGATGGTAATTTCCAATTAAATGTAAACAAAGGTGCTGTATTGGAGTTTTCTTATATCGGTTTTAAGAAACAAAGCATTAAAGTAAATAGTCAGCAAATGCTGAATGTAGAATTGGCTCTTGATCAAACAAATTTGGATGAAGTCGTTGTCGTTGGTTATGGTAAGGCTAAGCGTATAACGTTGACAGGTGCAGTTAGTGGAATACAGGCACGTGAGATTCGTAATGTTCCAACTAGTAGTGTACAGAATGCTTTGACAGGAAAGCTGCCGGGTTTTTTTAGTCAGCAACAGTCTGGGCAACCTGGTAAAGATGCTTCCGACTTCTTTATCCGCGGTGTCAGTTCTTTGAATAATGATGGTAATAAACCGTTGATTATGGTGGATGACATGCAGTATACTTATGAACAGTTGTCTCAAATTAATGTCAACGAAATTGAAAGTATATCAATATTGAAGGATGCTTCTACTACGGCCATCTATGGTATCAAAGGTGCTAATGGTGTATTAGTAGTAAAGACTCGTCGTGGGGAGCAAGGTAAACCGAAAATTAATGTACGTTTGGAAACTGGTATGCAAACCCCAGTTCGTACGCCTAAATTTCTGAACGCTTACGAATCTTTACAATTAGTAAAGGAAGCACATACGAATGATGGTACTTTGTCTGATTTCCCGTATACTGAAGACGATATGATCGCTTTCAGAGATCATACTGATCCTTATGGGCATCCTGATGTCAATTGGTATGATGAGATTTTTAAGAAAATGGCATTTCAGGAGAACATAAATGTTGATGTCTCAGGTGGTTCTAAGAAATTGAGATATTTTGTTTCTGCGGGATATTTTACTCAGAATGGCTTGGTAAAAGACTTTGGGGGTAGTTCTGGTGATGGTGTGAATCCTAATTATTCTTATCGTCGTTTCAATTATCGCACTAATCTTGATTTTGATGTGACTGATAACTTCAATATGCGTTTGGACGTTTCTTCACGCTTCATGGATATCAATGAACCGTACAATATGAATGTAACAGGTGAGCTTTATGATTTCTCTAAGATGCACCCTTATTCGGCTCCACTTTTGAATCCGGATGGTTCATTTGCTTATTTATATGATACGCAAGATAGAAAACCGACATTGAACGCACGGTTGGCAAATGAAGGATATAAACGTACTAGACGTAATGATAATAATATTTTGTATGGTGCAACATGGAAGATGGACTTCTTAACGCCAGGGCTTGCAGCTGATTTTCAATTGGCATATTCCAGTAGTGATGAAAATTATCGTGCAGTGATGCGTACACGATATCCGACTTATCATTACGATTCTACAACAGGTTTGTATAATATCAATCCGAATGGAGTCTATGATTATGAGCAGTATTTTGTATATAACAGTACAGATAAAGCTATCAAAGATTTGAATATCAAAGCATCTTTGAAATATGCTCATGTTTTCAATAATGCACATGATGTAAATGTTATGTTTTTGTACAATCGTCAGAGTACAACAAATGAAAAGGATGCAGCTGTTCCCAATAATTTCGAAGGTTATACGATGCAGCTAGGTTATAAATATAAAAATAAATATTTGGTAGATTTGAACATGGCATATAATGGGACCGATCGTTTTGGTAAAGATAACAATTTCGGATTCTTTCCAGCATTGGCTATAGGTTATGCTATCTCTCAAGAAGACTTTTTCAAGAATGTAGACTGGTTGGGAAGGAATGTGCAGTTATTGAAGTTTAGAACTTCTTATGGTCTTGTAGGGTCAGATGTAGCAAGCGGCGATCGTTATCTGTATCGGCAAGTATATAAAACAGGTGATTCTTATACTTTTGGTGAAGGTAACAACTTTGGTGTCAGTGGTATCAAAGAAGGTGATTTAGGAAATTTAAATGTAACGTGGGAGAAAGCGAGAAAGTTTAATGTTGGTGTAGATATGAATTTGTTTGATAAATTCTCCTTGACTTTCGACTGGTTTATAGATAAACGTTATGATCAGCTAGTTACCAGAAATGATATTCCGGATATATTAGGTATTGGCTTGTCTCCTGAAAATGTAGCAGAAACTACCAATAAAGGTTTTGATGGACAGATTGGTTATCAAGACCGTTTTGGTAACTTCAACTTTAATACCAATTTTGTATTTGGTTATGCTAAAAATCGAGTCGATTATAAAGCTGAGGCTCAACAGAAATATGAATGGTTGAGAGAAACGGGTAGACAGATTGGGCAGCCTTTTGGTTATCATTGGATTGGCTATTATACACCGGAAGATATTGAAAAGATTAATTCTGGTGCTGCGGACGCTCCGGCTAAACCTGATATTGCTGTGCAGGCAGGCGACTTAAAGTATGCAGATTTGAATGGTGATGGTACTATCAATGATTTTGATAAACGTGCTATTGGCAAACCGAACTTGCCTACTACAACATTAGGATGGACGATTGGAGGAAGTTGGAAAGGATTTAGTATCAGTGTTTTATTCCAAGGATCGTTTGATTATAGTTTTGCTATCAATGGAACAGGGATTGAGTCTGGTAAGAGTCAGTTCCAGCCACTTCACCAAAAGCGTTGGACACAGGAACGTTATGAGAATGGAGAAAGTATTGAGTTCCCACGTTTGACAATGCAAGATGGTACAATAAATAGTGCTTCTGCTTATAATTCGGATTTTTGGCTGATTAATGCATGGTATATTCGTTTGAAGACTGTTGACTTGGGCTATCAACTTCCCAAGACAGCATTACCTAAGTTCTTAGACAATGTCCGTTTTTATGTAAATGCTTATAACTTACTGACTTTTACCGGTTATGATAAATATCAGCAAGACCCTGAAATTAAGACCAATACAGCTGGTGATGCTTATATGAATCAGCGTGTTATAAACTTTGGAGTTCAGTTGGGCTTCTAGTAAATAAGTAGGGTTTAGATAAAAAGAGAATAATGTTTGCTATAAAAACATTATTCTCTTTTACTTTTTTAAGAAGTTAGTTTAGTGGTTATTGTATATTTGTTCGTCATAAAGTAAATTGAAAAATTGTATACTATAAAAAAGTAGTTAATATGAATAAGAATTTTGTAATCTCTCTATTCTTTCTATTAGGGAGTGCTACACTCTCTGCACAAGTGAAATTGCTTCCGATATTTTCGGATAATATGGTGTTACAGCAACAAACGCAAGCCCCTATATGGGGCGAGTCTAAGCCTAATAAGAAAGTAGAAATTACGACCTCATGGGATCAGAAAAAATATACTATTCAGGCTGATGCACAAGGGAAGTGGAGTACGAAAGTTGCTACCCCAGTAGCGGGTGGCCCTTATAATATTACAATTTCTGATGGTAAAAAGGTGAAGCTTTCTAATGTAATGATTGGTGAAGTCTGGATATGTTCCGGACAATCCAACATGGAAATGCAGGTAGAAGGTTGGGGCAAGGTGAAGAACTATGAACAGGAGAAAGAAGAGGCAAATAATTATCCTAATATTCGTTTCTTACTGGTAGAAAATGCGATGAGTCCTACACCTGTTGAGAATATTACAGCAAAAGAGAATGGTTGGCAAGTGTGCACATCAAAGAGTGTAGCGGACTTTTCTGCAGCAGGTTACTTCTTTGGACGTGATTTGAATAAATACCGTAATGTGCCAATAGGATTGATTGATACATCTTGGGGAGGAACAATTATAGAAACATGGACCAGTAACGAGGCACTATCCACTATACCGAGTATGAAGAAAAGACTCGAAGCATTGGTCGGTTTGCCTGCATCTCAGGAAGGACGCAAGAAAAAGTTTGAAGAAGATGGTGAGACTTGGAAAGCTGAAGTTGAAAGAATTGACAAGGGGTGTGTTAATGGGGAGGCTATATGGGCAGCTCCTGATTTTAACGATGCGGCATGGAAATCTATGAAAGTTCCAGGTTTGATGCAAGAACAAGATTTACCAGGATTTAGTGGACTTGTTTGGTTTAGGAAAACAATTGATATTCCGGCTGGTTGGGCAGGAAAAGATTTGATCTTGAATTTAGGTGTTATTGATGATAATGATTTTACTTATTTCAATGGTATACAGATAGGACATACAGAAGGATGGATGGCACCTAGAAGCTATAAGATTCCGAAAGAACTTGTGAAGAAGGGAAAAGCGGTGATTGCTGTACGTGTAATGGATACTGGTGGTACGGGTGGTATCAATGGAAGTCCTGAAAGTATTTCACTTCATCTTTCCAATACAGAAGCTATCCAGTTGGCTGGTAATTGGAAATATCAGGTTTCTTTAGATATGAGAGAGGTTGCGCCAATGCCTATTGATATGTCATGGAATCCGAATTCTCCTACTTTCTTATTTAATGCTATGCTTTATCCACTGATTCCCTATGCTATCAAAGGAGCCATCTGGTATCAGGGAGAATCAAATGCGGGAGAGGCTTTTCAGTATCGTGATTTAATGCCGTTGATGATTACTGATTGGAGAAATCGCTGGGGATATGATTTCCCTTTCTATATGGTGCAGTTAGCTAGTTTTACAGCGAAACAAACAGCTCCTGTTGAATCTACTTGGGCGGAATTGAGAGAAGCTCAAACTCGGACTTTACATTTGCAAAATACAGGTATGGCTGTGGCTATTGATATAGGTGAGGAGTTTGATATTCATCCGAAGAACAAGCAAGAAGTGGGTAGACGCTTGGCATTAGCGGCCCGGGCGCAGACTTATGGCGAGAAGATTCCTTATTCCGGTCCAATATATAAATCTTATAAGATTGAAGGAAATAAAATTCGTATCTTCTTTGATCATATTGATGGTGGTCTGAAGACGGCGAATGGCGAGATGCCGAAAGGATTTACCATTGCTGGTGTAGACCATAAATTTCATTGGGCAGATGCTGTGATCGAAGGAAATACGGTTGTTGTTTCCTCACCTGAAGTTACCCTCCCAGTTGCAGTACGTTATGCATGGGCTGATTATCCGATATGCAATATGTATAACGGTGCGGATCTGCCAATGTCTCCTTTCCGTACTGATGATTGGAAAGGTATTACTTATGTCAATAAATAGTAAGTCTTTATTTAATTAATATATTCAATAATAAACCATGAAGAAACTAGTTTATTTAATTATCTTCTTTTTGTATCCGACTGTGATGAATGCTCAGCTAAAAGATCTGGTACAGTATGTGAATACGCTACAAGGTACCGATTCTAATTTTGGCTTGAGCTACGGTAATACTTATCCTACTACAGGTATGCCTTATGGTATGCATATGTGGTCTGCGCAAACAGGTAAAAATGGGGATGGATTTAAGTATATGTATGCTGTTGATAAGATTCGTTCTTTTAGCCAATCACATCAATGTAGTCCTTGGGTGAGTGATTATGCTGTATATTCTTTCATGCCAATGGTAGGTGAGTTGGTTGTAAATCAAGATGCCCGTGCTACCAAGTTTAGCCACGATAATGAGATAGCTAAACCTCATTATTATAAAGTAACATTCGATAATGACATCACTACTGAAATGGCTCCAACTACTCGTGGTGTACATTTACGTTTTTCCTATCCTACTACAGGAGATGCCTATCTGGTACTAGATGGATATACGGATATGAGTGAAATCAAAATTGATCCGGCTAAAAGACAAATCTCCGGTTGGGTCAATAACCAACGTTTTGTGAACGATTCAAAATCATTCCGTAACTATTTTGTTGTTCAATTTGATAAACCTTTCGAAGATTACGGTGTATGGGAAAATCAAAAGGATGAAGTGTTTCCACAGAAATTAGATGGAGCAGGTAAAGGATATGGTGCATTTATTAAATTTAAAAAAGGCTCGAAAGTTCAGGCTAAAGCAGCTTCCTCATATATAAGTGCAGAGCAGGCTCTGATAACTTTAAATAAAGAACTTGGTAAGGATAAGAATCTGGAAGTAACGAAAGCACGCGGTCAGAAGACTTGGAATGAAGTGCTGAATAGAATTGTAGTTGAAGGATGTACGGACGAACAGATGAAGACTTTCTACTCTTGTCTTTTCCGTGCTAACTTATTCTCTCGCAAATTCTACGAACGCAAAGAAAATGGTGAACCGTATTATTATAGCCCATATAATGGTAAGATTTATGATGGTTACATGTATACTGATAATGGATTTTGGGATACATTCCGTTCACAATTCCCTTTAACAAACATTTTGCATCCAACAATGCAGGGACGTTATATGAATGCTCTTCTGGCAGCCCAGGAGCAATGCGGCTGGTTGCCTTCATGGTCTTCCCCGGGTGAAACAGGAGGAATGTTAGGTAATCATTCTATTTCATTGCTGGCAGATGCATGGGCAAAAGGAATTCGTGATTTTGATCCTGAAAAAGCACTGAAGGCTTATGCGCATGAAGCAATGAATAAAGGTCCTTGGGGGGGTGCTAACGGACGTGGATTCTGGAAAGAATATTTCCAGTTAGGATATGTTCCTTATCCTGAATCAATGGGTTCTAGTGCACAAACTATGGAATATGCATATGATGATTTCTGCGGATATCAACTTGCTAAAATGGTTGGAAATAAACATTACCAAGAAGTATTTGCCCGTCAGATGTACAACTATAAAAATGTCTTTGATAAGTCTATCGGATTTATGCGTGGAAAGGGTGTTGATGGTAAATGGCAGGAACCATTCGATCCACTGGAATGGGGGGGGCCTTTCTGTGAAGGAAATGCATGGCATTATACATGGTCAGTGTTCCATGATGTACAAGGCTTGATTGACTTGTTTGGAAGTGATGAAAAGTTTACTACTAAAATAGATTCTGTATTTACTATTCCTAACATAATTAAACCGGGCACTTATGGTGGAGTTATTCATGAAATGAAAGAAATGGAGTTGGCTAATATGGGACAATATGCACACGGAAATCAACCGATTCAACACATGCCTTATTTGTATTGCTATGCAGGTCAGCCGTGGAAAACTCAATATTGGGTACGTCAGATTGTTGAGAGATTATATAATTCAACAGAAAAAGGTTATCCGGGTGATGAAGACCAAGGCGGTATGTCTTCATGGTATATTCTGAGCTCATTGGGTATATATGCTGTTTGCCCGGGTACAGATGAATATGTGATTGGCAGCCCATTATTTAAGAAGGCTACCATAACTATGGAAAATGGCAATAAGTTTGTGATTGAAGCACCGGAAAATAGCAAAGAAAATTTGTATATACAATCAGCTACTTTGAATGGCAGACTTTTAGATAAAAACTATATCCATTATGATGATATAGCAGAAGGAGGAGTCTTGAAATTTGAAATGGGAAGCCAGCCTAATAAAGAAAGATGTACTTCGAAGTATGCTGCACCTTTCTCTTTGTCTAAAGAATAAAGAATCAAAGAATAAAGTTCAATAATACGATCGATTTTATCCGAATAACGAAACAGGGTACTATTAGTGGTATTCCTGTTTCTTATTCGAAACAGACTCTACTAAAAGAACATCCGGAATGAAACATAAATTCTTATTTATTTTATTATTCTCTCTTGTTTTAGAAGGAATGGTTGCAACACAAGCTGTGGCTGGTGACTATGTCCATCAAGTCAATACGTTGATTGGAACAAAAGGTACCGGACTGACTTCCGGATATCTTTATCCGGGAGCAACTTATCCTTATGGGATGGTACAATTTACTCCATCTTATTTTTCCAAAAGGTCGGGATTCGTTATCAATCAGTTGAGCGGTGGTGGTTGTGAACATATGGGAAATTTCCCCACTTTCCCTGTGAAAGGAAAACTGAAAATGTCACCTGATAACATCCTCAACTATCGTATAAGTGTATCTGAAGAAAAAGGACATGCCGGTTATTATGAGGCTATGGTGCAAGAGGATATCAAGGCAAAACTGACAGTGACCGAGCGAACGGGTATGGCTAGTTATGAATATCCGGCAGATCAACAGTATGGTACAATAATCATTGGTGGAGGTATTTCTGCAACTCCTATTGAACAAGCTGCAATTGTTATTACTGCTCCGAATAAGTGTGAAGGTTATGCAGAAGGAGGAAATTTCTGTGGACTCCGCACTCCGTATAAAGTCTATTTTGTAGCAGAGTTTGATACCGATGCTTTAGAAACCGGCACATGGAAGAGAGAAGAATTGATGCCAAATACAACTTTTGCAGAAGGCGAATATTCTGGTGTATATTTTACTTTTGATGTAAACAAAAAGAAGAATATTCAATATAAGATTGGAGTTTCTTATGTTTCAGTAGAGAATGCACGTGAAAATTTGAAAGCCGAAAATGCAGGATGGGATTTCCAAAAGATACAGAATCAAGCGGAGGCAAAATGGAATCATTATTTGGGTATGATTGAAGTGGAGGGTACCAATCCCGATCGTACGATCCAATTCTATACACATTTATATCGTTCTTTCATTCACCCGAATGTTTGTAGCGATGTGAATGGGGAATATATGGGAGCGGATTTCAGAGTGCATAAGTCACGTTCTAAACACTATACTTCTTTTAGTAATTGGGATACGTATCGTACACAAATTCAATTATTATCCATGCTTGATCCGGAGGTAGCTTCCGATATTGTTATTTCCCATCAATTGTTTGCAGAACAGTCCGGTGGCTCTTTTCCTCGTTGGGTGATGGCTAATATTGAAACAGGGGTAATGCAGGGAGATCCGACTCCTATTTTGATTGCTAATGCCTATGCTTTCGGAGCTCGTAATTATGATCCGAAACCTATCTTTAAGATTATGAGAAAAGGAGCGGAGGAACCGGGTTCTAAGTCGCAAGGTGTGGAAACTCGCCCGGGATTGAAGCAATATTTGGATAAGGGCTATTATAATGCATCTATCCAATTGGAGTATACCTCAGCAGATTTTGCTATCGGACAGTTTGCATTGCATGCGGTGGGAGATGAATTTGCCAGTTGGCGTTATTTCCATTTTGCCCGTTCATGGAAGAACTTGTATAATCCGGACACAGGTTGGCTACAATCACGTAATCCGGACGGATCGTGGAAATCTCTTGGTGAAGACTTCCGTGAATCTACTTATAAGAATTATTTTTGGATGGTGCCTTATGATATTGCCGGTCTGGTAGAAATAATAGGTGGTAAGGAAAAAGCCGAGAAACGGTTGGATGAATTCTTTACACGCCTGGATGCCGGATATAACGATGCATGGTTTGCTTCCGGTAATGAGCCGAGTTTCCACATACCTTGGATATATAATTGGATTGGTCGTCCATACAAAACACAAGAAATCATTAATCGTGTGTTGAATGAGCAATATTCAAGTAAGATAGATGGTCTCCCAGGAAATGACGATCTGGGTACAATGGGTGCTTGGTATGTGTTTGCCTGTATCGGGCTTTATCCGGAAATTCCGGGTGTGGGGGGATTTACGGTAAATACTCCAATCTTTTCATCTGTCAAGGTGCATTTGAAAAAAGGTGATATTGTGATAAAGGGAGGTTCAGAAAAGGACATCTATATCAAATCCATGAAACTAAACGGAAAATCATATGAAAGTACATGGATAGACTGGGACCAGCTCAATAGCGGAGCTACTATCGAATACAGTACTTCGGGTAAACCGGACATGAAGTGGGGAGCAAAGGTCGTTCCACCATCTTTTCCTTAATTAATGAATTATTATAAAGAACAATCATGAAAAGAAAATTTCAACATATAGCTTATTTACTGATGGTTGCAGCAGTGCTTACTTCCTGTGGAGAGAAGAAGCAAACATCCGAATTCCCCGATTGGGCATGGGCGGATTTTCAACGTCCGGAAGGTATTAACCCAATTGTCTCTCCTGATACCACTACTGTTTTTTATTGCCCAATGAGGCAGGATTCGGTAGCATGGGAATCTAGTGATACTTTTAATCCGGCTGCTACAATTTATGATGGTAAAGTGGTTGTGCTTTACCGGGCAGAAGATAATTCGGCGGTAGGAATTGGTTCACGCACTTCTCGCTTAGGGTATGCTTATTCTGATGATGGTTTGCATTTTAACCGGATGACTGTTCCTGTATTTTATCCGGCAGATGATAACCAGAAAGAATTGGAATGGCCAGGGGGATGTGAAGATCCGCGAGTTGCTGTGACAGATGATGGCCTTTATGTAATGCTTTATACACAATGGAATCGTAAGCAGGCCCGTCTTGCCGTAGCTACTTCTCGTGATCTTCAGATATGGGAAAAATATGGTCCGGCTTTTGCAAAAGCATATGGCGGACGTTTTTTTGATGAATTTTCCAAATCTGCTTCTATTGTCACAAAATTGGTAGATGGCAAACAAGTGATTGCTAAAATTGATGGAAAATATTGGATGTATTGGGGAGAAAAGTTTGTGAACGTAGCTACTTCCACGGATTTGATTAATTGGGAACCGATGCTTGATGAAAAAGGAGACTTTCTAAAAGTAATTACTCCTCGTGAAGGTAAATTTGATAGTGACCTGACCGAGTGTGGTCCACCTGCAATTATGACTGATAAAGGTATTTTATTACTTTATAATGGTAAGAATAAGTCAGGTGCAGAGGGTGATACATTGTATACTGCTAATTCTTATTGTGCCGGGCAAGCATTATTCGATGCTAAAGATCCGACTAAATTGATTGACCGATTGGATAAACCATTCTATATTCCGGAATCAGATTTTGAGAAGAGCGGACAATATCCCGCGGGAACAGTATTTATAGAAGGTTTAGTATTCCATAATCAGAAATGGTACTTATATTATGGTTGTGCAGATTCACGTGTAGCAGTTGCTGTGTATGATCCTTTTAAGAAATAAAATGCAATGAAAAAGATAGGACTCTTTTTGTTTGGTATTTGTTTTGCATTGCAAATGGTGGCACAAGAACAAAACTACTTCACAAATCCTGTTATTCGGGGAGATGTACCCGATCCTTCTGTCATTCGGATTGAAGATACATATTATGCTACGGGTACCTCTTCGGAATGGGCGCCTTTTTATCCAATGTTTACCTCGAAGGATCTGGTAAACTGGAAACAGGTAGGGCATGTTTTTACCAAGCAACCGTCCTGGACTTCTAATTCATTTTGGGCACCAGAATTGTTTTATCATAATAATAAAGTTTACTGTTATTATACTGCCCGCCAAAAAAGTACCGGGATATCATATATCGGAGTAGCTACGTCTGATTCTCCTTTACATGAATTTACCGATCATGGTCCGATTGTAGAGTATGGAAAGGAAGCTATCGATGCATTTATTTATGATGATAACGGGCAGTTGTATATCAGTTGGAAAGCTTATGGTTTGGATACGCGTCCGATAGAATTGTTAGGATGTAAACTGTCCGCTGATGGTTTGCATTTGGATGGTGAACCTTTTACTCTTTTAGTAGATGAAAAGGGAATTGGTATGGAAGGACAGTACCATTTTAAAGAAGGCGACTACTATTATATAGTATACGCTGCCCATGGATGTTGTGGTCCTTCTAGTGACTATGATGTGTATGTAGCACGTGCAAGGAATTATGGTGGACCTTATGAAAAATATTCTGGAAACCCCATTCTTCATGGCGGAGAAGGAGATTATAAATCATGTGGTCATGGTACTGTGGTGAGAACATCTGATGGTCGTATGTTTTATATGTGTCACGCTTATTTGAAGGGAGATGGTTTCTTTATCGGGCGTCAACCGATTTTGCAAGAAATGGAAATGACGGATGATCATTGGGTGCGTTTCAAGACTGGGAATTTGGCTATAGCTGAACAGCCTATACCTTTTGTCGGTACAAAGCAAGAGCCTCTTTCGGATTTTGAAGATAATTTTAAGGGGAATCAATTGAAAGTTGATTGGACGTGGAATTATCCTTATTCAGATATACACGCTGTGCTAAAGAAAGGAAAGTTATTTTTATCCGGTACTCCAAAGAATAACAATAAATATGGTACAGCATTATGTTTACGTCCTCAATCTCCACAGTATAGCTGTGAGACGAAAGTAATAAACACAGGCAAAGGACTGAAAGGATTGACCTTGTATGGCGATGATAAAAACCTGATTGCTTGGGGAATTGAAGGAGATAAACTTATTTTGAAAGTGGTGAAAGACGATATTGAGTCAGTACTTTATGATTCAGCTTTTGCAAGTAAAGAGATATATTTGAAATTGGAAGTTGAACAGGGGTGTATATTCCACTTTTATAAAAGTCTGGATGGAAAAACATGGCAATCTGTGCAGAATACCCCTTTCAAGGGTAAATCCTTGATTCGTTGGGATAGAGTGCAGCGTCCGGGATTACTACATTATGGAGATAAGGATGTACCGGCAGAGTTTTCTTATTTTAAAATGAAGAATTTAAAATAAAAAGAAAGTAGATGGTGATAAAATTTTTAGTTTATACTATTAAATTATCCCTCATAGTAGATTAACAGTATTTGTAAAATATAGATTGATAACATGAAAAAGTTTTTAGTATTAGTTGCAGCAGTTTGCATGGCATATACTACTGCGTTTGCTCAGACCGTGAAACCTTTTAAGGAAGGTGATAGAGCTGTGTTTTTAGGAAATAGTATTACGGATGGTGGTCGTTACCATTCATTTATCTGGTTGTATTACATGACCCGCTTCCCGAATATGCCTATTCGTGTATTCAATGGAGGTATTGGTGGTGATACAGCGTATGATATGAATAAACGTTTGGATGGTGACATTTTTAGCAAAAATCCTACTGTATTGATGGTGACTTTCGGTATGAATGATTCCGGTTATTATGAATATAATGGTGATAATGCGAAAGAATTTGGTGAACAGAAGTATCAGGAAAGCATCAAGAACTTCCAGCAGATGGAAAAACGTTTCAAGGAATTGCCACATACTCGTATCGTAATGACGGGAACCTCTCCTTATGATGAAACTGCGCAAATAAAGGATAATACGGTCTTTAAGAAAAAAAATGAGACTATTAAGAGAATTATAGAATATCAAAGAGAATCTGCTGCAAGAAATGGTTGGGAATTTACAGATTGGAATGCGCCTATGGTAGCTATAAATCAGGAACTTCAACAAAAAGATCCTAGTTTTACTCTTTGTGGTAACGATCGTATCCATCCGGACAATGACGGTCATATGGTGATGGCTTATCTTTTCTTGAAAGCACAAGGTTTTGCTGGTAAAGATGTGGCCAACATGGAAATCAATGCAAATAAGAAGCAAGCAGTGAAGGCAGAAGGTTGTACCATCTCAAATATTAAGAAAATAGGTAAAGATATTAGTTTTGATTATCTGGCAGAGGCGTTACCATATCCTTTGGATACTATTGCACGAGGCTGGGGTTCTAAGAAGAGTCAGGCAGAAGTTATAAAAGAAGTTCCTTTTATGGAAGAGATGAATACTGAATTGCTGAAAGTTACCGGTTTGAAGGGGCAATATAAACTGTTGATTGACGATCAGGAAATAGGAACCTGGGATGCTGCTGATTTGGCAAAGGGTATAAATTTAGCTGCAGAATCTAAAACTCCACAATACCAGCAGGCATTAACTATCATGCACCTCAATGAGTATCGTTGGGAACTTGAAAGAACATTTAGAGAATATGCGTGGTGCCAGTTTGGTTTCTTTCAACAAAAAGGCTTATTGTTTGCTAATGACAGAAAGGCTATTGAAGTGATGGATGAAAATGTAGAGAAGAACATGTGGTTGAAAGGACGTCGGGATCTTTATTCAAAGATGATGTTTAAAGAAATTCGCGACGCACGTGAACAAGAGATGGATGTTCTGATTTCCAAGATCTACGAAATCAACAAGCCAGTAGTAAGAAAGATTGTTCTGAGAAAAATATAATATTTCTTTAGATAAGAAAGGTTTGAATTGGTGTATGGTGGTGCCGGCTAATAGTCGGCACCTTTTTTATGTATGATATTTGATTTAATTTCTTTTCCAGAAATCGGAACTGAACAGCAGCAATACCGTAAACAACTCCAGACGTCCGAGAAGCATCAAAAAGGAGAGCAACCATTTGGCTGTATCAGGCAATTCACTCCACGAGAAGGCAGGGCCACACGTGCCGAGTCCCGGTCCCATGTTTCCTATACTTGATATGACCGTTCCGATAGATTCGAGAAATCCCACTCCGAAGCCCATCATGACAAGAATGCTGATAATGGCGATGATTGCATACAAAAATGTAAATGCCAGTACGGTAGACTGGATAGAGGGGGAGATCACCTGTTTATTCACCCGTACGGGCAATACTGCATTGGGATGCAGAATATGTTTAAATTCATTTTTGGCAACTTTGAAGAGGATAACCATGCGGATACATTTGATACCACCTGTCGTACTGCCTGCGCAAGCACCCATTATCATTACGATAAGAAGACAGCCCCAGAGAATGGAAGGCCAGAGCATATAGTCGGCAGTGGCAAAACCGGTTGAAGTCTGTAAGGAGATTACTTGGAACAGAGATTTCCGGAATGCTTCTTCTGCTCCCATCGAACTGGTCTGATAAAGCCAGACTGCTATGAAAACCGTGAAAAAGGCAACAGACATAAAATAAAACTTCAGCTCGGCATCATGGATAAACTTCTTTATTTTCCCATTGAACATCAGCAATAATAGCGTGAAGTTGACTCCCGAGAGGAACATGAAAACAGATATTACATAGTCTATGTAAGGCGAGTGGTAATATTCGATACTTGTCTGCTTGGTGGAGAACCCACCTGTACTGGTCGTGGTGAAAGCATGGCAGATACTGTCGAAAAGTCCCATGCCCCCGAATACCAGTAATATAATCAATGTCCCCGTCATACCGGCATAGATGCCCCAGATCCATTTGGCGGTAACACCAATACGGGGATGTACTTTGTCATGAGTCGGCCCGCTGGCTTCGGCGGCAAATACCTGAATACCTCCCATACCGAAAATCGGAAGAACGGCAATCGTAAAGAATACAATTCCCAGACCGCCGATCCACTGAGTCATTGCCCGCCAGAAAAGGATTCCGTGAGGCATCGATTCTATATTATTCATGATGGTGGCACCGGTACTGCTGAAGCCGGACATTGTCTCGAAGAAGGCATCGGTGACACTTGGAATATACCCGCCTATATAATAGGGCAACATTCCAAAAAAGGAGAAAGCAATCCAGGCTACACTGACAATCACATATCCATCGCGGCGGTTGAGTGACTTTTCGGCCCCTCTTCCAATAGCAAGCATAATCACACCTACAAAGGCCGTGATAGCTGATGAAAGCAGAAAACTGTTTAAATCATCTTCCTTGTAAAATAGTGAAACACCACCGCAACACATTAACATAGCCGTTTCTATCAGTAACAGAAACCCCATGATGCGATATATCATCCTCGAATTAATCATTTTTTAAGTAATAGGTATTAAGTAATAGGTATTAAGTAATAAGTAATAGGTATTAAGTATTATGCGCCAAGTATCAGATATAATGTCAAGTACAAGCAGCTACGGTTATTACCTATTACCTAATACTTATTACTTATTACCTAATACCTATTACTTAATTAAAGAACTTCTCAATCTTCTTGATCATCATACTCAGGCAGAATACAACGACATGGTCTCCGGGACGAATCAGCGTATCTCCGGTTACGAGCACTCCTTCGCCATTGCGAATCATACCTCCGATGGTTGTTCCTTTGGGCAATCCCAGATCCTTGATTAAATTTTTAGTAATCTTTGCTCCGGCGGGTACGGTAAATTCAGCCACATCGGCGTTGGCAAACGTCAGGCATTTGACATTGGATACATCGGCATCCAGCATCATCTGATAAATGTGGCTGGCGGCAATCATTTTCTTATTGATGACCGTGCCGATATCAAGACTTTCCGCCATGCCGATATAGTCGATATTCTCTACTTCCGCCACCGTCTTTTCCACTCCCATACGTTTGGCGGCGAGACAGGCGAGGATGTTCGTTTCCGAATTGTCCGTCAAGGCGACAAATGCTTCGGTATTCTTTAAACCTTCTTCGATGAGCAGGTCCATATCACGACCATCGCCGTTGATGATCATGGTTTTGTCGTCCAATAATTCAGTCAGCCGGTTGCAACGGTTGATGTCGTTATCTACAATTTTTACCTGCATATAATCCGGCACGTACTGAGCGGTACGGACGGCGATACGGCTTCCGCCCATGATCATGACGTTGCGTACATCGGCATAATCCTCCTTGCCGGCTATTTTCCGGATATAAGGAATATATTTGCGTGTAGTGGTGAAATAAACAATATCGTGCAGTTTGATAACATCGTCTCCGCGCGGAATGATGGTTTCCGTTCCGCGTTTGATGGCTACCACGTGGTAAGGGATGTCCGGTGCACCCAGTTGATGGAGGGGAATATTCAGTATTTCCGCTTTTTCGCGCATCTTGGTACCGATCAGTATCAAGGCGCCTCCGCAGAATTCCCACCATTGACGTACCCAGCTCATACGCATGGAAGATACGATTTCTTTGGCAGCAAGCATTTCCGGATAGATCAATGAGTCTACACCCAGTTTCCGGAAGAATTCCTTGTTTTTGGGCAGAAGATATTCGTAGTTGTCGATGCGGGCGACAGTCTTTTTGGCACCCAGATTGGTGGCTAGCATACAGGCAGTCATATTCCGGCTTTCGTCGGGGGTGACTGCGATGAACAAGTCCGCTTCTTTCACGCCTACCTCTTTCAGTCCCGAGATGGAAGAAGGAGAAGCCGTGACAGTCAACAAATCGAAGTTGGCGCTGAGGGCACTTAGTTTTTCTTCGTCATCGTCCATCAGGATAATGTCCTGTTTTTCCCGGGACAATAATTTAGCCAGGTGGGTGCCTACGTTTCCGGCACCTGCGATAATTATCTTCATCTTCAGTTAGTTAATTCTTTTATTTTGCTCATGTCGGGCAGAAGTTCACATTGCTTCAGCAATTCTTTTGTCAGGCTGTCTTCATCCATTCCGCAGAGCTGATATAACTCGGCTACCGTGCCGTGTTGCACGAATTTATCCGGAATTCCGATGCGTTTGACTGTCGGGGTATATTCATGGTCGGCCATGAATTCAAGTACGGCACTTCCCATTCCTCCCTGAATCGTTCCGTCTTCTATGGTGACGATGTGGCGGAATGTGCGGCCCACTTCGTGCAGCAGTTCTTCGTCCAGCGGTTTGAGGAATCTCAGATCATAGTGGGCGATGCTTCTTCCCGATTCGGACTCGGCACGGGCGATGGCACTCCTTGCTTTATTTCCGATAGGTCCTATGCTGATGACAGCTATATCTTTTCCGTCCTTCAATTTCCGTCCTTTGCCTACAGGAATTTCTTCAAGCGGGCATTTCCAGTCCACCAATACGCCACGGCCACGCGGATAGCGGAGTACGAACGGACCTTTATCCGGCAGTTGTGCCGTGTACATCAGTCGTCGCAGCTCATGCTCATTCATAGGGGAGGCGATGGTCAGATTAGGTATCGGACGCAGATAAGCCATGTCGAACGCACCGTGATGTGTCGGACCGTCTTCGCCTACCAGTCCGGCACGGTCGAGACAGAGAACTACGGGAAGATTCTGAATAGCCACATCATGGATAATATTGTCATAAGCCCGTTGCATGAACGATGAATAGATGTTGCAGAAAGGCTGCAAGCCATCTTTTGCCATTCCTCCGGAGAAGGTGACGGCGTGGCCTTCGGCAATACCCACATCGAAAGCCCGCTTGGGCATTTTGGACATGAGGATGTTCATCGAACAGCCGGAAGGCATGGCGGGAGTCACACCTACGATCCTTGGATTGGCTTCCGCCAGTTCCACCAGTGTATTTCCGAAAACGTCTTGGAACAGGGGAGGCATTCCTTCCGTATTGGCTACGAAACGCTCTCCGGTGACGGGATCGAACTTGCCGGGAGCGTGCCATTCGGTGGCGTGTTTCTCGGCAGGGGCGAAGCCTTTTCCTTTGATCGTGTGGAGATGCAGTATTTTGGGACCTTTGAGGTCTTTAATGTCACGCAATACCCTTGAAAGGTTCTTTATGTCATGGCCATCGATAGGACCGAAGTAGCGGATGTTCATTCCTTCGAATATATTCTGTTGCTGGGCGGCCATTGACTTCAGACTGTTGCCGAAGCGGATCAGTGCCTTGCGACGTTCATCGTTCAGGATGCCGAGCTTGAACAACAGGCGGGAAGCCTTGAAACGCAGTTGGTTGTAGCGGTTCGAGGTTGTCAGGTTGAACAGGTATTGTTTCATACCGCCGACACTGCGGTCGATAGCCATGTCGTTATCATTCAGGATAATAAGCAGGTTGTTCGGGGTGGTAGAAGAATTGTTCAATCCTTCAAAAGCCAGTCCTCCGCTCATCGAACCGTCTCCGATGATGGCTATCACATGACGTTGGTCGTCTCCCTTCTTGGCGGCGGCGACAGCCATGCCGAGGGCTGCGGAGATCGAATTGGAAGCGTGTCCGCAGGTAAATGTATCGTATTCGCTCTCTTCGGGAGAAGGGAAGGGGCGAATACCTCCCAGTTTCCGGTTGGTGGAGAATGCTTCACGCCGTCCTGTGAGGATTTTGTGGCCGTACGCCTGATGTCCCACGTCCCATACAATACGGTCATAAGGTGTATTGTAGACGTAGTGCAGGGCTACGGTCAGTTCCACTGTTCCGAGGCTGGCAGCGAAGTGCCCCGGATTGCAGGAGAGTTCTTTAATAATGTCTTGCCTTAATTCATCGCATACTTCCGGCAGTTGGTCTACTTCCAGACGGCGCAGATCATCGGGGCTGTTGATTGAGTTTAGCAAGTTATATATCGGTTCATTCTTCATGATTCGAGAAAATTTGGTGCAAAAATACGAAAAAGAAAGCGGAAGCCCTTTCTTTTTACCTAAATTCTTATTGTTAAAGCGAAGTACGAGGGTGGAATGGCATTCGGTCGTTGGTATATTGAAGTATGTGCCGTCGGGTTCCCGGAAGAACTGTAACTTTCTTTTTATTATGTGAAATGTGGATTAATATTACTAATCAAATGAAATCTCTATTAGGGAAATAAAAGTTGCATGAAAAAAGAGAACATGAACTTGCAGAAACGTTCGTATCGTTATTAATAAATTTGATGATCGTTTATTATAGACGTGTCTTCCGTTTATTAGAAACTCTAAAATGAGATTTTGTAGGAAATAGATTGAATTAATGCAACAAAAAAGGCTGCAAACTTCATAGAGCTTGCAGCCTTTGGGCTATATCAATCGTCTTATTCCTTAGTAAAATGAGAAGGAATAAGCTGTATTTGTTGTAATATGATACTGTATTTTATCCATGTTTTCTATTCTTTTATATCCGTTATTCATTGATTTTCTGTTTTCGGTCTACAAATATACAACATAAAAAGCCATTTGTCAAGCCTTGAATAGATTTGTGATTAAAATAAAGCGGAATATCGTATCTTTGTCGTACTTTTGCAAGAGAGAAACAATCGAAAGAAGGAGAATATATGGATTTTCAAACAAAGGTAGAACTACCGGCGGGCTTGCCGCCTGTCAGTCATGCGGAACGGATTCTTTTGATGGGGTCTTGTTTTGCAGAGAACATGGGCAGGTTGCTGGCAGAAAATAAATTTCGCGTTGACATGAATCCTTTCGGGATTCTCTATAATCCGCTGTCGGTCTCTACGGCTTTGGTGGAGATATTGAAGGGGAAGGTGTATCAGGAGAAAGACTTATTCCTATATAAGGAGTGCTGGCATAGTCCGATGCATCATGGTTTGTTCTCTGCGTCATCGCCGGAGGAAGTACTTGAAAAGATAAACACTCGCTTGTCGCAGGCTCACCGTTCGGTCCACGAACTTGACTGGCTGATGCTGACTTTCGGCACTGCCTATGTATATGAACAGAAAGAAACAAGGCAGGTAGTCTCCAATTGTCATAAACTGCCGGAGAGCTGCTTCAACCGCCGGATTCTTTCGGTAGATGAGATTGTGAACGAATATACTTCGTTGATAACCAGTATGGTGGCGCGCAATTCTCACTTGAAGGTCTTGTTCACGGTCAGCCCTATCCGGCATATACGTGACGGGATGCATGCCAACCAGTTGAGTAAATCGACCTTATTGCTTGCCATCGACCGCCTGCAACAGCTCTTTCCGGATCATGTGTTCTACTTTCCTTCTTATGAGATCGTTTTGGATGAACTGCGTGATTATCGCTATTATGCCGATGACATGCTTCATCCGTCTCCGTTGGCTGTCCGTTATTTGTGGGAACGCTTTTCGGAGGCCTTCTTTTCTGCCGAAACGAAGCAGGTGATCACTGCCATCGAAGATATTACTAAAGACTTGTCACACAAGCCTTTTCATCCGGAGTCGGAAGCGTATCAACGCTTTTTAGGACAAATAGTGTTAAAAATCGAACGACTTAACGGAAAATATCCGTACTTAGACTTTCAAAAAGAAACAGAACTATGTCATATACGATTGAATCCATAGCCGAATATATCGGTGCACGCCGTGTCGGAGAGCATGAAGCGACGATTGATTGGCTACTTACAGATAGCCGCTCTTTGAGCTTTCCGGAAGAAACCCTTTTCTTTGCTTTGCCCACCAAACGTAATAATGGTGCACGCTATATCTCCGAACTATATGATCGGGGAGTGCGCAACTTCGTGGTTACGGAAGAAGACTTTAAGAGAATGGAGAATGGAGAATGGAAAATGGAGAATGCTATGCAGCAGGATGGTGCGCAGCCTACTCCCAACTCTCGACTCTCCATTCTCGATTTCTCCAATTTCTTGATCGTGGCGAATCCTTTGAAGGCTTTGCAGAAGCTGGCCGAGGCTCATCGGGAGAATTTCAAGATTCCGGTAATCGGTATCACGGGCAGTAATGGAAAGACCATTGTGAAAGAGTGGTTGCATCAATTATTGAGTCCGGACCGCTGCATTGTCCGTTCGCCCCGCAGTTATAATTCTCAGATCGGCGTTCCCTTGTCCGTCTGGCAACTGAATGAAGAAGCCGAATTGGGTATTTTCGAAGCCGGTATCTCCGAAATGGGGGAGATGGGGGCCTTGAAGCGCATGATTAAACCGACTATCGGTATTCTGACTAATATAGGCGGTGCCCATCAGGAGAATTTCTTCTCATTGCAGGAGAAATGTATGGAGAAGCTGACACTCTTTAAAGATTGCGATGTGGTGATCTATAATGGAGATAACGAGCTGATCAGTAATTGTGTGGCAAAGTCGATGCTGACAGCCCGTGAGATTGCATGGAGCTGCAAGGATATCGAGCGCCCTCTTTATATCAGCAAGGTGACAAAGAAAGAAGACCATACTGTGATTGCTTACCGCTATCTGGATATGGATAATATCTTCTGTATTCCTTTTATAGACGATGCTTCCATCGAAAATGCGTTGAACTGCCTGGCAGCCTGTCTTTATCTGATGACTCCTGCCGATCAGATTACCGAACGGATGGCACGGCTCGAACCGATCGCCATGCGCCTGGAAGTAAAAGAAGGCAAGAATAATTGTATACTCATCAACGATAGCTACAATTCGGACTTGGCTTCTCTGGATATAGCACTGGATTTCCTGGTACGCCGTTCGGAAAAGAAAGGACTGAAACGGACACTTATCTTATCGGATATTTTGGAGACAGGGCAGAGTACGGCTACGCTTTACCGTCGGGTAGCACAACTGATAAAGAGCCGGGGCATCAACAAGCTGATCGGTGTAGGAGCGGAGATTTCTTCGTGTGCCGCTCGCTTCGAAGGTACGCCGGAACGATACTTCTTCCCCGATACAGACGCCTTGCTAAGATCGGGCATTTTCAAAACCCTTCATTCGGAAGTCATTCTGATAAAAGGTTCCCGCGTATTCAACTTTGATCTGGTATCGGAAGAACTGGAACTGAAAGTGCATGAAACGATTCTGGAAGTGAACTTGGGTGCGATGGTTGCCAATCTGAATCACTATCGCTCCATGCTCCGCCATCCGGAGACGAAAATGATCTGTATGGTGAAGGCTGCTGCCTACGGAGCCGGATCATACGAGATTGCCAAAACATTGCAGGAGCATCATGTAGATTACCTTGCTGTAGCCGTTGCCGACGAAGGCTCCGAACTGCGTAAAGCAGGCATCACCTCCTCCATTATCATCATGGACCCCGAACTGACATCGTTCAAAACGATGTTCGATTATAAACTCGAACCGGAAGTGTACAACTTCCATTTGCTCGATGCACTGATTAAGGCGGCCGAGAAAGAAGGAATCACCAACTTCCCGATTCATGTCAAACTGGATACGGGTATGCACCGTCTTGGTTTTTCCGTCGATGAAATTCCGTTGTTGATCCGTCGTCTGAAAAGTCAGAATGCGGTTATTCCCCGGTCGGTATTCTCTCATTTTGTGGGAAGTGATTCGGCGCAATTCGACTTCTTCACCCGTCAGCAGATTGAATTGTTCGAGAAAGGTTCGCAGGAATTGCAGGAAGCCTTCTCACACAAGATTCTGCGTCATATCTGCAATACAGCCGGTATCGAACGTTTTCCCGGTGCGCAGTTTGATATGGTGCGTCTGGGGATAGGACTCTATGGGGTAAGCCCGATCGACAATTCGATTATCAATAATGTAAGCACGCTTAAGACTACGATTCTTCAGATTCGGGACGTGCCCGGAGAAGATACGGTAGGCTATAGCCGGATGGGACATCTGACGCGTCCTTCCCGCATTGCGGCAATTCCTATCGGGTATGCCGATGGCTTGAACCGCCATCTGGGACGTGGCAATGCTTACTGTCTGGTGAATGGCAAGAAAGCTCCCTATGTAGGAAATATCTGTATGGATGTCTGTATGATTGACGTGACGGATATCGATTGCAGGGAAGGGGACAAAGCTGTCATCTTCGGTGACGACCTGCCGATAACCACACTTTCGGATAAGTTGGGGACGATCCCTTACGAAGTGCTGACCAGCATCTCGAACCGTGTGAAGCGAGTCTACTATCAGGACTAAAGCGCAGGCGGTAAAAACAGAATTATATGTAGTAGAATAGTGAATGGAAGACTATAAAGGTTAACGATGGATAAATGGGCGGTAAATGATAACGGGTATACTTAAATTATTTCCCGTTTCCCGTTTATAGTTTCCTGTTTTTCTTTTATAGTCTGCCGTTTTTCTTTATATTTGCACCAACTAATAAACCTCTATAATTAATAAACATATGACAAACTTATTATTATTAGGCTTTTTGCCTAGTGGCTCTGAATGGATCATTATTGCTCTTGTTATTCTTCTCCTTTTCGGTGGTAAGAAGATACCCGAACTGATGCGTGGCTTAGGTAAAGGAGTAAAGAGCTTTAAAGATGGTGTGAACGAGGCAAAAGAAGAAATCAATAAGGCAAAAGACGAAATCGACGCACCGGCAGATTCAGCTAAGAAATAATAAGCAATGGCAGAAATGACCTTCTGGGATCATTTGGATGAGTTGCGTCGGGTACTTTTTCGTGTTATCGGAGTCTGGTTTGTATTGGCAATCGGCTATTTCGTAGCGATGCCTTATTTGTTCGACCATGTAATACTGGCGCCTTGCCATAATGATTTTGTATTTTACGACTTACTACGCTTTATCGGTCAGAAATTCGATTTGACTGATGAATTTTTTACGCAGGAGTTTAAGGTGAAGCTTGTCAATATCAATTTGGCAGCTCCTTTCTTTATACATATGTCGACAGCTTTCTGGATGTCGGTAGTGACGGCTATGCCCTATATTTTCTTTGAGGTCTGGCGTTTTATCAATCCGGCCCTTTATCCGAATGAGCGGAAAGGAGTCAGGAAAGCCTTGACCATAGGAACCGGTATGTTCTTTATCGGGGTGCTTATGGGATACTTTATGGTATATCCGCTGACACTCCGTTTCCTCTCTACCTATCAGCTGAGTTCGGAAGTCGAGAACATTCTGTCGCTCAATTCGTATATCGATAACTTTATGATGCTGATTCTCTGTATGGGACTGGCTTTTGAACTTCCGCTGGTGACTTGGTTGTTGTCTTTGCTGGGAGTCGTCAATAAGTCTTTCCTGCGCAAATATCGCCGTCATGCAGTTGTCATTATCGTAATAGCTGCCGCTATCATCACTCCGACGGGCGACCCGTTCACACTGAGTGTTGTGGCTATTCCGCTTTATCTGCTCTATGAAATGAGTATTCTGATGATAAAGGATAAGAAGGAAGTTCCTGAGTTGGAAGAAGAAGAGGAAGAAGAAGGCGTGGCAAAAGTCTGATAAGCCAATTATTTATCGTTCGTTTCCCCAAGTGTGTGTCAAAAGTCGATAGTAACTCAATTGAGGCTGACTTTTGACACACACATGTAATTTTTATAATATCCCTTTTGTCGTATGGAAAATGAAGGAAGAGAATCTTATGAAATTCTTTTAGCCGTTTGTAAGGCGGATCATTTGCAGCTGACTATTGGCTACAAACAGATGCGCGACTTGCTGGAAAGGCTTTGCCGCCTACATATGCACAACGGTAGTCTGCAGATGACCGATCTTTCCGCACGAATTAGTTTTGTAGCGGCCAAAGTGGGGCTTTCTGTAGCGGAGCAAAACAGACTGCATACCTTCCGACTGACCTCCAATGCCATTCTGAACCGACAACAGGAACCTACCCGCGAACACCTTCTGCGGGATGCGAAAACGCTGGCTTTCTTCATCCGTAAACTTTTTGAGGAAGATATTCCACAGGAACTGTATCGTTTGCTTCCCCGGACGGATGCAACTTATATCGTAGCTCCTCCAGCACACAAGCAGGTGCAGCGGATGCGCGTCTGTTTCCAGTATTCCGACGAGCAGTATCTGTATGTGACTCCTTTGGATGAAATAGCTGACGAACCGTTGCGTGTCCGTTACAATATTCCTCAGATCAATGAAGAATTTGCGGAAACCTGTCAGTTGCTCTGGCGCCATGCACAACTCAACTTGCTGGATGTCGCTGTTGACGAAGCAGGAATTCTGACCCCTTCGTTCATTGTCCTTGAACCGGATTATCTGCTTGATATCAGTTCATTGGCAGAATGTTACCGTGATTATGGACATCATCCGGCAAACTATTTCCTTTCCCGTCTTCAGCCGATAGAGAATGCACGCCCGTTGCTTTTAGGAAATATAGCCAACCTTTTCCTTGATGAGTGGATACATGCGGAAGGGGAGGTGGATTATCTGAGATGTATGCAGAAAGCTTTCCGGCGTTATCCGATTGAACTGGCTGCTTGTGCCGACCTGCGTGATCGGGAGAAGGAACGTCAGTTCTTTGATGACTGCAAACTCCATTTTGATCATATCCGTGAGACGGTGAATGATACTTTTCATGCCGCCGGCTACGAACTGGACAAGACGGATGCCGTGCTCGAACCTTCTTATATATGTGAAGCGCTCGGCCTGCAAGGGCGGCTCGACTATATGCAGCGCGATATGTCTTCTTTCATCGAAATGAAATCGGGAAAGGCTGACGAATATGCGATTCGCGGAAAAGTGGAACCGAAAGAGAATAATAAGGTGCAGATGCTGCTTTATCAGGCAGTTCTGCAATATTCGATGGGGATGGATCACCGGAAGGTAAAGGCTTATCTGCTCTATACACGCTATCCGTTGCTTTATCCTTCCCGCCCTTCATGGGCAATGGTCCGCCGTGTGATCGATCTGCGCAACCGGATTGTAGCGGATGAATATGGCATCCAGTTGCGGAACAGCCTGGAATATACGGCACAAAAACTGGAAGAAATAAAAGCCTCGGTACTAAACGAGCGGGGATTGTCGGGACGTTTTTGGGAGACGTATCTGCGCCCTTCTATCGATAATTTCCAGGAGAAGTTGAAATCTCTCTCCACTTTAGAGAAAAGCTACTTCTATGCACTCTATAATTTTATAACGAAGGAACTTTATACGTCCAAGTCCGGTGATGTGGATTATGAGGGACGTACAGGAGCCGCTTCTTTATGGCTTTCCACTTTGGCGGAGAAATGCGAATCGGGGGAGATCATCTATGATTTAAGAATTAAAGAGAATCACGCAGCCGACGAACATAAATCCCACCTGTTGCTGGTGCCGTCCGGAGAACTTCAGAGAACGGTGGCGGATGATGCGCAGCACACCCTCCCTAACTTCCGTCAGGGCGATGCCATCGTGCTTTACGAACGGAATGCGGATACGGATAACGTTACCAACAAGATGGTATTCAAAGGCAATATCGACTATCTGAACGAGAATGAAATCTGCATCCGTCTGCGTGCTACCCAGCAGAATTCCTCCGTACTTCCGTCTGATAGCCTCTATGCTATTGAGCACGATGCGATGGATACTACTTTCCGTAGCATGTACCAGGGACTTTATGCTTTTATGTCTGCTACAAAAGAGCGTCGTGATTTGCTGCTCTCTCAACGGGAGCCGCAATTTGATGTGGCATTGGATAAGCAGATAGCCGAAGCTGCCGATGACTTTACTCGTATTGCTTTGAAAGCGAAAGCAGCAAAGGACTATTTTCTGCTGGTAGGGCCTCCGGGAACCGGTAAAACGTCTTGTGCACTGAAGAAGATGGTCGAAACCTTTTATAAAGAGGAAGGAGCCCAAATTTTATTGCTCTCGTACACTAACCGTGCCGTAGATGAAATCTGTAAAGCACTTTCTTCCATTCGTCCGGAAGTAGATTTTATTCGTGTGGGAAGCGAGCTTTCATGTGACGAGAACTATCGGGATCATTTGATAGAGAATGAACTTGCTACCTGTATGCGTCGTACAGAGGTTTGCGAACGTATTAACCGCTGTCGTATATTAGTCGGTACAGTAGCGTCTATCTCCGGCAAACCGGAACTTTTCCGATTGAAGCATTTCGATGTGGCTATTGTAGATGAGGCTACTCAGATACTGGAACCTCAGTTGTTGGGTATACTTTGTGCCAAAGGAGAAAACGGAAAAGAGGGCGTTGGCAAATTTATCCTGATAGGCGATCATAAGCAACTTCCGGCTGTCGTCTTGCAGAATACGGAACAATCGGAAGTATACGATGAAGCCCTGTCTGCTGTCGGACTGAAGAACTTGAAAGATTCTCTGTTTGAAAGACTGTATCGCACAGCCCGTCAGCATACCGATGCCCACCGTACTTACGATATGCTCTGCCGTCAGGGACGTATGCACCCCGAAGTGGCTCTGTTCGCCAATCAAGCTTTCTATGAAGGTCGGCTGCTGCCTGTCGGACTGCCGCATCAACTGGAAGATTCCGGAAATATCAACCGGCTGTCTTTCTATCCTTCGCAGCCCGAACCGATGGGTTCTTCTGCTAAAACAAACCATTCGGAAGCAAAGATTGCTGCCCGTCTGGCCGCAACTGTCTATAAAGAACACTCGGAAGCATTTGATGCCTCCCGCACATTGGGGATCATTACTCCATATCGTAGTCAGATAGCTTTGATCAAGAAGGAAATAGAAGTTCTCGGCATTTCCGAACTGAATCAGATATTGATTGACACTGTAGAACGTTTTCAGGGAAGTGAACGCGATGTGATTATTTATTCATTCTGTGTGAACTATCCGTATCAGTTGAAATTCCTTTCCAATCTGACAGAAGAAGACGGAATTCTGATTGACCGGAAACTGAACGTTGCCTTGACACGTGCAAGAAAACAGATGCTGCTGACAGGTGTGCCGACGCTGTTGGAGCGTAATCCACTCTATAAAAGTTTATTAAAATTAATAGAGAGCCTCCGGAATATTGCATAATTTTTGCAGACGTTAGTTTTTATTCTCTCTTTATGCAATTCATTAACACCTATTTGTTGAACAAACCCCTATCTTTGCAATACGTTTTTTTCATAGAGATTTAGATTTAAGGTTAGAAGAATTGTGGAAGTCGTGAGACTTCCCTTTTTTTCATCTTAACGTTTACTATCCTTCATTGTTTGAATGTGCAAGATATTTTGTAAAATAGTACAGGATGGCTATGAAGAATAAGTAAACCTAAAAAGCCTTCTTCGTGAGAAGAGGCTTTTTTGTTTTTGGAACTTTTTGAATAAATAATTGGTTAAAAAAACAGGAGGACAAACTCATGCTGAGTGCCCTCCTGTTTTTTATTCTATATAATTATATCGGATTAATCCAATACGATAGGCTTATATTTAGGAACCAGTGCTTTCATAATAACCCAACCGATCAGGTAAGCTACTGCGCATACGCAGAAGATTACAAAGTAACCGGCAGGCTTGCCTTCGAAGCCCATGAATGTCATCGCAGGATGTACAAACTGTGCTCCTTGTTCCAGTAGTTCTTTTGTCATTTCCACTTCTTTGCCGTCAACCATTGTTGTTCCGGAAGCATATACAAATAAGTTACCTGCCACTTTCTGAAGAATCATTGAACCGATACCACCGGCCATACCACCGATACCGGTGATACTTGCAATTGCTGTTCGAGGGAACATATCACCTACTGTAGAGAAGATATTGGCCGACCACGACTGGTGGGCAGCTCCGCCAATACCGATCAGGATCACGGGGAACCACGGAGAGAATGTTCCCAATGGCTGTGCCAGCAATACCACTAACGGGAAGAATGCGAAAATCAACATTGCTTTCATACGTGCCGCATAAGGGTTCATGCCGGTCTTGTTGATGAAGATAGTAGGAAGCTTGCCACCGTAGATGGATAACATCGTGATTGCGTAAAGCGTGAAGATAAGTCCCATTCCCAGAGGATCGGAAGTTTTGATACCGAATTGGGAGTTCAGGTAAGACGGGGTCCAGAACAGGAAGAACCACCATACACCGTCAGTGGTAAATTTACCGAAGACAAATGCCCAAGTTTGTTTGTAGCTGAAACATTGCCAGAATCTCATCTTTTTCTCGTCTTTCTCCTCTGTTTTCGGACCTGCACCGGCCTCATTCTGGTCTTGTTCGATATATTCAAGTTCGGCTTTGTTTACGTGCTTGCTCTTTGAAGGAGCATCATACATAAATACCCAGAAGCCCATCCAGATAAAACCAAGTCCACCAATAACGATAAACGCCATTTCCCAACCGAAAGCTTTGGCAAGGATAGGAATGGTGAGCGGAGCGATCAAGGCACCGATAGAAGCACCGGCGTTGAAGATGGAAGTAGCATAAGCACGGTCTTTCTTCGGGAAGTACTCGGCAGTTACTTTAATAGCGGCGGGGAAGTTACCGGCTTCTCCGAGAGCAAGTATACAGCGTGCAGCCAGGAAGCAGTACATACTGACAGTAGCGATGGTTACCACCACGTCTCCGGTGGCTCCGGCAAGTTCGGCAGCACTGTGCAGTCCTACCTGCGCTTCTGTTACAATACCACAGACTGCGTGCAGACAGGCACCGGCAGACCATACGCCGATAGCCCAGAGGAATCCTTTCTTCGTTCCCATCCAGTCCACAAAGCGACCGGCAAAGAGCATACATATTGCGTAAACAATAGAAAATACGGAAGTGATAGTACCGTAGTGTGATTCATCCCAGTGAAATTCCGGTTTGATAAATTCATCCCAGGTGAGCGATAGTACCTGGCGGTCGAGATAGTTAACTGTAGTAGCAAAAAATAGCATCGCACAGATCGTCCATCTGTAGTTTGTCATTTTTTCGCCTGTTTTTTGAAATGCATTCATGATAATGGATTTAAATAGATTTTGATTTGCTGACAAAGGTCGGTATTTCAGCTGGATTTTTTTTGTAATAATTGGTCAAAATCATGTATAATTCGTTGCATTATACATATTATTTGTACATAGTAATGTATTATCGTAACAATTTGGTCTCTTTGGGGGAAGAATATGACAAATCCGGAAAACTTCATTCTCTCCCCGTTTCGAGGAAAGAATGAAGTTTTTCGGATCACTTGATATGTGCTAAAGAGCTGCGCAAAGATTAGCGCATTTCTGTATATTTAATCTTATCCATGTCGCCATAGTCAAGATTTTCACCAGCCATACCCCAGATGAACATATAGTTGCTGGTTCCGGCAGCTGCGTGGATAGACCATTCCGGTGACATGATAGCTTGTTCGTTCTGCATCCATACGATGCGTTCTTCCTGAGGTTCGCCCATGAAGTGGCAGATGGAGTTGCCTTCCGGCACGTTGAAGTAGAAATATGCTTCCACACGGCGACTGTGAGTATGTGCCGGCATGGTGTTCCATACACTACCCGGTTTCAGTTCTGTCAATCCCATTTGCAGTTGGCAAGGACCTTCTTCAAGTACGTTGTTAACAATCAGCTGGTTGATAACGCGGTCGTTGCTTTCTTCCATCTTTCCTGCCGCGAAAGAATTTGCTTTCAGAGAACCTTTGCGTCCGTCGATGGTGATCAACTGAGTTTTGTACTCCTTGTGGGCAGTAGCGGAGTTGATATAGAATTTTGCAGGTTTGCTGGCATCTTTGCTCTTGAAAGTAACTTTCTGCTTGCCTCTGCCTACATACAATGCATCTTTGAAGTTCAGCGTATATTCCTTGCCGTCAACAGTTACGATACCTTCGCCGCCAATGTTGATAACACCCAGTTCGCGACGTTCGAGGAAATACTTAGCTTTCAACGGATCGATAGTTTCAAGTACCAGCTCTTTTGTTGCAGGTACGGCACCACCGAAGATGAGGCGGTCGTACATGGAATAAGTTACGTTGATTTGATCAGGAACCATTACTTTTTCCATCAGGAAGCTACTACGCAGGCGGTTTGTATTATACGTTTTCACGTCTTGCGGATTGCAAGCCACCTGCATCTTGTAATTTACCTGGGCAGAAGCAGACATAGCTGCGATACCCATCATCATTGCAATTGCTAATTTTTTCATCTTTCGAATCTTTATTTGGATTATACTTATATTTAATCGTTAGCTGCGTTTTTCGCATCATTTCTTTTCATGCGGATACGGTTGTAGACTGCCATTCCCAGTGCAAGGGCTACGAGGATGGCAGGACCGATAATCTTCAGACTGTAAGTCAGGTGGAAGATACCCCAGCAGAAGAGGCTGGATGCAAAGTCGAGCGCTCCGCCTTCGAAGCCGGCGGGGATATTTACTGTCGGGTCACCCGTAGCGGCATATACGTCTTTGGCAGCCATCGTGAAGAATCCTGCCAGTTCTGTTACGAAGTACAGACCTACGATCAATGCTACCAGTCCGATGATGAATGATTTCACCACATTACCTTTGGTGATGGGCAGAATCATCGGGAATAGGTAGAACATACCGGCCAGAGAAGCCAGCGGTAAGAAACGGTTACCCGGAAGGATCACTGCAAGGAAGATAGTAACCGGGATCAAAAGCAGGGATACAACCAGCGTTGTCGGGTGGCCGATGACAAGTGCAGGGCTCATACCGATGCTCAGGCCTGTATTACTCTTATATTTTTTAGCGATCAATTCGCGGGTTGCATCAGAGATAGGTTTCAAACCTTCAATGAAAAGGCTGGTGATACGTGGAATCAACTCCATAACCGCTCCCATTTTGATACCCAATCCAAGGATACCCGGAATGCCGTCCAGTACTTCTTTCCAGCTGGCACAGCCCAAAGCTCCGATACCGCAACCAATCACGATACCCAGGAATAACGGTTCACCCATCAGACCGAATTTCTTCTTCATTCCTTCAGAGTCGATATTCAGTTTGTCGAATCCCGGAATTTTATCTAAAAGCTTGTTGATTACAATCGCGAACGGAACGAAGCTCTGGCAGAAAGGCTGCGGGATAGAGATACCGTCCATCTTATCATAGAACTTCTGAAAAGCAGGAGCAGTCATGTCTGCCATTACCAATGTTATAATGTAGCAAATGATAGCGGCGAAAAATCCCCAGAAAATACTATCGGAGGCGAAGTATACGATAGCCCCGATAAATGCGAAGTGCCAGTAGTTCCAAAGGTCAATATTAACAGTACGGGTTGTTTTGGTCAGCAGCATTAACAGGTTTACTCCCAGACAAACAGGGATAATGAAAGCGCCGACCGAGGTATTATAGGCAACTGCTGCTGCCGAAGGCCATCCCATGTCGAAAATACCGAGTTCCAATCCGTAGATTTCTACCATTTTACTTAATGCCGGACCAAGACTACTGGTCAACAAGGCTGTGACTACAGATAAGCCGACGAAACCGACTCCCACCAACAAACCGCTTTTGAGCGCTTTGGGGAGTTTAATACCGATACATACTCCTAAAATTGTGAAAATGATCGGCATCATTACTGCCGCTCCCAGACCGATAATGTACTTGAATACTTCTTCCATTCTGTTCTATTTTTTCTCTGTTTTTAATGATAAATTACTGTGTTTCCCCAGAGGGTATTAGTTGTAAACCGTGCCAAAAGTACGACCTTTTCCGCTTTATTCCAAAACGAAACTCTTAATTTATCAGTTAATGCATCAAAAATGGACATTTTTGACGTTTACGTGCACAAAATTAGTCGTTTCCGTGCACGAAAAACAAAAAATACACCTTCTTAACTAAAAAATCCCACTTTGTTTGGAGGAAATGCACTACTTTCGTAGCATGAAAAAATAGCATGTATAATCCTTAAAACAATAAACCATGAGACGAAGCTCTTTTTATAAATTTTTGATATTAGTAATAATAATGTCAAGCACCATTTCACTGTCGGCGCAGCAGGTGGATGAAAAACTGCCTTGGTCGGTGCGGATGACTGAATCGGAGATGATCCGTTGCCCGGAATCCTGGCAGCTTGATTTTCAGCCCAGACTGAAATGGGACTATTGCCACGGACTGGAATTGGGGGCGATGCTTGATGTATACGATACTTATGGCGACAAGAAAATACGAGATTATGCAATTGCTTATGCAGATACGATGGTGCATGAGGATGGAAGTATTACTGCATACAAATTGACCGATTACAGTCTGGACCGTATCAATTCCGGAAAAATCCTGTTTCGTATCTATGAGCAGACCAAGGATGAAAAGTATAAGAAGGCATTAGACTTGCTCTATAGCCAGTTTGCCGGACAACCTCGTAATGAAGACGGAGGATTCTGGCATAAAAAGATATATCCGCATCAGATGTGGCTGGACGGACTTTATATGGGAGCTCCTTTTTATGCAGAATATGCTTTCCGTAATAATCGCCCGCAGGATTATGCAGACGTCATAAATCAGTTTATTACCTGTGCCCGTCATACGTATGATCCGAAGAATGGTCTTTATCGTCATGCGTGTGATGTAAGTCGCACGGAGCGCTGGGCCGATCCGGTGACAGGACAGTCAAAACATTGTTGGGGACGTGCATTAGGCTGGTATGCGATGGCGTTGGTAGATGTGCTTGATTTTATTCCGAAGCATGAGGCCGGAAGAGATTCGTTGCTTGCAATCTTGGATAATGTAGCAGTTCAGGTAAAGAAACTGCAAGATCCGGAGACCGGTGGATGGTATCAGGTGATGGACAGAAGCGGTGACAAGGGTAATTATCTGGAATCATCCTGTTCGGCAATGTTCATATACAGCCTGTTTAAGGCAGTACGTATGGGATATATCGATCCGTCTTATCTGGATGTAGCAAAGGCTGGTTATGAAGGTTTTCTGAAAAATTTTATTGAAGTGGATAAAGATGGAGTGGTGACTATAACGAAAGCCTGTGCGGTAGCGGGGCTGGGAGGGAAGGTTTATCGTTCCGGCGATTATGACTATTATATAAATGAAACAATCCGTAATAACGACCCGAAAGCAGTAGGACCATTTATTATGGCAAGTCTGGAATACGAACGTTTGCAAAAGTAAATTCTATCGATGAAAAGGAGTATTTTGAAAGGAATGGCGTTGTTTCTTCTGCTTTGTTCAGGAGGAACTTTGGCCTGTGCACAACAGCAAAAGCAAGACACAATAGTCGTGTCACGAGACGGAACGGGAAAATATCGGGATATTCAGGAAGCCGTGGAAGCGGTACGTGCTTTTATGGATTATACGGTGACTATATTTATAAAGAATGGTATATACAAAGAAAAACTGGTGATTCCTTCATGGGTGAAGAACGTGCAGCTGGTAGGCGAAGATGCCGAAAAGACGATCATCACGTATGATGATCATGCCAATATCAATAAAATGGGCACTTTCCGCACTTATACTGTAAAGGTAGAAGGAAGTGACATTACTTTTAAGAATCTGACCATTGAGAACAATGCCGCTCCTTTGGGGCAGGCAGTTGCGCTCCATACCGAAGGAGACAGGCTGATGTTTGTCGGCTGTCGTTTTCTGGGAAATCAGGATACTATTTATACAGGATCGGAGGGTAGCCGCCTGTTATTTACTAACTGCTATATTGAAGGAACTACAGACTTCATCTTCGGCCCTTCTACAGCTTTGTTTGAATATTGCGAATTGCATAGCAAGCGCGATTCATATATTACCGCGGCTTCTACTCCGAAGGAGGTGGAGTTTGGTTATGTTTTCAAGAACTGTAAGCTGACAGCCGCTCCCGGTATCAAGAAAGTCTATCTGGGACGTCCTTGGAGACCTTATGCTGCTACGGCTTTTATTAATTGCGAGTTTGGCGGACATATCCGTTCGGAAGGCTGGCACAACTGGAAGAATCCGGAAAACGAAAAGACTGCCCGTTACGCTGAATTTAAAAACACGGGTGAAGGTGCGGATGCTTCCGGACGTGTGAAATGGGCTAAACAGCTGACTGATAAAGAAGCGGTGCAATATACTCCGCAGAATATATTTAAGGAATGCAGTAATTGGTATCCTTATAAATAACATCAGTTCGATATAAGAGTAATCCGCATGGTTTCCCCTCCTTTTGGAAGGAGGAGAATTGAGTTACTCAAATTTATATCGAATTCACGTTAAATAGAAGTCATAAGGGAACTTTAATTTTGAACCAACAAAATAAGATTATGAAAAACAGACTGCTATTGCTGTTTATAGTATTTATCCTTTTCTCCGCCTTTCGTGCGGATAAGCCCGTATTGACCATCTTTACGATAGGTGACTCTACGATGGCTAACAAAAATCTGTACGGTGGAAATCCCGAACGCGGCTGGTGTATGGTGCTCCCCGGATTTTTTTCAGAAGATATACGTGTTGATAATCATGCCGCCAATGGCCGCAGTTCCAAAAGTTTCATATCTGAAGGCCGATGGGCAAAAGTGATTTCCCAGGTAAAGAAGGGAGATTATGTCTTTATCCAGTTCGGACACAATGATGAAAAGGCTGATTCTGCACGCCATACTGATCCGGGAACGACCTTTGATGACAATCTCCGTCGTTTCGTCAATGAAACTCGTGCTAAAGGAGGGATTCCTGTGTTGTTCAACTCCATCGTTCGTCGTAATTTTGTACAGCCGGAAGATGCCTCGATTGCTACAGATGCCCGTCGTGCTCCGGGTGAACAGGAACTGCCGAAAGAAGGAAACGTCTTGTACGATACGCACGGTGCCTACCTTGATTCTCCGCGTAATGTGGCAAAAGAGATGGGAGTGGCGTTTATCGATATGAACAAAATTACCCATGATCTGGTGCAGGGACTGGGCCCCGCAGAATCGAAGAAGTTGTTTATGTTTGTCGAACCTGAGAAAGTTCCGGCTTTTCCGAAAGGCCGGGAGGATAATACCCATTTGAATGTGTACGGAGCACGGACTATCGCCGGGCTGACTGTAGATGCTATCGCAAAGGAAATACCGGAACTGGCAAAATATGTCCGTCATTATGATTACGTAGTGGCACAAGACGGAACAGGTGATTTCTTCACAGTGCAGGAAGCGATAAATGCAGTACCCGATTTTCGCAAGAATGTGCGTACTACTATCTTGGTCCGTAAAGGCACTTATAAAGAGAAGATTATTATTCCGGAATCCAAAATAAATATCTCTCTGATAGGAGAGGATGGTGTGGTACTGACAAATGATGACTTTGCCAATAAGAAAAATGTGTTTGGTGAGAATATGGGAACTTCGGGATCGTCGAGTTGCTACATTTATGCTCCCGATTTCTATGCGGAGAACATCACTTTTGAAAACTCGGCAGGACCGGTAGGACAGGCTGTTGCCTGTTTTGTATCTGCCGACCGTGCGTTCTTTAAGAATTGTCGTTTTCTCGGTTATCAGGATACCCTTTATACGTATGGCAAGCACAGCCGTCAATATTACGAGGATTGCTATATCGAAGGAACGGTTGACTTTATCTTCGGATGGTCTGTAGCTGTATTCAATCGTTGTCATATTCATAGCAAACGTGATGGTTATGTGACGGCACCCTCTACAGATCAAGGCAAAAAGTATGGATATGTCTTTTATGATTGCCGGTTGACTGCTGATCCGGATGTTGCCAAAGTATATCTGTCTCGTCCGTGGCGTCCGTATGCACAGGCTGTATTTATCCGTTGTGAACTGGGGAAACATATCCTTCCGGAAGGCTGGCACAACTGGGGAAAGAAAGAAGCGGAGAAAACCGTATTTTATGCCGAATACGATAGTCATGGCGAGGGAGCCAATCCGAAAGCCCGCGCAGCTTTCTCTCGTCAACTGAAGAATCTGAAAGGCTACGAGATGGAAACGGTTTTGGCAGGTGAAGACGGCTGGAATCCGCTAAAGAACGATTCTGTTAAATAAACACCGAATATAGATGTAAGTTCAGCTAAATCATTATCTTTACACCATTCAATATGTGTGTAATAATGATAAAAAGAATCTTATATCTAATTCTTTTGTGCCTGACCGCACCTGTAGTGCAGGCACAACAACACAGTTTTTTCACCCATTATTCTACCGAGGATGGGTTGTCTCAAAACACGGTGATGAGCATGTTGCAGGATCACAAAGACAACCTCTGGTTTGCCACATGGGATGGAATCAATCGTTTTGATGGCTATAACTTTAAAACTTATAAAGCACGTCAGGGCAATTACATCAGTCTGACCAATAACCGTGCCGACCGGATGTATGAAGACCGGTACGGCTTTCTGTGGTTATTGACTTATGACAACCGTGTCCACCGTTTTGACCCGAAAACGGAGACGTTCGAACAGGTTCCGGCAGCAGGTGAAGAAGGTAGTACATATAACATTCACGCTATTCAGGTATTGCCCGATGGTACGGTCTGGCTGCTAACAGAACATGATGGAGCTATCCGTGTAGTCACGCTTCCTCAGAAGAACTATACGACGAAATCAGATATTTATTCAACGAAGTCCGGTCTGTTTCCTGCCGATCACTTTTATCAGGTCTATCAGGACAAAGCCGGCAATCACTGGCTGCTGACTGATAACGGTTTGGGAATGATACGCCCCGGTGAGCAGCAACCCGTGAACTACTTTGTGGAGACAAAAGGGAAACAAGACGGCATGAATCAGGCATTTTATGCGGTCCGGGAATGTGAAGACGATATCTGCTTTGCTTCAGACAGAGGGAGAATCTGGTGTTATCAGAAACAGGGCGGAGAGTTTCGCCTGCTCGAACTTCCGACGAAAGTCCGCATTACTTCTATACACACCGTGAGCAATGGCAATACTGTAGTGACAACAGATTCGGACGGGTTCTTTCTTTGCAACCTGAAGACAAACAAACATACGCATTATTCTCCCGTGACCTGTAAGGAATTGTCTGCACAACCGATTCTTTCGGCTTATGTAGACCGCACGTCAGAGGTATGGTTCGAACAGGAAGAGCCGGGAGTTGTCGTTCATTTTAATCCTGCCACCGGCGTGGTAAGGCGTGAGCAGATGCGGGTGGAATATAGTAACGCCGATCGTTCGCGTCCCGCTTTTCATATCCATGAAGATGTACACGGGCATATATGGGTACATCCTTATGGCGGAGGATTCTCCTATTTTGATCGTGACCGGAACTGTCTCGTTCCTTTTTATGATGATTTGGGCAGTAACAACTGGCGCTTTTCTAACAAGATACATGCCGCTTTTTCTGATAAACAGGGGAATTTGTGGCTTTGTACCCACTCCAAAGGACTGGAGAAAGTAACATTCCGCAACGTACCGTTTTCAATGCTGACTCCCGTTCCGCATGAATATGAATCTTTGAGCAACGAAGTGCGGTCGGTATGCGAAGATAAACAGGGGAATTTGTGGGTCGGACTGAAGGACGGAATGATCCGCCTGTACGACTCGAACCGGAAATTCATAGGGCATCTGACAGGTAATGGAACCATTTCGATGACAGGTACACCTATGGAGGGTACAGCCTATTTCATTATGCAGGATTCAAAAGGGATTATCTGGATTGCTACCAAAGGAAACGGTCTGGTGCGTGCCGAACAGATTTCTCCCACAAGTATGTCTTATAAACTGACCCGTTATCAGCACGACTCCAACGATATGTACAGTCTGA
The DNA here is from genome assembly GCF_003434395.1 of Bacteroides sp. AM23-12. Classification (NCBI taxonomy): domain Bacteria; kingdom Pseudomonadati; phylum Bacteroidota; class Bacteroidia; order Bacteroidales; family Bacteroidaceae; genus Bacteroides; species Bacteroides sp. AM23-12. Next base: position 130,911 of record NZ_QTLF01000013.1, read on the forward strand.
GTGACAACAATGTATATTGTGTTTATGAAGATCATCATGGTCGTATCTGGGCGGCTACTTTTGCAGGCGGTATCAACTATATTTCCCAGGGAGAACATGGAGAGACCGTCTTTATCAACCACCGGAATAATCTGAAAGGATATCCGATTGATGTCTGTTACAAAGCACGTTTTATCACTTCGGATAATAACGGACGCCTTTGGGTAGGTACTACCACAGGCGCCGTTGCCTTTGATGAGAATTTCAAAAAGCCGGAAGATATACAGTTCCACCACTTCTCGCGTGTCCCGAACGATACGAAGAGTCTAAGTAATAATGACGTGCATTGGATTATCGCTACCCAGCAGAAGGAACTCTATCTGGCTACTTTCGGAGGGGGACTGAATAAACTGATTTCCATCAGCGAAAACGGTCACGGTGAATTTAAATCCTACTCAGTGCTCGACGGACTTTCTTCGGACGTCTTGCTTTCCATCCGTGAAGATCATAAACAGAACCTTTGGATCAGTACGGAAAATGGAATCTGTAAGTTTGTTCCTTCCGGCGAGCGTTTTGAGAATTACGATGAACGTAGTATCAGTTTCCGTGTCCGTTTCAGTGAAGCGGCTTCTACGCTGACATCCGGCGGAGATATGTTGTTTGGAACCAGCAACGGATTATTCATGTTCACTCCGGATTCTATCCGGAAGAGTAGCTATGTGCCTCCTGTAGTTTTTTCTAAGTTGATGGTAGCGAATGAAGATGTAATTCCGGGAGAGAAGTCCATATTGAAAGTCGATTTGGATGATACACAGGAACTGGTGCTTTCTCATGATGAGAATATCTTTTCCGTTCAGTATGCTGCACTCGATTATACGAATCCGCAGAACATACAGTACGCATACATTCTCGATGGTTTCGAGAAGCAGTGGACTTTTGCCGACCGGCAAAGAAGCGTGACTTATACTAACCTTCCGAAGGGAGATTATATATTCCGTGTCCGTTCTACCAATAGTGACGGGGTGTGGGTGGACAATGAGCGCATCTTGAACATTACGATTCTCCCTTCTTTCTGGGAGACGCCTTTGGCGTATGTGCTGTATGTCTGCTTTGTGCTGCTGATTATTTTTGTTGCGGTTTATATCCTGTTTACCATTTATCGGTTGAAGCATGAGGTGTCTGTAGAACAACAGATTTCTGATATCAAGCTGCGCTTCTTTACGAATATATCCCATGAACTCCGTACTCCTCTGACATTGATTGCAGGTCCGGTGGAACAAGTTCTGAAGAACGATAAACTGCCGGCTGATGCACGGGAACAGCTGGTAGTGGTCGAACGGAATACCAACCGTATGCTTCGTCTGGTCAATCAGATTCTGGACTTTCGTAAGATTCAGAACAAGAAGATGAAGATGCAGGTACAACAGTTGAATGTCGTTGCCTTTGTCCGCAAGATTATGGATAATTTTGAGTCGGTGGCGGAAGAACACAACATCGATTTCCTTTTCCAGACAGAGAAAGAGGCTTTGAATCTTTGGGTGGATGCCGATAAGTTTGAAAAGATTGTGTTTAACCTTCTGTCCAATGCGTTTAAATATACTCCTAATGGGAAAATGATCACCGTCTTTATCCGTGAAGATGAGGGCACGGTGTCTGTCGGCGTACAGGATCAGGGGATTGGTATTGCCGAAAATAAACGTAAGTCTCTCTTTGTACGCTTTGAGAACCTGGTGGACAAGAATATTTTCAATCAGGCAAGCTCCGGCATCGGTCTTTCTTTGGTGAAGGAACTGGTAGAGATGCACAAGGCTACGATTTCCGTTGACAGCCGGCTCGGTGAGGGAAGTTGTTTTAAAGTGGACTTTCTGAAGGGCAAAGAGCATTATAATAGTTCAGTGGAATTTATTCTCGAAGATTCGGTTGCTCCGCTGAGCATGGAACGTATTGTGGATATCGCTAATTCTTCGCTTCAGACAGAAGCTGCCATCGCAGATGCACCGGACCTGGAAGTATCTGCTGTCAAAGAAGAGGCTGAGGAAAGCAGTTCGAAAGAGCTTATGTTGCTGGTAGAGGATAATCAGGAATTGCGTTCCTTCCTGCGCAGTATTTTCGCTTCAACTTATCGGGTGGTAGAGGCTTCCGAGGGTATGGAGGGATGGAGCAAGGCTTTGAAGTATCTGCCGGATATTATTATCAGCGACGTCATGATGCCGGAGAAAGACGGTATCGAAATGACGCGTGAACTTCGTGCGGATATGACGACCAGTCATATTCCTATTATCCTGCTTACTGCCAAGACGACGATAGAAAGTAAATTGGAAGGACTGGAATATGGGGCGGATGATTATATTACCAAGCCTTTTAGTGCGACTTATCTTCAGGCCCGTGTGGAGAACCTGCTGATGCAGCGTAAGAAACTGCAAAATTTCTATCGTGATAGTCTGACGCATGTGACGGTGTCTGAAACTCCGGTTGCTCAAGGGGAGACTTTAGCAGGTCATGCATCTGCTGAACCCGTAAGTAGTGCAGCGGAAGAGCCTGCGATGCCGGAAATGTCTCCTAACGATCGTAAATTTATGGATAAACTGGTTGATTTGATGGAGCAGAATATGGATAACGGGGAATTGGTAGTGGATGATTTGGTTCGTGAACTGGCTGTCAGTCGTTCGGTGTTCTTCAAGAAACTAAAAACGCTTACGGGACTGGCCCCTATCGAGTTCATAAAGGAAATGCGTATCAAGCGTGCCGCACAATTGATTGAAACGGGAGAGTTTAATATGACTCAGATTTCTTATATGGTCGGTATCAATGACCCGCGTTATTTCAGTAAATGTTTTAAGGCGCAGGTCGGTATGACTCCGACAGAGTATCGGGAGAAAGTCGGTCGGTAATTGGAGCTTCTTGCAGTTTTATCTCCTTAGAAGTTTCATTGAATAAATAGCGTTCAGCCGTTTCAGCTTTCTTCGGAAAAGCCTTGATAGAAGGTGATAGCGGCTGAAGGCACCATTTCGTACCCTTGCGTAGACGTGCTCTGAGCGGGGGCGTGGTTTCAGTTCTTTCAGGTTTATAGTTTGAGTTTCTGCTTTTATAGTCGATAAGCTATGTATATCTTAATTTCTGAACAAAGGCTGGTTGATATGTAGGCAAAGGCTGACTGACGTACGGGCAAAGGCTTGCTGACCCGTCGACTCAGGCTTGCTGACGTGTAGGCTTAGGCTTGCTGACCTCCGAGCTAAAGTTTGCTGACAAATAAGGTGAGAATGATAGAAACAGCGCTGAAAATATGATGAATGAATAGAGCCTCTGTTTAAGTAAAATAGACCTTTTACTTTTAGTAAATAGAACTTCTGATTGGAACAAACGCAGGCTCTGTTTTTGAAACTGAAAGAGCTGAATGCTGAAACCTCTTTTCAGAGACTACTGCTTTCAGCTGTATCTCCTTCTGACAGGGATTTTGCGGAGATTACTGAAAGAACTGAATACCTGGATTTCAACTTTATTTAGTAGGTGGCTGATTCTTTCATTGTTAGCCTGCCAAGCAGGCTTTTTATTTGTATTAGAGTAAATAGAAAGAAGTACAAGAGTTGTTATGATGATGTACTAGAGTCACTCCAAGGATGTAGAAGATTTAAGGAAAAGATGTATAAGAATTGGATGAATGGTGTACAAAATGCGAGCGAATGATGTACGTCATTACTTCTTTGTAAGCCCCCGATAAAGTACCCGTTGTCTTTGTATCTTTAAGTC
>NZ_QTLF01000014.1:0-131511 GCF_003434395.1 Bacteroides sp. AM23-12
AAATGAATAAATGGATCGTCCGCTGTCCCGGTCTTCAGGAACGCCTGTCCGATTTAGGTTATCAGCCGCAGCACCGTTCTTACACTCCGTTGGAGGTGAGGGCGATCGTGGATGCGCTGGGAGAACCCTAGCTAAAGCTATGCTTTACGACTTCTAAAGCTTAGCTTTACGGTATCTAAAGCAGTGCTTTAGCTTCTACAAAACGTTATTTCCCTATGACGCAAAGTTATCAACCGATGCAAAAATGCACTTTTACGGGGCATCCCTAACACACGCACACACGTGCGCGTACGTAAGTCCCTTTTTCTTTCATGACAAAGAGGCCCTTTTTTACGAGACGTCTCAGCCAGGAGAGTGCGGTGTTTGGTTTGATTCCCATAGCTGTAGCCTGTTCCGTCAACTGTGTACGGGTGAACTCGTCACCCAGCGCATCGAAGAAGGCGTCACGGTCGGCGTTAGCCCTGTGGGGGATTTCCGAAGATGGCAGGAAAGATAATATATGCGTGGCATGCCGATAGAGAGGCTTTACAAGCCCAAGAACAGCTTTAAAGTCTTCAGGAGTGATAGTTATATCCCAACGGGTAATAATGCCGTCCTTGACGTTATCTGCGGGAATTTCCTTGTCCGGAACAGGAGCGTATCTGTCAGAACTCTTAAGCTGATAGGGTTGGGGGATTTCCAACACCCGTAACATGGCTATCGTTGACATGATGCGGCAGATATTGACAGCCAGACGGGCTATGAAACTTCTCATCTCGTTGCCGTTGGCAATGTCCGAACGGAAAAACAAATCGGAGAAGAGAGCGTTGAATTCCTTTTTCTGCTCGTCGGTGAGGCGAAGCGTATGGATGCCGTGTTCTTTCAGTATATCCAGCTTTAGTTGCCAATCCCTGCCTATGGACCTGAAGATTTCGTCCAGATCTATCTCTCCGCACGCAAATTGGTCAGCCCATGTATAGATGCCATGCATGTAGTAGAACAGTTGGCGGGAGAAAAGTCCGTTCTCCGCCGACGGGATGAGGGCTCTCACTTGTGCGGGTGTCCCCGAAAGCAGGACGGCAAGAAAGATTCTCTTTACTTCCCGGTATTCCTGATCGGTACGTCGGTTGTAGGACAGTCTGTCATGGTCGAAGGCTTTGCGGAGCGTGTCGCTCCAATGGCCGTATTCGGAACTGATGGCGGAGGCGATGGTGTCCGCTTCGGTTTCGCAGATGAGTCCTGTTCCGTTGGCGTCCATGATATTTTGCAGAATGCCGGTGCCGCTGTTGTTGCCCGAGATAAGAAACATTTTGTTGGGAGGCATCTGAGGTGCTTCTGTATTGACACGCTCTTTGCCCAGCAACTCATAGTTTTTCTTTTCTTTCCGATAGGCTTTCATTTCTTCGTCCACTTGTTGGCGAATTTTGTCATGAATAGGTTCCACGAGCAAGCGGATAAGTGAAAGTCCGCTTTTTCCCGAAGCAGGAGGGGCTACAAAGAAGGTTTGCAGACAAGGAGACTGGTATTTTCCGGAATAGGAACATCTCACATAGCGTTCCATCGTAGCTCCTAGTGCGGTCAGTGCTCCGAGCAAGAGTATGTCCCGTTGTGTGGGAGAAGTGGCATAGCTCATAATGAGCATTAGGATTTTAGGCCAGTCTGCTTCGGGGAAAGTAGGCAGGGGTTGTAGAGGATCACTGTCTGTCGAGAGTTCTTCTGGAGCATTGGTGTTTTCGTCGTTGTCGTTTTCTTCCTCTTCCACCTTATTATACGCGCGCCTGTGTGTGGGAAAATTGTAGGGTGCATTTAGTGCATTTTCTGCATTTTTCCGGCTGTTCATAACTTCCTCCCGGCAGATTTTCACTCCTGTCGATTCTGCGAGATGAAAAGCCGTTCCCAGATGTATTTCTCCATGCTGCTTTATAAGGGCGTTGGAGAACATTCGTTCGGCATGCTCACGCTGATATTTGGCGGATATCCGGCACAGGCGGTGAAAAAACTCGCGTCCTGCTTCGCCACAGTCTGTTGCGATGGCGAATGCTAATTGTACGTACTCGGTGTAAGAGGGTGCAATGTCGGCACCTGCCGTTTCGACTGCCTCAGTGATGAGGCGTAAAGATTCAATATTGGTCATTTTCTTAATGGATAATTGATAATAGATAGTTCACTGTTGGTTATTCAAGATTGACTGTTCAATACTCTCTGAATAGTGCTTGTGGGTCGTGGCTGAGGAAACAGGCTCTTACGATGTCTTTGCCGGAGGTGTCTACGGCTTTTGGCGGAGTTTCTGTGGAGTCGTTCATTTCTGCTCCGTAGGTTATTTCTATGTATTGCATTGCCCAGTTTATACTTTCTTTTACGTTCCGTGTCTGATCGTCTGCGTAAAGTTTGCTATAAGGTACGAATGCTTTCACGCCCCGGCCGCTGGGACTGATGAATGTAAGTATGGGACAGAGGAAAGGGTCGTCGAACAGTGTACGACGCATTTCCATAGCTTTATGATAGGAGTCGAGGTTATCTATATCTACCACTACGAGCCCGGAAGGCGATGCGAAGAATTTACTACTCCGGCGGATGAATATGCCGCATGGGGTTACGTAGGGGAGTAAAGAGGCTTTTGCCATTCGCAGGTCTCCGGCACTTCGCACTTGTTCGGTCAGTGCTTTGAGGTTTTCGTTGCAGGTGATCATCTGATATACCTGTTCGACCGAAACTTCGCAGAAGGGAGTGAGTGTGGCGGGTGTAACGGTTTGTCCTTGTTCGTTCCTGATGGGAGCAATCGGGGGCATGAAATAAGACATTCTGAAATTGTTTGTCATAACATTTATCGTTAATTCTTTTAATAATGCGGTTCTGTTTTTGAAACGCAGCGCAAAATTAGGACAAAATGATATAACGGCAGTTCGGACATATCCGAACTAATGTGAATATTTTTATAACAACTAAATTATTATTAACGTTTAAAACAAGAAAAAATGAAAAAAGAGTATCATCATTTTGCATTCGGCCTTTTTATCGAAGAGGTACTTAAATGCGAGAAAGTGGGTATTTCAGTCATGTGTCAAGCTATAGGCATGAGTAAGGGAACTTACGAAATGCTAAAAAAAGGGATGATAAGTGTTTGAACTATTACGAGCGTATATTTAATTATTACTATGATACGCTCACAGAAGAGGAGTTTCTGAAGAAAATGCATGAGTGGTCACTGCGGTATATCCGGTATAGGAAGAGACAGGAGGAAGAAAAAGAATCCGCACGGAAATTCTCGGATCAATAGCGGATTATTCGGCTATTGATAACAGTCAGGCACGGATTTCGCGGAACTACACGTTTTTTAATTACTCAACTCTGAAAACCGTGTAATCCGCGAAATCTGTGCCTAAATGATAAACTTTTATTACCTTATTTCTTCTCCGGTAGTGTAACGGAGAAGTTTGGGTTAGGCGTGTGCTGTGCAAAGATAACTGCCTTCATTTTTTCTACAATCTCCGGATGCTGGTCGGCCACATTGTTGTCTTCATGAATGTCCGTTGCCAGATTATAAAGGAAAGGTATCCCTTTCTTTACTACCATCTTCCAGTCTCCCATGCGTACGCCAATCTGATTTGTTTCATTAAATTCCCAGTAAAGGAAGTCATGTTCCTTCTGCTTTTTCTTTCCCAGTAATGTCGGGGCGAAGGAAATGCCGTCGAAGTAATCTACTTCTTTGTCTTTGTTCGCATATTTCTTTACGTAATTCTTTTCGCCGATGATCTCGCAGAAAGTAGGCATCAGGTCGTAGAAAGCGCAGATGTGGTCGTTCACTGTACCTGCAGGTACACGTCCCGGCCAGCGGGCGATAAATGGGATACGGATACCTCCTTCATAGCATTGGCGTTTCAAGCCACGCAGTTTACCGTCTCTGCCGAAGAATGTAGGATCAGCTCCGCCTTCTTCGTGAGGGCCGTTGTCGCTGGAGAAAATGACCAGTGTATTCTCGTCCAGTCCTTTCTCTTTCAGCTTTTTCAGTACTTCTCCGACGTAGTAGTCCAGTCGCGTAATCATTCCTGCAAATTGTGCGTGTACATGCGTGATCGCGTTGTATCGCGATCCTTCGCTGCCTTTGTAGCTCTTGTCAGGATTGAATTTCTCTTTATATTCATTTAAGATAGAGTCTTCCGGCTGAACCAGTTCCGCATGGGGCAGGGTATAAGTCAGCACTCCGAAGAACGGTTGTTTGCCGTCCTGCTCATCCAGCCATTCCATTGCTTTCTGGTGAATCATATCCGCCGAATATTGCGGGCGTTTTTGATAATCGGCACCGTACATCGGATACTTGATGTTCTCGTCCATAATGACACGTACTACGCCTGTGTCGCCTAATGCCTTGCTGTAGCGATTGAGGAAATTAGGATAGTAAAGGTGGGCCTGGAACTGACAGATGTAGCCGAAATATTCGTCTATCCCGCGTTTGTCCGGAGTGGAGCAGGAACCTTCATAACCTCCCGCCCATTTGCCGAACATACCGGTGGTATATCCGTTCTCTTTCATTATCTCGGGCAGGATAACGTGATCGGGGTCATAAGGATGCTGACCGACTACTGCATACTCCTTGTTGTTGCCATACATTACTGTGGGGGCGTTCGTCCAATATTCCTTGTTGCCCCGTACTTCGCAATGTCCTGTATGCTGCCCTGTCATAAATGAAGCTCGGGAAGGAGCACTGACGGGACTTCCTGCGTATGCCTGTGTGAAGCGCATACCCTCGCTTGCCATCGCATCCAGATGGGGGGTGCGGATGAATGGCTGACCGTAGCATCCCAGATCGCCATATCCCATGTCATCGCAGAGGATGAAGAGGATATTCGGCTTTGTGTTGTTTTTCTGTCCGCTGGCAGACAGACTGGAAAGAATAAGCGTACCGCTTACTAAAGAAAATAATTTGTAGTTCATAAAAATAATGTGTTAAGAAATTTGTATATTAGGGGTTTTATTGATTAATTGTTTTTGATGTCTCTCTCTTATGTTTCTCTTTATATTGAGTCGGTGTTTCGCCCGTGTACTGCTTGAAAGTCGTGCTGAAATAACGGGAAGTAGTGAATCCCACTTTCTCCGCAATTTCCGTAAATGACATTTCCGTGCCGGTGATCAGTAGAATTGCCTGCTCCATCCGGAACTTATTGATATAGTCATTGGCTCCCATGTCCGTCAGTGCCTTCAGCTTGTTGTAAAGAGAGGCCCGGCTCATGCCGATTTCTTTGCATATAAAAGGAATATCCAATCGGCTACTGTCCAGATTCTCTTGAATGATCTTGTTTAGTTTGAGCAGGAACGTTTCATCTGCCTGGCTGAAGGTGCTTTCTTCCGGAGCGGGGATCAGTCCTGCGTTCAGATATCTCTTCTTGGTATGTTCACGGTTTTTTAGTCGGTTACGGATCAGTTCCATCAGCATTTCCACTTCGAACGGTTTGGTCAGATAGGCGTCCGCACCGTTTTTGTAGCCGCTCATCTGACTTTGTTTGTCGTCTCTTGCCGTCAGCAGAATAACGGGGATGTGACTGATCGCAATGTCTTCCTTTATGTTTTTGCAAAGCTCGTATCCGTTCATGCGGGGCATCATGACGTCACTTACGATGATGTCGGGAGTATGGCTTTTGATAAGCTGAAGTGCCTCTACGCCATCAGAGGCAGTCAATATACGTTTGAAGTATTCTCCCAGTGCTTTCTTTAAGAAGTCCGTCAGGTCGGGATTGTCGTCTACCACCAGAATGCTGTAGGGAGCGGTGGCGAAGTTGTCTTCCTCTTGTGACTGCTTGCCGCTGTCGTCGCTCATCAATTCATTCAGATATGCTTTGGGCTGGCAGATGATCTCTTCCGATTCCAGTTTCAGCGGTAGTTCGAAGAAGAAGGTAGCTCCCGATTCCGAATTGTCTCGTGCGCCGATGGAGCCGCCGTGCAGTTCCACTAGAATCTTGGAGTAAGACAAGCCGATGCCCGTTCCGCTCTGTTCGCCCATGCCCTGATAAAAACGGGTGAAGAGCTTCTGTGTGTCTACCTGCTGCAATCCGCAACCTTGGTCGGTAATGGAGATGCGTACTCTTTTTTCTTCGGGAAGCAGTTCCGAAGTGATGGTGATTTCCGTGTCTTGCGGGCTGTGTTTCAGTGCATTGATCAGCAGATTACTCAGAATGATTTCACATTTGTCCTTATCGAAACTCACTATTTTGATGCGTGGATCGAGCCGGTAATGAATCTGTATATTCTTTGCTTCCCCTTCGCTGACGAAATCTTGCGATACATGTTCGATCCATTCGTTGAGCGGGTGAGGCTGTATGAGCAGTTTGCTTTCTCCCACTTCCATCTTGCGCACATCGAGCACCATGTTGATCAGATTCTTCATTCGCTGAGACTGCCGGTAAATCGCTTTCAGCGGCAGGTATTGGGTATCTGCCGGGGATAAGGACTTCAATATGCGGCTGAGCGGAGCGTGGATCAGTGTCAGTGGAGTACGCAGTTCGTGGCTGATATTGATCAGGAAACGTACTTTTTCTTCGTACACCTGTTGCTCGTGCTCCTTCATGGCCCATTTCAACTTATCTTCTTTTCGTTTCAGTGTTCTCCGGAAAGTTTCGACAATCATTCCGGTTACTAACAAGGCACAGCCCAGCGTGAACCACCATGTGCGGTACCAGGGAGGGAGTACGGTCAGTTCCAGTATCTGCTGACTGGGAATCCAGCTGCCGTCCTTTGCTGTGCAGGAAGCCATAATCTGATAATCACCGGGCGGAAGCGAGCGGATGACCAGTTCCGGGTTGTACGATTCGATCTGCTGGTCGTTCAGCCCTTCTATCTGATACCGATACACTTTCTGCCGGAAGATATCCTCTTCTTTGGACATGATACGGATACTTATATTACTGTTCCAGGGAACGGAAATTCCGGTCGGGTCACCGCACAGTTCATTGTTGACGGATTCTCCGTTGACGATGACATCCGATAATTGCAGTTTGGGCAGCTCGGAAGTAGCCGGCGGCAGATTGCTGTTGATATGCAGCAGTCCTTTGACGCCGCCCATGTAGACATCTCCGTGGCTGCTCAGCAGACGGGGTTTGGAAAGATATTCGTTTTGAATGGCACCATCCGATTCGCCGAACAGTACGAATTTCTTTTCTTTGATGAGCCATGCGAAAAGCATGTCATTCGTTCCGAACCATACTTTTCCCTGTTGATCGCACACGATGAGCGTTACTTCCGTGAATAGCGTGGTGGTAAAGGGAGTACGTACTTTGGTAGCGGGATTATAGTGGATCAGTCCGTAGTTGCTCCCTATCCAGAAGTCTCCGTATTCGTCACGCGCAACGGAATTGATGACCGTATCGTTGAAGCAACGGAACAGAGACGTCAGGCGGTTGTTCCGTTTGTCCAGTTGGTAGATACGTTTCGTATCGTTGAGATAGGTATAGTCTTCGTGATTGGTGATGGGCAGAAGAGCGCCGATGATGTCCTGTCCCTCCTGTTCGGTGGCAATCCGGAAAGTGCGTTTGTTCAGGTCGTATTGATAGACGTGGTCGCCGAGCAGCAGCACGTTGTCGGGGCTGTTTTGATACAGGTTGACCGCTTTTCCCCGATTGCAGAGGCGGGTGGTCGTTTCGTCGTCAATGATTGTGAACGGTTGTTTCTCTCCGGTAGACGGATTGAAGACGAACACTCCCTGTGAGAAGAGCGAGATCAGTAGTTTGTCGGGAGTGAACTGACAGATAGATGCCACTTTGTCTTCCCACGTAGAGAGATAATGGGTGAACTTCTCCGTGAGAGGATTGAAAAGGTTGACTCCGCCTCCGTCTGTTCCGATCCATATTTTATCGTCGGACTGCTGATAGAGGCTGAGGATGGTGTTGTTGCTCAGTCCACGGTCGTTGCCGGGCACTACGTCCGTGTAGGTCACCATTGACACTTCGCGGATGCTGATCAGTCCGTTCCGGATACTTCCTGCCCATATATTGTTGTTACGGTCGTTGTAGAGGCTGAGGATGGAGTTGGCGGGGAGCGAATAGTTGTCTCTGCCGGGGATGTGTTCCAGCAGGGAAAGCTGTCCGGTTTCCGGTTCGAGGATGTTGATACCGCCTCCGTCCGTTCCGATCCATAGTTTGTTCTCCCGTTCGGCAAGGCTGAGTATGACATTGTTGCTCAGCGAGGAGTTGCGGGTGGTGTATGATGCCAGTTGTTTTCCGTTCCGGTCGAAACAGTAGAGCCCGTTATTGTAGGGGGCAATCCATATCCGGTTCTTCGAGTCGATGATCATGCTCATAATCTCCTTTCCGCAGTCGAAAGGCGGGCGGCTGTATGCTCCGGTTTTTAGGTTGAGCAGGAGCAGCCCTTGCCAGCGGCTGCAACAGAGTACAGTTTCTTCATCCCAAAGGCTGAGTATCGTGATATTGAAGTTTCTGAAATCCGGTGTCTGGTCGAATTCCTGCAGCAGGCGGAAAGAACCGTCCCGGTAGCTGTAAAAGTAAATTTTGTTTTTGGCTCCGAATAATAACCCCTCTGGGGTAGGGCAGGTGGAATATGCGGTGATGTTCTTTCCTTTTTCGTCGGTTGGCAGGTAGAAGTCGTCACTTTGCCGTTGGTAGCGTGCCACCCCTTTATCAGTCAAGATCCAGATATTGTATTGTTCGTCTTCTGCAATCTGAAGGACGAGGTCGTGAGGCAGCGAATGCGGATCGTCTGCGTGATGGATGTATTTCTTCAGTTCGTGGCCGTCAAACCGTCCCAGACCGGAGCGGGTGCCTATCCACACGAATCCCTGTTCATCCGTAAGGATACACCGGACGGTGGAAGGTAGTCCTTCTTTCAGAGAAATCTGCTTGTAATAGTAATGCCCCGCCTGTAAAGGAAGGACACCGGCCATTTGTGTGATAAATGCGATGCATAGGACGATATAGAGTCTTGCTTTCATTGAATTAGGTCGAGTAAACAGAAGCAAAGATAATACATTCGGATGAATATTGAATAAAATGATATAGAGTTTTGAGCAAAGATGATATTAATTTATCTATAATCTTTATCTTTGCTCGAAAATGTACGACTATGATTACCGAAGAACTACAGAAACTATATCAGGAATATACGGGAGTTCCCGCAGAGAATATAACAGAATTACCATCTTCCGGTTCCAACCGCCGCTACTTCCGGCTGACAGGTGCGAAAACCCTGATCGGCGTATGTGGCACGTCTGTCGAGGAGAATGATGCTTTCCTTTATATGGCAGCCCATTTCCGCAAGTCCGGCCTGCCTGTACCCGAAGTTCATATCGTTTCCGAAAATAAGAGTTACTATCTTCAGGAGGATTTGGGAGATACCCTTTTGTTTCATGCAATCGAGAAAGGACGTGCTACCAGCGTATTTTCCGAAGAGGAAAAAGAGTTGCTCCGCAAGACGGTCCGTTTGCTTCCTGCCATACAGTTTGCCGGAGCCGACGGCTTCGACTTTTCCCGTTGCTATCCGCAGCCGGAGTTCAATCAGCGTTCTATCCTTTGGGATTTGAATTACTTCAAATATTGTTTCCTTAAGGCTACCGGCATGGAATTTCAGGAAGATAAACTGGAGGACGACTTTCAGAAGATGAGTGATGTGCTGCTGCGCAGTTCTTCCGCTACTTTTATGTACCGCGATTTTCAGAGCCGCAATGTGATGATCAAAGACGGTGAGCCGTGGTTTATCGACTTTCAGGGCGGACGAAAAGGGCCGTTCTATTATGATGTCGCTTCTTTCCTGTGGCAGGCAAAGGCGAAGTATCCCGATAGTCTCCGTCAGGAATTGCTGAAGGAGTATATCGATGCCCTGCGCAAATATCAGCCTATCGACGAGCCCTATTTCTATAGTCAGCTTCGTCATTTTGTTCTTTTCCGCACGTTGCAAGTGCTCGGAGCTTACGGTTTCAGGGGGTATTTTGAGAAGAAACCTCATTTTATCCAGAGTGTTCCTTTTGCTATCCAGAACCTGCGTGACTTGCTCAAAGAGGCGTACCCTGAATACCCGTATCTTTGCAATGTGTTACGCGAACTTACCGAACTCAAGCAATTCACCGACGATCTCAAGAAACGGCAGCTTACCGTCAAAGTGATGAGTTTTGCTTATAAGAAAGGGATTCCCGATGATCCTACCGGTAATGGCGGCGGTTATGTCTTTGACTGCCGTGCCGTGAACAATCCCGGTAAGTACGAACGCTACAAACCTTTCACGGGACTGGACGAACCGGTGATCAGTTTTCTCGAAGAAGATGGTGAAATTCTCCGTTTCCTCGACTCTGTCTATGCGTTGGTAGATGCTTCGGTGAAGCGATATATGGAACGTGGCTTCAGTAATTTGTCCGTTTGCTTCGGCTGTACCGGAGGGCAACATCGTTCGGTTTATTCGGCGCAGCATCTGGCAGAGCACCTGAACCGCAAATTTGGCGTGAAAGTGGAGCTGGTGCACCGCGAACAGAATATAGAGCGTACTTTTGAGGCAACTGTGTAATGAAAGCAATGATATTTGCAGCCGGGTTGGGCAGCCGGCTGAAACCACTGACCGATACGATGCCCAAAGCCCTTGTTCCCGTGGCCGGACGTCCGATGCTGGAGCATGTGATTTTGAAACTGAAAGCTTCCGGTTTTACCGAAATAGTGATTAATATCCATCATTTCGGTGAGCAGATTATTGATTTTCTGAAAGCTAACAATGATTTCGGACTGACGTTGCATATTTCCGACGAACGGGACCTGCTGCTCGATACGGGGGGAGGAATCAGAAAAGCCCGTCGATTCTTTGAAAATTCCGATGAACCCTTCCTTGTGCATAATGTGGATATTCTTTCGGATATGAATCTGAAAGAACTGTATGACTTTCATTTGCGGAACGGAAGTGTAGCCACCTTGCTCGCCAGCCGGCGTAAAACTTCCCGTTATCTGCTTTTTGATGCGGAACAAAGATTGTGCGGATGGATCAACAAAGATACGGGACAGGTGAGGCCCGAAGGTTTCCTATATGATGAGTCGCTGTATAGAGAGTATGCCTTTAGCGGTATCCATGTTTTTTCGCCTGCTGTCTTCCAGTTGATGGAAGTGCCGTGCTGGGAAGGCAAGTTCTCTATTATGGACTTTTATCTGGCTACCTGCGGGCAAACGGATTATTGCGGTTATCTTACGGAAAAGCTGGAACTGATTGATATCGGCAAGCCGGAGACGTTGGCACGGGCGGAAGAGTTTGTGAAAAGATTAGGATGATAGAAAAGAAACGCTTGTGAATATAAACATATTGCTTTGGAATCTAACATATTTCGTGTACCTTTGTTATTATGAAAATAGAAACAGAGAAAGGAGACGAACCTATGCCAAGTAATTATATTCGTTTCGATTGGGCGATGAAACGCCTTTTGCGTAATAAAGCCAATTTCGCCGTACTCGAAGGCCTTTTGACTACTCTTCTGGGTGAAACAATCTTGATTCAGAAGTTATTGGAAAGTGAAAGTAATCAGGAAGATGAGTTCGATAAGTATAACCGTGTGGATATGCTTGCTGAGAATTCTAAAGGTGAACTGATTTTGATTGAAGTTCAGAATAATAATGAATACGCCTATTTTCAACGTATGCTTTTCGGAGCTTCTAAGTTAGTAACCGAATATATCAATCGTGGAGAAGGGTATGACCAAGTCCGTAAAGTATACAGTGTCAATATCGTATATTTCTCTTTAGGCTGCGGCAAGGATCTTGTTTATCATGGTAAAACGGAGTTTCGTGGCATCCATCAAGGGGATATTCTGGAACTGACTCCTTTTCAAAAACAGACCTTCAAAGTGGATAGCGTAAGCCAGTTATATCCGGAGTACTATATATTGAAGGTGAATGATTTTAACCAGGTAGCCAAAAGTCCTCTTGAAGAATGGATTTATTATTTGAATACAGGAGATATTCCGGATACTGCTACAGCTCCTGGACTGAATGAAGCCCGCCAAAGGCTGAAACTTGACCGGATGACGAAGGAAGAATTGAATGCGTATTACCGGCATTTGGATAATATTGTGATTTTGAGAGATAACATTTTCACAGAACGTGCCGAAGGTCGTGCAGAAGGAGAAAGAGAGGCCCGGATCCAGATTGCCCGTAATTTGAAAAAGGCAGGAATCCCTGTAGAGGTGATCGTTAAATCTTCCGGATTGACAGTTGATGAAGTAAAGAAAATTTAATTCAAAACGATAGCCAATATATTTAGGTATATAATTTACAAAGAAGAAAGGCGGAGATATTCGGAAATGAATATTACCGCCTTTCTTCTTTTGTCTCAAAAGTTGTCTGATAATGTCTGTCACCATGAAAAATGCGGTGAAATGGACTATTTTAGACAAAATTGGAGGCGAAATAGTGAATTTAGAACATCGCTTTTCGGGCTTGTGCCTATTTTTGTTGCCGAAAGTCCTACCTATTTAAATGAGTTGGTGAGAACTTTCGAATCTTAATTGTATTGGGATTTATTTTTGTTAGCTAATAAATTAGTATCTTTAATTATTAAATTGTAGTATTATGAAAAAAAAGAAGCTTATGAAAAAACAAAGCTACTTTGTTGTTCTTCTGATGCTCCTCCTTTTATTTCCTTCAGGAGCGTTTGCGCAGCAACAAATGATTAAAGGACAAGTGGTGGATGATAAAGGCGACACAGTTATCGGAGCCACGGTCATGTTGAAAGGAACGCAAGAAGGTGCTATAACCGACATTGACGGGAATTTCTCTATAAAAGGAAAAGTTGGAAACACATTGACTATCTCTTATGTCGGTTTTTCTCCGCTCGAAGTAAAGGTGACAAAACTGGAAGGTAATCGTTTTGTGCTGAAAGAAGATTCAAAAGTACTTGATGAAGTCGTTGTAGTAGGTATGGATAAGCAAAAACGTAATACCATTACGGCTGCTGTAGCTACTGTCAATGAGAAAGCTATTGTTAACCGTCCTGTAACCGATTTGACCAGTGCGCTACAAGGTAATGTGGCAGGTTTGAATTTCGCTTCTGATGCTACGGCGAGTGGTGTCGGTGGTGAAACGGGAGCAGAGATTAAATTTAATATTCGTGGTATCGGTTCTATTAATGGTGGTGAACCTTATGTACTGGTGGACGGTGTAGAACAGAGTATGCAGAATGTGAATCCTGCCGATATTGCCAGTATCAGTGTACTGAAGGATGCTTCTGCGTCTGCTGTTTACGGTGCTCGTGCAGCTTATGGTGTGGTATTGGTGACAACGAAAAGCGGTAAGAAGGAAAAGACACGTATTACTTACCGTGGAACAGTCGGCTTCAGTTCTCCTATTAATATGCCTGAAATGATGAACTCCCTGGAGTTTGCTCATTATGTAAATGAACGTAATGATAACATGGGGGTGAAGCGTCTTTTTTCTGATCAGCTGATCGAGAAGATGAAAGGTTTTATGGCTAATCCTTATTCAGCAGAATTTCCGGGTGTAGAACCTAATCAGCAGGGAACAGGATGGGCCGGTTCTCAGGATGCGGTATATGCCAATACTGATTGGTTTGATTATTATTTTAAGAAGTCTGCTATCCGCCATTCTCATAACCTGAATATAACAGGAGGTTCGGATAAATTCAACTATTACGTTGGTATGGGATATACCTATCAGGAAGGTTTGCTGGATCAGGTAGAGGATAATTTGAGTAAATATAATATAAATACTAAATTTCAGATAACAGCGAATGAATGGTTGAAATTCAATTTCAATAATAATATGACTCTGAACATAATCAAGCGTCCGTTGGCTAATCAGACTATTTTTTATGGTACAGTAGGTAATGCTTTTCCTAATCGTCCGACAGTTCTTCCTGTTGATTCGGAATATAATCTTCCGGATTGGAATGAATTCTTGCGTATGAAGCAATCCCGTTACAATCAGAATCGTATTTCGGATGCTATGTCTTTTTCTGCTGTTATTACTCCATTGGAGGGATGGGATATTGTCGGTGAAATGAAAGTCCGTCTGGATGTGGAGAAGAACAGCTTCGAACGGGGAACTCCTATTTATGAAAACCCCAATAAACAATTGTACACCGTTACTGGGAATACGCAGGGATATCAATATCCGGGAATGCACTGGAAAAACTCTACATGGGGTTCATATACCCGCGGGGATGCCTTCAATTATTATCTTTCTCCGAATGTATCTTCTTCTTATACGCATCAATGGGGAGAACATTTTTTCAAGGCAATGGCAGGTTTCCAGATGGAAGTGCAGGAAAATTCTGATGGATATACCTATAAAGATGGAATGTTAAGTGATGATATATTTTCATTTGCCAATGCTAATGGAACTCTTTATGCCGGTGATAATCGTACACATTGGGCTACAATGGGTGCTTATGCCCGTATGAATTGGAATTATCAGAATGTGTATTTCCTTGAGGTTAGTGGGCGCTATGACGGTTCTTCTCGTTTTGCTCCGGGACATCGTTGGGGATTTTTCCCTTCTTTCTCTGCTGGTTATGATATTGCACGTACCGATTACTTCCAAAAATTGGAATTACCATTCTCTCAGTTGAAAGTACGTGTCTCTTATGGTCGTCTGGGCAATCAGAACGGAGCCGGATATTATGACTATATCGGAGTGATGCCACTTGTGGCGGCTGACCCTAATGCCTGGTTGCTTCCGGGTATCAGTTCTACACCTACTCAAGGTACGATAGCCAAAACTCCGAAAATGGTCAGTCCTTATATTACTTGGGAAAAGGTGGATAATGCCAACTTAGGTTTCGATTTGATGTTGCTGGATAACCGTCTTTCTATCACGGCGGATATCTATCAGCGTACCACACGTGATATGATCGGACCGGCAGAGGCTATTCCATCTATCGGGGGTATTGCAAATGCTGATCGTGCCAAAGTAAACAATGCAACTTTACGAAATCGTGGTTGGGAGCTTTCTGTCAATTGGCATGACCAGTTGAAGTGTGGTTTCAGCTATGGTGTAGGTTTTAATCTATTCAATTACAAAGCTGTTGTTACCAAATATAACAATCCGGAAGGACTCATCTTTAATAACCATACTGGGTTGCCATCAAACAAAGGATATTATGAAGGTATGGATATTGGTGAAATCTGGGGATATCGTGCTGATGACTTATTTATGAGCAACCGCGAAATTGATGATTATCTGAGAACAGTGGATCTTAGTTTCTTCAAACCGGATAGCCAGTGGCAACGCGGTGATTTGAAATATCTTGATGTAGATGGCGATGGTAAAGTAGATCCGGGTAAAGGAACATTAAGCGATCATGGTGACTTGCGGGTTATTGGTAATGCAACTCCTAAATATTCTTTCGGTATTAATTTGAATGTGGGTTATAAAGGATTTGAAGTGTCCACCTTGTTCCAGGGGGTTGCCAAAAGAGATTTCCCGCTGGCTGGAAGTACTTACCTTTTCGGAGGAAAGAACTTCTTTAAAGAACATCTTGATTATTTTAGTGCTGATCAACCGAATGGTTATCTGCCTAGACTTACTGAGTTCAATAAACCGGATTTTCAGGCCAACTCTGCTTATAATACTTCCCGATATTTGGTGAATGCGGCTTATATGCGTATGAAGAATCTGATGGTATCTTATACTTTTAATAAGAGAATGCTTCGTAACATAGGGCTGGAAAATCTAAAAGTATATTTCACGTGTGACAACTTATTTACGATAACAAAGTTGCCCAAGCAGTTTGATCCTGAAACCTTGAATCAGGTGAATACCTGGGCAGGCGGTAGCAATGAATCTGCACCGGGACTGACTTCTCCGGCTAAAGAAAATGGTAACGGTAAAGTGTATCCGATGAACCGGAACTTTGTATTTGGACTTGATTTTACATTTTAATTAGAGAGGAAAAGACATGAAAAAGAAATATATATTGTTAACAGCCTTCATTGGGGTAATGTTGTCTGCTTGTTCGGACTTCCTGGACAGAAAACCATTGACGGAACCTAATAATGAAGAATACTTATGTAGCCGTGCTCAGGTGGAAAATTACATTAACGGCTTGTATATGGCGCTTCCTGCTCCTTCTCAATATGGTATGGGAGTGAGAGGTGAAGAAAAGAACAGTGACAATATTCTTGCCGAAAAGTATGACCTGCGTCTGAATGGAGAATACAATGCTTTCAGTGGTTCGTCTGAATGGCAGAAGGGATATCAGAATTTGCGTAATGTAAATTACTTCTTTTATTATTATTGTGTTCCGGAGAATGAGGAAACAGAAGATGTTCTTTCTTTGAAAGGGGAAGCATATTTCCTGCGTGCGTACTGGCATTTTTACTTGTTGACTCGTTTTGGGGATATCCCTTTGATGGACCGGTTGTGGGATGAGAATGCAACAGTAGCTGGTTTGCAGATTCCTCCTGCATCACGTTCGGATGTGGCGAAATTTATATTGGAAGATTTGAAGACAGCTTCAGAAGGAATGCTTCAGTCGCGAAGTAAATACAGTGGCTTGCGTATCAGCAAAGAAGCAGCCATGATATTGGCAATGCGGGTAGCTTTGTATGAAGGGTCCTGGGAAAAGTATCATAAAGGGACGGAATTTTCTGAAACTGATAACTCAGACTACTTCTTTAAGGAAGTAATGAAATGGGGAGACGAACTTTTCAAAGCAGGGTTGAGCCTGAATACGGATGCTACGGATAATGAAGCTGTAAATCCAGGTGATGCATTTGCTCATTTGTTCAATAAGGATGATCTTTCTAAGATTACGGAAGCTGTATTCTGGAAGAAATATGCCGGCGATGGTGTGTTCCACGGTTTAGGTGGATTGCTTGGTGGCGGAGTTGTAGATAACGATGGCCCGGCAGGTGTATCAAAATCGCTGGTTGATAATTATCTGAATGCGGATGGTACGTTTATCAATCCGAATGATGAGAAGTATAAGGACTTTAATGCGACTTTTGAAAAACGTGATCCTCGTTTGATTCAGTCGGTCATGAATACAGGAGCGAAGTTCCGTTCTACAGCGAAAGGCTCTAAACCGATGAATGTGAGAGCCTATGATAATACAGGAACAGACGAGGAAATAAAAGAGAAGAATAAGGATATTTCTTCTCCTAATCTGAATGGAGACGGTAACGGTAAGAATATTACCGGATTTCATATTCGCTTGGGTATTGACACTACGTTTGTAGAAGGAGGCAGCCATATGGCAATTATATTATTTCGCTATTCGGAGGCGCTACTAGCTTATGCGGAAGCTGCGGAAGAATTGAATCTTTGTAACGATGATGTCTTGAATAAGACATTAAAACCTTTGCGTGAACGTGCGGGTGTTACTTATATACGTCCTACTCAGATTGATCCTAACTTTACTTCCTTTGGTTACTCTCTGACTCCTGTTATGCAGGAAATCCGTCGGGAAAGACGTGCCGAACTGGCTTTCCAGGGCTTTCGTCAGGATGACCTGATGCGTTGGGCCGGTCATAAGCTGATAAAAGGGCAACGAGGCTTGGGAGCTTATCTGGGAACTGATGGAGTTCTTTATAAGAGTTTCTCACCCAAAGCACAAGAATCGTTGGGACTGGTTTCTACCAATGATAGTGGTTGGATGGATCCGTTGAAAGATTATTTGCCACAAGGATATCAATTCCAGCCGGACCGTGATTATTTATTGCCTATACCGCCGGATGAACTGGAACTGAATAAGCAGTTGAAACAAAACCCGGGATGGACAAAAACGAAGTAATAATAGTAGGACATATTAAAGTATAAAACAATGAAGATAAGAAATATACTATATGCATGTTTACCCTTGGGAATATGGGCTATAGCTCTGACCGGGTGTAAAGACGACGATCAGGTAGCTCCGCTTCCCAAACCAGTGCCATTGACGCTGGCATTGGAGAGTAACACACTGGTAATGGGCGAAACACTGACTATGACTTTCAGTGTAAAAGACGAACAGGGAGCAGGGATAGCTACCAATGAAGAATTTGATATTTATCTGACGGCAACTGATGGTTCCACGGATGTATCAAAAACTTTATTCAATAACTTTCCGGAAATGGTAACTTTCCCGGAAGGAGAGAAAACATTGGAAGTTTCTGTCCCGGTAAAATCTTCAGGTATTACGGAATCTGTCTTAATGAAGCTCACAGCTTTTGCCCGTGGGTATAAGATGGATGGATCTGAACAGGCTATTAAGGTTTCTGATTATTATCGCACAGCAGTTTCTATCAAAGGTAACTCGGACTTGGTGGTGAAAGAGGGGGATACATTTATTCTGCAAATGAAAGTAGATGTACCTGCTAAAGAAGATATAGTAGTTACTATTACTCCGGGAGCAGGTGAGGCCGACCTTTATGAAAACCTTCCGTCTACTCTGACTATTTCTGCAGGGGAACTCTCAGTAGATAGTGATCCAGTAACAATGCTGACAGATGGTTATCCTTTTGGAGATACCAAACTGACTTTAACATTTGCAACCGATTCCGAGCATCATCCTTTGTTGGCAGAGAAGATGGAGATTACGAAACAGGATATTGATACTCCTCTTGGTTCGGAGCTGGAAGATGAACGTTACGTGTATACATCACCTGATGAACCATTCTATTCGGAGAAGAATGCAAAAGCCTTTAAAACATGGTGGGGAGATAAAAAGGCCCTGGCTATGAAGGCAGGAACCCCTCATCCCAATGAAGCGCTGGCCGCTGAAGGGTGGAAGTTTGTGAATTCAATGGAATTCCATGCAATCAATGGTCAATGCCGTACGGCTAAAAATGCTAACGGAGTATGTCCTGTACTAGGATTTGGGGCTCAGAATACAGCGATGGTACAGAAATATATGGCCGTTAATAATGATCGGTATACAGATGTAACAGATGAAGGTTACTTGAAAATGTGGGCAGTGAAAGAGAAAATTAATGCTACAGGAGGAGGGGCCGGACAAAAAGATTATGGATTCTCTGCTTGTTTCTCCGGTAAATTTAATATGAATCAAGGATATGCTCCGCAACACACCTGGATAGGAGTGGGAACCCGAATCGAGACTCGTGCTCGTATCCGTGGTAATAAGAATGGGTTTAATGCCGCTATCTGGCTGCAGGGAAATACACAAAGTCAGGCGTCGGATCCATATAGCGCATGGCCGCGATATGGTGAGATTGATGTGATGGAAAATCCGGTGGGAAATATTACAGGACAGAATAATGCTCATCAAACAGTGCATATGGGTAATCAGGCAACAGGTACTTATAAAAATCCGACGACTCAGAATGCTATCAGCAAAATGGATCAATGGAATATTTATTGGGTGGAAATTGTTGATGATCATACAATCAAAATGGGTATTAACGGTAAAACAACCAAAGTAATCACATCTGCGGATTTGGGTAGTGCTTCCGGCGAATGGCCGTTCAATCTGGAAAAGAATCCTTTAGGCTTCCATTATTTGCTGACGTTAGGTGCTCCAAGTGCGTGGGGATTGGGATATAACGATATTCCTCCGGTCGGTTGGGATTCGGGATTTGCTTCTATCAGTTATGAGGCTAGTAAAACGAGTCAGGAGTCACCTCGTATGGAAATCGATTGGATCAGATTTTACTCAAACGATAATTATAGTAAGCCTGCCGGTATTAATCTGCACAATCCTAATGCGCATACCTACTATTAAAATATGACGAACCGTTTTCAATAGTATGAAATAAGTTCAATGCCGGAAGGCCATCGTGCAACAGCGATTTACTTCCGGCATTTACTGCTAATTCGGGTGGAAATAGAGAATATTGTAAATACATTAGCTATTTGTAGACATACTTTTTACATATCTTCCCTATCTTTGCCATGTAATCTAAATAAATTAATCATTATGGAAAACCTGCAATCAAACTTGTTCTATTCTTTGGCAGGAGTAGCCGCCGTTGCCTCCCTTGCATCTTGTACAAACAAGCAGAAAACGACAGAACAAAAGCCGCTGAACATCGTCTATATTATGACAGACGACCATACAGCCCAGATGATGAGCTGCTATGACACCCGCTACATGGAAACTCCGAATCTTGACCGCATTGCGGCGGATGGTGTACGTTTTACTCAAAGCTTCGTTGCCAATTCATTAAGCGGTCCCAGCCGTGCCTGTATGATTACGGGTAAGCATAGCTGTGCCAATAAATTCTACGATAATACGACTTGCGTATTCGACAGTTCTCAACAGACATTCCCGAAGCTGCTGCAAAAGGTAGGTTATCAGACTGCGTTGGTCGGCAAATGGCATCTGGAAAGTTTGCCATCCGGATTTAATTACTGGCAGATAGTACCCGGACAGGGGGATTACTATAATCCTGCCTTTATTACACAAGATAATGATACCATCCAGAAACACGGATATATCACGAATCTGATTACCGATGACGCTATCGACTGGATGGAAAACAAGCGAGATCCGGAGAAACCGTTCTGCCTGCTGATTCATCACAAGGCGATTCACCGTAACTGGATGGCGGATACATGTAACCTTGCCCTCTACGAGGACAAGACATTCCCGTTGCCGGATAATTTCTTTGACGACTATGAAGGTCGCCCTGCTGCGGCTGCTCAGGAAATGAGTATCGTGAAGGACATGGATATGATTTACGACCTGAAGATGCTTCGTCCGAATGAGAAATCACGCCTGAGATCACTTTATGAAAGATTCCTCGGACGCATGGACGAAGGACAGCGTGCCGCATGGGACAAGTTCTATGCTCCGATTATCGATGATTTCTACAAACAGAATCTGACAGGAAAAGAACTGGCCAACTGGAAGTTCCAGCGTTATATGCGTGACTACATGAAAACCGTGAAGTCTCTTGATGATAACGTAGGACGTGTGCTCGACTATCTGAAGGAAAAAGGGTTGCTGGACAATACACTGGTAGTTTATACTTCCGATCAGGGTTTCTACATGGGCGAACACGGTTGGTTCGACAAGCGTTTCATGTATGAAGAATCTATGCGCACACCACTTATCATGCGTCTGCCGAAAGGTTTCGACCGCAGGGGAGATATCACCGAAATGGTACAGAACATCGACTATGCACCTACTTTCCTTGAACTGGCAGGAGCGGAAATTCCCGCAGATATCCACGGAGTATCACTGCTGCCTCTGTTGAAAGGTGAGCATCCGAAGGACTGGAGAAAGTCTCTGTATTACCACTTCTATGAATATCCTGCCGAACACATGGTGAAACGTCACTATGGCGTACGTACGGAACGCTATAAACTGATTCATTTCTATAATGATATCAACTGGTGGGAACTGTATGATATGCAGGCAGACCCGTCGGAAATGCACAACCTCTACGGTGAGGCTGAGTATGAACCGGTAGTAAAGGAACTGAAAGACGAATTGCTGAAACTACAGGAACAATATAATGATCCCGTCCGCTTTTCTCCGGAAAGGGACAAGGAATAACCCCCGAATAATACAATGACAAGAACGATTTTAATATTACTGATAGGCTTTCTATCTTCGATAGTAGCTGGATGTAGCGATACTAACTTGACACATGACATACCCTTGGTTCCACGCCCGGCGCAAATAGTGCCGGGCAGCGGGAACTACCTTTTCTCCGGTAAAACGGTATTTGCCGTAGAGAATGAGGAGCAGGCGGAAGTGGCACGCAGCTTTATAGCTTTGTTTACCCGTGCGGCAGGCTTTACTCCGAAGTTGACGGTAGGCGATGCGGAAAAGGGAAATGTTCGTTTCCAGACGGATGCAACCTTGAAAAGTGAGGCATATACGCTGCAAGTGTCTCCGAAAGAAATTATTATCGAAGCATCGGATGCAAAAGGATTCTTTTATGCTTTGCAGACCATTCGCCAGTTGCTTCCGGCATCCATCGAAAAAGAGGAAGTGTCGGATAAAAAAGTAAAATGGAGTATTCCGGCAGTGAGTATTCAGGACGAACCGCGTTTTGGTTACCGTGCGTTATTGCTGGATGCGTCACGCTTCTTTATTCCCAAAGAGAATGTATTGCGCATTATCGATTGTATGGCAATGCTCAAAATAAACACGCTTCACTTTCATCTGACAGATGATAACGGCTGGCGTGTGGAAATCAAGAAATATCCCCGTTTAACGGAAGTAGGTGCATGGAGAGTGGATCGTACGGACCTGCCTTTTCCTGCCCGGCGGAATCCGGAACCCGGAGAACCCACTCCGGTAGGAGGTTTCTACACACAGGAAGAAATAAAGGAAATGGTGGCTTATGCGGCTGAACGTCAGATTGAAGTGGTACCGGAAATCGATATGCCAGCACACAGCAATTCGGCATTGGCAGCTTATCCTCATTTAGCTTGTCCGGTGGTGAAGGAATATATCGGAGTGCTCCCCGGTTTGGGAGGACGAAATTCCGAGATCATCTATTGTGCCGGAAACGACAGCGTTTACACTTTCCTTCAGGATGTGATGGATGAGATTCTGGATTTGTTCCCTTCCCGATATATCCATATCGGCGGTGATGAAGCCCGTAAGACTTATTGGGAGAAATGCCCGCTGTGTCAGGCACGGATGAAAAAGGAAAAGCTTGCCAATGAAGAAGATTTGCAAGGTTATTTCATGAATCGGATGAGCGAATATGTACGTAGCAAAGGGCGCGAGGTGATAGGCTGGGATGAGCTGACGAACAGTAGCTTTTTGCCGGACGATGCCATTATTCTGGGTTGGCAGGGATACGGACAGGCTGCACTGAAGGCTGCCGAGAAGGGACATCGCTTCATTATGACTCCCGCACGTATCATGTACCTGATTCGTTATCAAGGGCCGCAGTGGTTTGAGCCGCTGACGTATTTCGGCAATAATACGCTGAAAGATGTGTATGACTATGAGCCGGTTCAGAAAGACTGGAAACCGGAATATGCGGATTTGCTGATGGGCGTACAGGCTTGTATGTGGACAGAGTTCTGTAATAAGCCGGAGGATGTGGATTATCTGGTATTCCCACGCCTGGCGGCATTGGCGGAAGTGGCATGGACACAACCGGAAAAGAAAGACTGGACTTCGTTCCTGAAAGGAATGGATTCGTTTAATGAACATCTCGCAGCCAAAGGGATAGTGTATGCCCGTTCGATGTACAACATACAGCATACCGTGAGACCGGAAGACGGAGCACTGAAAGTAAAACTGGAATGTGTCCGTCCGGATGTGGAAATCCGTTATACAATGGATGGAAGCGAGCCGACCGCCGCTTCACCGCTCTATGAACAACCATTGTTGGTAAAAGAAGCTCAAACAGTCAATGCCGCAACGTTTGCCGATGGACAGCAGATGGGGAAAAGACTGACGCTTCCGGTACACTGGAACAAGGCTACGGCAAAACCGTTGCTGGGTAATAAAGTGAATGAAGCTGTCCTGAACAACGGAGTCAGAGGAAGTCTGAAGCAAACGGACTTTGAATGGTGTAGTTGGGGAAGTAGCGACCGTATTTCCTTCACCGTCGATCTGTTGCAAAAGGAGAAAATGAATACGCTGACAATCGGTTGTATCACTAACTATGGAATGGGAGTGCACAAACCGAAATCAATCCGGGTAGCCGTGTCGGACGATAATGCGACTTATCGGGATATCAACGAATTGGAATATACTCCCGAAGAGATATTCCGTGAAGGAACTTTCATCGAAGACCTGTCGATAGATATGAGAGGAACCGTTGCCCGTTATGTGCGGGTGACAACGGAAGGAGCGGGAGAATGTCCGACAAATCATGTACGTCCCGGACAAGAATCAAGAGTATGTTTCGATGAACTGATCATTGAATAACCAGTCACCAAAAAACAATATAATAATGATGAAATTAAAGAAACGAACGTTTTTAATCTTGATGGCAGCACTGACTGCTACCTTCGCTTCGGCTCAGAAACAGCCTTTGCCGGAGTGGCAGAGCCAGTATGCGGTAGGACTGAATAAACTCGCTCCTCATACCTATGTATGGCCTTACGCCGACGCTTCCGATATTGAAAAGCCGGGAGGATATGAACAGTCTCCTTATTATATGAGTCTGAACGGGAAGTGGAAATTTAACTGGGTGAAGAACCCGGACAACCGTCCGAAGGACTTTTACCAGCCCTCTTATTATACCGGAGGGTGGGCGGATATTAATGTTCCCGGCAACTGGGAACGGCAAGGCTACGGAACAGCTATCTATGTCAACGAAACTTATGAGTTTGACGACAAGATGTTCAACTTCAAGAAGAATCCGCCATTGGTTCCATCTGCTGAGAATGAAGTAGGTTCCTATCGTCGCACGTTTAAGGTGCCTGCCGACTGGAAAGGACGTCGGGTAGTGCTTTGCTGCGAAGGAGTGATCTCTTTCTATTATGTATGGGTGAACGGAAAGTTGCTTGGCTATAATCAGGGATCGAAGACGGCTGCCGAATGGGACATTACCGATGTACTGAGTGAAGGAGAGAATGTGGTAGCTCTGGAAGTATATCGCTGGAGTTCGGGTGCTTATCTGGAGTGTCAGGATATGTGGCGTCTGAGTGGCATCGAACGGGATGTTTATCTGTATAGCACTCCCAAACAGTATATTGCTGACTATAAAGTAAGTGCTTCCCTTGATAAAGAGAAATACAAAGAAGGTATCTTCAATCTGGAAGTGACGGTGGAAGGCCCTTCTGCTACTGCCAGCTCCATCGCTTATACACTGAAGGATGCTTCCGGAAAGGCAGTATTGCAGGATGCCATTAACATCAAGTCCCGTGGACTGAGTAACTTTATCGCTTTCGATGAGAAGAAGATTGCAGAAGTAAAAGCATGGAATGCGGAGCATCCTAACCTTTATACCTTGGTACTCGAATTAAAAGATGCGCAAGGAAAAGTAACCGAACTGACCGGTTGTGAAGTCGGTTTCCGTACTTCGGAAATCAAGGACGGATGTTTCTGTATTAACGGTGTTCCGGTGCTGGTGAAAGGGACGAACCGTCACGAACATTCGCAACTGGGACGTACCGTAAGCAAAGAACTGATGGAACAGGATATCCGCCTGATGAAACAGCATAATATCAACATGGTGCGTAACTCACATTATCCGACTCATCCGTACTGGTATCAGCTTTGCGACCGCTACGGGCTGTATATGATTGATGAGGCGAATATCGAATCGCATGGCATGGGATACGGGCCTGCCTCCCTTGCCAAAGACAGTACTTGGCTGACCGCTCACATGGACCGTACACACCGTATGTACGAACGTTCCAAGAATCATCCGGCTATCGTGATCTGGTCACTGGGCAATGAAGCCGGCAACGGTATCAACTTCGAACGTACTTACGACTGGCTGAAATCGGTAGAGAAAGGCCGTCCCGTGCAATATGAACGTGCCGAACTGAATTACAACACGGACATCTACTGCCGTATGTACCGCAGTGTGGACGAAATTAAGGCATACGTGGGTAAGAAGGATATTTACCGTCCTTTCATACTCTGCGAATATCTGCACGCAATGGGCAATAGTTGCGGTGGAATGAAAGAATACTGGGATGTCTTTGAAAATGAACCGATGGCACAAGGTGGCTGCATTTGGGACTGGGTGGATCAGAACTTCCGTGAAATAGACAAAGACGGAAAATGGTACTGGACTTATGGAGGCGATTACGGACCGGAAGGAATCCCCAGCTTCGGTAATTTCTGTGGCAACGGTCTGGTGAATGCTGTTCGTGAACCGCATCCGCATCTACTCGAAGTGAAGAAAATATATCAGAACATCAAAGCGACTTTGTCAGACCGGAAGAATCTGAAAGTCTGCATAAAGAACTGGTATGACTTTTCTAATCTGAATGAATATATCCTGCGTTGGAATGTGAAAGGGGAGGATGGAACCGTACTTGCCGAAGGCACGAAGGAAGTAGACTGCGAGCCGCACGCTACGGTAGATGTCACTTTGGGTGCCGTCAAACTTCCGAATACCGTTCGGGAAGCCTATCTGAACCTAAGCTGGAGCCGTAAAGAGGCCACTCCGCTAGTGGATACCGACTGGGAAGTGGCATACGACCAGTTTGTACTTGCCGGTAATAAGAATACGACGGCTTATCGTCCGCAGAAGGCGGGAGAAACAGCTTTTGTTGTGGACAAGAATACCGGGGCACTTTCTTCCCTGACTTTGGATGGAAAGGAATTGCTGGCTGCACCAATCACTTTGAGCCTGTTCCGTCCGGCTACGGATAATGATAACCGGGATAGGAACGGAGCCCGTCTGTGGCGCAAGGCCGGTTTGAATAACCTGACACAGAAAGTGGTATCACTGAAAGAAGAAAAGACATCGGCAACGGTCCGTGCTGAGATTCTTAATGGGAAAGGACAGAAAGTAGGAATGGCGGATTTTGTTTATGCACTCGACAAGAACGGGGCATTGAAGGTTCGTACCACCTTCCAGCCGGATACGGCGATTGTGAAGTCGATGGCTCGTCTGGGGCTGACCTTCCGCATGGCAGATGCTTATAATCAAGTATCTTATCTGGGACGTGGCGATCATGAAACGTATATCGACCGCAACCAGTCCGGTAGGATAGGACTGTATGATACGACGGTAGAACGGATGTTCCACTATTACGCTACCCCACAATCTACAGCTAACCGGACAGATGTACGCTGGGCGAAACTGACGGATCAGGCAGGCGAAGGTGTCTTTATGGAATCGAATCGTCCTTTCCAGTTTAGTATCATTCCTTTCTCGGATGTATTATTAGAGAAGGCGCACCACATTAATGAACTGGAGCGTGATGGAATGATAACCATACATCTGGATGCCGAACAGGCAGGAGTAGGTACGGCTACCTGCGGACCGGGTGTATTGCCGCAATATCTGGTACCGGTGAAAAAGCAGAGTTTTGAATTTACGCTTTATCCGGTAAAATAGCCTGAAACTGATTGCATTTGGATAGAAATATTGCATTGAGATAGAATATAGGGGAGCGAATGGCATGGATTTAGCGAAGTTTAATGAAAAGCGCTTCGGGAAAGCCATGAAATTTGCTCCTTTATATTTATCTTTGTCTCATTAGCATTAAATCAATATTTATTATGATGAACAAACTACTTACTTCTCTCTTTTTATCTTCTGTGATAACGTTGGGCGGATGTGGACTGACGAAAGAAAACTACTATGTGAAGCATGTTGAATTTCCACAGGATGCAACCCTCGAACAAAAAATCGATATGGCAGCAAGGCTGGTTCCTACCCCCCAGCAGGCTGCGTGGCAACAAATGGAGCTGACTGCTTTCCTGCATTTCGGTATCAACACATTCACCGGACGCGAATGGGGCGATGGTCAGGAAGACCCTGCTATCTTTAACCCTACAGAGCTGGATGCAGAACAATGGGTGCGCACCTTGAAAGACGCCGGATTTAAAATGGTACTTCTCACGGCAAAGCATCATGACGGCTTTTGTCTGTGGCCTACAGCTACCACGAAACATTCGGTAGCCTCTTCCCCTTGGAAAAACGGTCAGGGCGACGTAGTGAAAGAACTGCGTAACGCTTGCGATAAATATGATATGAAATTCGGAGTCTACCTCTCTCCGTGGGACCGGAATGCGGAATGCTACGGAGATTCTCCTAAATACAACGAATTCTTTATTCGGCAATTAACGGAATTACTTACTAATTACGGCGAAGTGCACGAAGTGTGGTTTGACGGCGCAAACGGAGAAGGACCGAACGGAAAGAAACAAATCTATGACTGGGATGCGTTCTACAAGACTATCCAACAGTTGCAGCCGAAAGCGGTGATGGCAATTATGGGCGATGATGTCCGTTGGGTAGGTAATGAAAAAGGATTGGGACGCGAAACGGAATGGAGTGCAACGGTGCTGACTCCGGGCATTTATGCTCGTTCCGAAGAAAACAACAAACGACTGGGCGTCTTTAGCAAAGCCGAAGATTTAGGAAGCCGTGCGATGCTGGAAAAGGCAACGGAGTTATTCTGGTATCCTTCGGAAGTAGACGTGTCTATCCGTCCGGGATGGTTTTATCATGCGGAAGAAGACAGCAAAGTGAAATCCTTAAAACATCTGGCTGATATCTATTTCCAGTCGGTAGGCTATAACTCGGTGCTCTTGCTGAATATTCCTCCCGACCGCAGAGGATTGATTAATGAAGCGGATGTGCAGCGGTTGAACGAATTTGCTGCTTATCGGGAGAAGATATTTACGAACAACCGGGTAGAGAAAGGAAGAAAAGACTGGGAGGCTGTTTCCGGCAGTGAAACTGTTTATTCCTTGAAACCGGAGTCGGAAATCAACGTTGTGATGTTGCAGGAAGATATCACGAAAGGGCAACGGGTGGAGTCTTTTACCGTAGAGGCATTGACGGAACAAGGCTGGCAGGAAGTGGCGAAAGGAACGACTGTAGGCTATAAGCGTATGGTTCGTTTTCCGGCAGTAAAGGCTACCCAGCTTCGGGTGAAGATCAACGAATGTCGTCTGACGGCTCACATCAGTCAGGTGGCAGCCTACTATGCAGACCCTTTGGAAGAAGAGAACCGGACGGAAAACTGGAACAATCTGCCTCGTGCTTCATGGAAACAGGTGGCTGCTTCTCCGTTGACCATTGATTTGGGCAAAGAAGTCGAACTCTCCGCATTTACTTATGCACCTCTGAAAGCGGAAGCGAAACCGACGATGGCTTTCCGTTACAAATTCTACGTGAGCGCAGATGGCAAGAACTGGAAGGAAGTGCCTGCCAACGGTGAGTTCAGCAATATCATGCATAATCCGTTGCCGCAGACTGTCACTTTCGGTCAGAAGGAAAAGGCACGCTTTATCAAGCTGGAAGCTACCACCCCTACGGCTACAACGGCGCAAGTAGAAATGAATGAAATCGGAGTGACCGTAGCTCCTTGACGAAGCTTTGAATTTTAACTTAATAAGTACATCACTTTGAGAATAGATACTTATTCATTCTAACCTAATAATTATCAAAAGACAAAATGAGAAAAGAATTTTATGGTATATTACCTTTAGCGTTAACTTCCTGTCTGGCTTCTCAGACCACTGCTCAGGAGAAACAAACCCAGCGTCCGAATGTTGTTTTTATCTATGCGGATGATATCGGTTACGGCGATTTGAGTTGTAACGGAGCCAAGACTATTCATACTCCTAATGTGGAACGTCTTGCCAAAATGGGAGTACGTTTTACCAATGCGCACAGTGCAGCTGCTACCAGTACGCCTTCCCGCTATGCGATGCTGACCGGTGAATATGCATGGCGCAAAGCCGGAACAGGTATTGCTGCCGGAGACGCTGCGGCTATTATCCGTCCGGAACGCTATACAATGGCGAACCTGTTCAAGGATGCCGGATACAACACCGGAGTCGTAGGCAAATGGCATCTGGGACTGGGCGACAAGGGCGGAGAACAAGACTGGAACAAGCCTTTGCAGCCGGGAACGAATGATATCGGCTTCGAATATTCCTTTATCATGGCAGCTACGGGCGACCGTGTTCCTTGTGTATTTGTAGAGAATGATCAGGTGATCAACCTTGATCCGAATGATCCGATTCAGGTAAGTTACAAAGCGAACTTTCCGGGAGAACCTACCGGGAAGGACAATCCGGAGTTGCTGAAAATGCATCCTTCTCACGGACACGACCAGAGTATCGTGAACGGTATTTCCCGTATCGGATATATGAAGGGCGGAAAGTCGGCTCTCTGGCAGGATGAGAAGATTGCGGAGACGCTGACAGGAAAAGCTGTTTCCTTTATTGAAGGACACAAGTCTGCTCCTTTCTTCCTGTATTTTGCCACGCAGGATGCGCATGTTCCCCGTGTTCCGTCTCCACAGTTCGCAGGAAAGAGCGGCATGGGACCTCGCGGCGATTGTCTGCTCGAATTTGACTGGTCGGTAGGCGAGATTCTGAATGCACTCGAACGACTGGGATTGGATAAGAATACACTGGTGATTCTTTCCAGTGATAACGGTCCGGTAGTGGACGACGGATATAAGGATCAGGCAGTGGAATTGCTAGGCGATCATACTCCGGGCGGCATTTATCGCGGAGGAAAGTACAGTTCGTTCGAAGCGGGTACACGTATTCCTTGTATCTGGAGCTGGCAGGGTGTGATCCGTCCGGGAACAGTTTCGGATGCATTGCTCTGTCAGATAGACTGGTTTGCTACTTTTGCTGAAATGCTGAATGTCCGCTTGCCGGAAGGTGCGGCACCGGATAGTGAACCGATGCTGAAAGCGTGGACAGGCAAGCAAAAGAAGGGACGCGAATGGCTGGTACTTCAGAATGCACAGAATAACCTGTCGGTGACAGACGGAAGATGGAAATATCTCCGTCCGGGAAATGGACCGGCATATCTGAAAGCAGTGAATATCGAGTTGGGAAACAGTAAGGAACCGCAGCTTTACGATCTGAAGAAAGATCCGAAAGAAAAGAATAATGTGGCGGGTCAGAATCCGGAACTGGTAAAGAAGATGGCAGCACAGTTGGAGAAAATTGTAGATGGACGCTACGGTCTGCCACTATAAAAGAAATGCTTAGAGAGTAGCAGTGGGACTGGCGGTCTTGATTTCTAGTAAATCGGACGCCAGTCTTTTTTTTAAACCAAACGTAGGTTTTCACTGTTATCTTTCTATATAAATGATATATAAAGAAAGAACTTATGTTAGTAGTCGATTTAGGAAAATGGATGAACAAAATCCTGATAGATTGGGGGATAGATGCGAAGGTTGCCGATCGTTTTGATGAAACAATTATTGCTATACTGATGATAGCCATTGCTGTAGGGGTGGACTATCTTTGTCAGGCAATTCTAGTGGGAGGAATGAGGCAGTATACCCGCAGGAAACCGCATCTTTGGAATACATTGCTGATGAAACGTAAAGTGTTTCATAATCTGATTCATACGATTCCCGCCATCCTTGTCTATGCCCTGTTGCCGATGGCTTTCATGCGTGGCAAGGAACTGCTGGTTATTTCGCAGAAGGCTTGTGCCATTTATATCATCTTTTCTTTGCTGCTGGCTATCAATGGGATTCTGCTGATGATCATGGATATTTACGATGGAAAGGAGACAATGAAGAACCGACCGATGAAAGGATTCATTCAAGTACTTCAGGTACTTTTGTTTTTTATCGGGGGGATTGTGATTATCTCTATCCTTGTAAATAAATCGCCTGCTAGTCTGTTTGCGGGACTAGGTGCTTCGGCAGCCATCCTGATGCTGGTATTCAAGGATTCCATTTTGGGATTTGTGGCAGGTATTCAGCTTTCTGCCAATGATATGGTGCGTCCGGGAGACTGGATCACGCTTCCTTCCGGTGCCGCAAATGGTACGGTGCAGGAGATTACGCTTAACACGGTCAAGATTCAGAACTTTGATAATACGATTTCTACGGTTCCGCCTTATACGCTGGTCAGCAGTCCTTTTCAGAACTGGCGTGGCATGAAGGATTCCGGTGGGCGGCGGGTGATGAAGAATATTACACTGGACCTGACGACACTCCAGTTTTGTACGCCGGAGATGCTCGACCGTTATCGGAAAGAGATTCCACTCATGGCGGATTATCAGCCGGAGGAAGGAGTGGTGCCCACCAATTCACAGGTTTACCGGGTGTATATCGAGCGGTATCTTTGCAGTCTGCCGGTGGTGAATCAGGATTTGGATTTGATTATCAGTCAGAAAGAGGCTACCATGTACGGAGTTCCTATTCAGGTTTATTTCTTTTCCCGCAATAAGGTGTGGAAAGAGTACGAGCGGATTCAGTCGGATATCTTCGACCATTTGCTGGCGATGGTGCCGAAGTTCGACTTGAAGGTATACCAGTATTCTGACTAACTCTATAGGGGACATCTTTGCCACAGGCTTAGCACAACTGTGCCACGCCTGTGGCACGGCCGTGCCAAGCTGTTGGCATAGTTGTGCCAAAGCGTTGGCACAAGTCTTTCGCAGGGATGTTACGGATGATGCTCCGGTATGTCCCGTTAGTTAGCAAGGAAGGTCGTTAAAAGTCCGGACCGTTTCTAGCTTCTTTCATCAGTCGTTCGAAGCGTTTTACGATATCGGGATGTTGCGCAGCCACATCGTGTTCTTCTCTGATGTCCGTTTCCAGATTATAAAGCTGCATTTGCGTATTGCCTTTCCGGATGTCCGTGATGATTCCTTTCCATTTTCCCATGCGGATTGCTTTGTTGCCAATCCTTGGGTCAGGATATTCCCAATATAAATAAGTGTGTTCTTTTTGTTTCCCTTTTTTGCCGAGCAATGTGGGCAGAAAGCTGATTCCGTCCGTTGGCGGACAAGTGATGCCTGCCAGTTCTGCCAGCGTAGGCATAACGTCCTGAAAAGCGCAGATGTGGTCACTTTGCGTACCGGGTTTTATTTTGCCGGGCCATGTGATAATGGCGGGGACACGGATACCTCCTTCATGCAAGAAACATTTGCCCCATCCGTATGCTGAATTGAAAAGTCCCCCGCTGTTGAACCAGGGAGAATCGCTGCCTCCGTTGAACGTAGGACCATTATCTGAAGTAAACACAATCAAGGTATTTTCGTACAGATGTTCCGCTTTCAGTTTTTCGATCAGTTGGCCGATCTGCTCGTCGAAATAACTGATCATAGCCGCATAGGTAGCATGCGGATACCGGCAGGGCAGATATCCCGCTTGTCCGGTGTAAGGCTTTTCGTCCCCGAATTTCTTTACATAATGCTGTACCCAGCGTTCGGGTGCCTGAAGCGAGACGTGCGGCAGGGGAGTGGTCCACATCAGGAAAAACGGTTTGCGTTTATTGGCATCGACAAATCCCATCAGTTCATCAAAGATCAGATCGTTGGCATATTCCTTTTGCGTATATTTAGCGTAGCTGGCTGGATCGTTCGGATCGGCACCTTTATCCAGAGGGCTTCGGTGAGGGTCTGTCACTTTGTTGGACAGGTAGACACGTTCTTCGTCATTATACAGAAAAGGAGGATAGTATGTGTGCGACTGGCGCTGGCAATTGTATCCGTAGAATCGGTCGAACCCCTGTTTGTTGGGAGTTCCTTCGGAACCCGGATACCCCAGTCCCCACTTGCCGAAACATCCGGTGGTATATCCCGCTTGTTGCATCATTCGCCCGATAGTCATCGTGTTCGCCTGTAGGGGGAATTGCCCTTCCAGCTCTTTATGAACGTACACCGAGTCGTAGTTGTTTACTGCTCCGCGTTCGGCTAACTCATTGTTGAAGCGGATTTGCGCATGACCGGAGTGCATACCTGTCATCAGTACGCAGCGTGCCGGAGCTGATACGGGGGAACCGGAATAATGTTGTGTCAGTTTGATGCCTTCGCTGCATAAACGGTCGATATGGGGTGTTTCTATTTTGTCTTGTCCGAAGCAACCGATATCTCCATATCCCAGATCGTCCATTAAAATATAGATAACGTTGGGAGATGCGGGTTGGGTTTGTCCGTGCAGGTAACCGCTGCACAGGGCGGGTATTGCGATCAATAAATTTCTTTTGTTCATGATGTTCTTTTTTTTAATCCCATTTATAATCTTTCGTTACATCTTCTTTCAGAGCCGGTCCGAATTCGAATCCAGCTTCTTCGAACCATGCTTTGCGGTGAAGGATGTTCCGGTAGAACCGGTCGAAGTCAAGCGCTTCCCCCTCGTGCCACATCTGTTCGGACAGAGCGAGGATGCGTGGGAAAAGGCGTCGGTCTATCATTCGTTCCGTGACTCCGTCGTCGGTCCATAATGCGCAGCTCATACCAAGTATCAGAGGATTTTTCTCGCTGATGGCTTTGTCGGAAGGGTTGTTCAGATAGACATCTTTCAAGTCGAACGTACGTGCTTCCGTATATCCTTTCCACGGGGTGACGGGGAAGTTCAGATACGTATAGTAGTTGGAACTGCAAATGACCGGATAATGGTGTTTGACGGCGTTTCTGAGCGCGAGGTCTTTGTGTCCCCGATAGTTCCACCACTGGATAACGGTATTGTCCGGCAACGGGTAGCCGTCATGATAGACTACGTCGCCCCAGAAGATGGCTTTCCGTCCTTTCGACTTCAGATAGTTTGCCATTTGCGCAGAGAACCATAGCTGGAGGTCGTGACTGTCTTTGAGTCCTTCTGTGGTAATCCTTTTCCGGCAATCCGGGCATTGATCCCAGTTGCCTTTCGGGGCTTCGTCTCCGCCCAGATGTATGTAGGGAGAAGGAAAGAGGGCGCATACTTCATCCAGTACGTTTTTCAGGAAACGGAGAGTTCCGTCTTTTCCTGCACAAAATATGTTCTGGGTAAATCCGCTTTGCGGTATCTCTACCGGCAATCCGAAACAACCGAGCTCCGGATAGGCAGAGAGAGCAGCTTCGGCATGGCCCGGCATATCTATTTCGGGGACGATGGTGATATTCCGTTGACGGGCATATTCGATGATGTCCCGTATTTCTTCCTGTGTATAGAATCCCTGCTGTTCTTCTCCTTTGCCTACCGAACCGCCAGTCCGGGTGAGGTGCGGATATTGCTTGATTTCGATGCGCCATCCCAGTCCTTCTGTCAGATGCCAGTGGAAGTAGTTCATTTTGAGCAGTGAAGCCATGTCGATATACTTTCTGATGGTGGCAGCCTTTTGGAACTGACGTCCGGAGTCCAGTAAGAAGCAGCGCCACTGTGTGCGGGGATAGTCCGTCACGCTTGCGCAGGCAAAGGTGATAGATCCTGCTGAACCGGCTACCCATTGGCGTAGCGTTTGTACGGCATAGGTGAATCCTCCTTTGTCGGAGGCGCTGATTACCATCTGTTGCGGATGAATCCTGATCCGGTAACCTTCGGGGGGCAGGGATGAGTCGGTTATCCAGCAGATATCGGCTTTGGATTCTTTTTTTTGCCATTTGATGGGAGTGTGGGAGAGTACTTCTTCTCGAAAAAGGTTTAGATAAAAAGCGGTAGTGTCTTCGGCGTACATAGAAACCTTTTTCCCTAAAATCAGGTTGCCTGTCTGCATTTCTACTTGATTGGGGGTAGGAAATACGATTTGGGCGCGGACGGCGACTGTGTACGATAGAAGAAAGAGAGCTGTAAAAATTAGGTGCTTCATGGGGTACAGTGTGTTTATTTAGATTTTGTAAGAGTCGGCAAAAGGATTGCCCGTATTAGTCTGATGTCTCAAAAATACGAATAAATTTCAAGTACTCAATTATTCTTTTGAGTAAACTTACGAAATCAATACAGTTAAAAAGGGAAGAGGCAGTGTCAAATATCAAGGTCTTTCAGCCACGCTAATGACGAAATGCTTGTCCTGTCATTGGGATGACTGTCAAGAAGAGCCAATATTTGCCACAGCCTCTTCCGGTTAGTTCCGGATTATCCGGTTGGTGATGGATTACCGGTTAATTTCCTTCCTCCCATCCCGGATTCTGTTCGAGTTGGGGATTCAGTACCCGTTCGTTGCGTGGAATAGGATTGAGGTAATAGTAATCCGGCCATAGATGATTCTGTTTCGGATGGAATTCGAGATATCCTTCGGAGCCGCCACCGTCGATAGTCACATTGGTTCCTGCCGTGAAGTCGGATGCACGTACGTATTGTCCGAGTTTCTTCTTCAGTGCATAGTGGCATTTCTTCCATCTTCTCAGGTCGTCGAAACGGAATCCTTCGGCGAACAGTTCGATGCGTCGTTCCCGTCGTATTTCCCATAATAGCGGACTCACTTCGTAGTCGTTGGGATAATCCGGATTTCCGAGATCACGTTTCGGGTCGAAGGCTGAGTTTATTTCCGAGACTTTCATGAGTTTTACATTGGCACGCGGGCGCAGTTTGTTGATTGTGACGTCGGCAACTGTCTGGTCAAACTCGCCGAGTTCGCACATGGCTTCCGCGTAGTTCAGCATGACTTCTTCGATGCGGAAAATAGGCATATCCGTCTCTTCATTTCGTTGGCTGCCCATGCTCAGGTAGCAGCAATAGTATTTCCAGTTGTTATATCCGAAGGCAGACTTGTACCACGGCTGGTTCTCCAGATAGAAGTCAAAGTGAGGCGATGCACCCAGAATACCACCGTCATATCCTTGACGGAATGGCAATAACTTCTGTCGTTCCTTACTGGTGCCGTACCCGATTCCCATGCGGACGGTGAGGCTGTCGATAAAACTGCGGTCTTTGGAGTTATCCGTAAATTTCCATTTATTGTCCCAGGCTGTGCTGGAAGCCGAACGGTCTACCCGGTAAGGAGGAGTGACGTGCAGCCACAAACGATGGTCACGGTTGCTGAACTCGTCGTATATATCCTTGTCACCCAGATAGGCGTCACTCGTCCAGCGTGGCTTTCCGTCCGTGCACAGGTAACTGTCCACTAAGTCGCGGGTCGGATTGTAAAAGGAGGTGGCGGTCGTTCCCCCGATGCTGACAGCGTGCACTACACCGACAGCATCCGAATATTCTCTGTACAGAATGACACCGGTAACATCTTTCAGTTCCAGTGAACAGAACAGATCGTCGTAGCAGTCCGCCACGTTCGGATAAGTCTGCATCAGTTCGGCGGATACCCGTTTGCATTCCCGCAGATAAGTTTCGGCGTTGTTGAGTCCGTGATATTTGCGCCAGGTACCTTCGAAAAGGCAGAAGCGGGAGAGTAAAGCCTGTACACAAGCCTTGTTGATGGTGTTTCTGCCTTCTCCGTTCACGTTGATATTCTTTTCGGCAAATTGCAGGTCTTCCAGAATGTGACCGGCTATTTCATCTCTGGAGGCACGAGGGCCTTTGATCAGTTCTGTTTCGTCGTCGCTCAGCACATGATCAATCCAGGGTACGCCACCGTAAGCCGACAGGAGAGACAGGTAGCGGTAACTACGGAAAAAGTAACCGACGGAACGCCAGTTCGCCTTTTCTACATCCGTCATTTTCGAACCGTCAATGCGGTCGAGCATCAGGTTGACCCTTCGGATATAGCTGTAATAGTTCCAGGAAGTATTGTCTTTCTTGTCGGGGATGGTCACCAGTTTTCTGATCCAGTTGCTTTCGCTGGTTCCTCTTGTCTGGTTGTACGAGATATCGTCCGTAGAATTTTCCGAGCCATAGCCCAATGAAGGCAGGGTTTCATACAATCCCCAGGCGTATGCCTTGAAATTGTCGTATGTTTCAAAAGCCGTTTCGGCAGTCGGGTCTCCCAAAGGATACCTTTCCAGAAAATCGTTATTGAGACAGCTTGCTAACAAAACTGTACATATAAAGATTAAATATTTTCTCATAATACATTGGTTATTAGAATGTAACATTGATACCGAAAGAGAATTTTCTCATGAACGGATATTCCCAGGCACCTTTTGACAGCATATCGGTTTCCAGTCCTTCCGGCAGGTGATCCCACGTGTAGAGGTTCTCTCCGCTGAAGAATACTTTCACATCGTCGAAGTAGAGACGCTGGGACCATACTTTGGGCAAGGTATAGGAAAGCGTGATGTTTTGCAGTTTCAGGTAAGAGGCGTTGGCGAGATACTTCGACTGTTTCCAGTGGTTGTAGCTTGTGTTTACCCCGTCGTTGGAATACACGCGCGGATAATAAGCATTGGTGTTAGTCGGAGTCCAGAAGTCGAGAGTTTCTTTGAACAGGCTTCCCCAGCCTCCGGTAGGCCATGCGATCTGGTCGGTGCGCCAATAATCCCGTTTGCCTACGCCTCGGAGGAAGATAGAGAGGTCGAGTCCTTTCCAGCTGATTCCTGCGGTGATGCCGTAGTGGAAACGCGGAGTCGAGTTACCGATGATACGCTGGTCGCCGGGATTGTCGGCGGTTCCTTCGCCGCTCCAGATGGTTTCGGTATCGTCATCGAAGTTCTTATACAGCACGTCTCCCGGAAAAACTTTTCCTGCTCCTTTCGGAATGGGGATTCCCGGTTTTAGTGTACCGTCTGCGTTGAAGTCGTCTTCCGTGTAGAAGCGGTCGGTGACATATCCCCAGATTTCTCCCATTTTCATGCCTTTGCGGTAAATCTTGTCGCCTAGCAGGTTGGTCTCATTATTGTATTTCGTGATTTCACTTTGTGAGTCGTACAGGTTGAATCCGATCCGGTAGCTCCAGTCCTTGTTGATGCGGTCTCTCCAGTTCAGTTCCAGTTCCCAGCCGTACGTCTTCAGGTCAGCGGCGTTCTGTTTGGCGGCGGTGGCTCCCACTACCCACGGTAGGTCCATACCGGGTGCCAGCATCCCTTTGGTGTCGCGGCGATACCAGTCGAAAGTACCGTTAAAGCGGTTGTCGAAGAATCCGAAATCGACTCCGAAGTCCAGTGTATATACCTTTTCCCACGAGAAACTGCTGCTGACCATTGCCGGTGCATTCAGTGTAGTCGTCTTTTGTCCGTCCACCAGCCATTCCGTCAGGTAAGGTGACATAGAAGGGATGTAGGGATAGTTTTCCGGAGTGTTGTCCGGCTTCAGTATGATCTGGTTGCCGATAGAGCCCCATGAGGCACGTAGTTTCAAGTTTGACAGGAAGCTTTTGGTATTCTTCATGAATGCTTCTTCCGAAATGCGCCATCCGGCGGAGAAAGAAGGGAAGAAACCGAAACGGCTGTCTTTCGGGAAACGGGATGTACCGTCGTAACGTCCGTTGGCTTCGAACATGTATTTACCGTCGTAAGTGTAATTGACACGGTAGAACAAACCTCTGATAGCATATTCATCGAAACTGTCGGTGACGGATGCCGTTCCGGTAGAACCGGAGAGCGACGGCAGATTTTCCAGTAATACGTCCGTGCGCTGCGACCATTGCGATTCCTTATGACTCTCTTCCTGATTGTAACCACCCATAATAGAGATATCATGTTTACCTATTGAAAAGTCGTAATTGGCGAATGCGTTAATAGCGTTGTAATTGGTGAAACCTTGCGTCAGGGCATAACGTGAGTTCTCTACATTGTTCAGCAGCCCTGTAAAGTTGAATCCTATATACTTGTATTTGTTGACGTACATCCGGTTGTACTCGGTGATCCGGTTGTAGGTATATTCACCTGTTATTTTCAGTCCTTTCAGCGGAGAGATGATGACACGTCCCAAAGTACGCAGGTTGGTCTTCTTGATCACCCTCGGTTCTCCGTAGCGTACGAAAGTAGCGGACGTTTCGGCAGGATATTCGATGCCGTCTTGTTCGTACGGCAGGATGTTGTGGTAGGACGGCAGGTGCATGGCACTTCCCCAGACACCGTTTCGTCCGCCTTGCTCCACCTTGTTCTGGGTAGAGTTTGCATATCTGATATCCAGTTGGGTAGTTAGCCACTTGTTTACGTCGACACTCAGGAAGCTGGACATATTGATACGGTCAAATTTGTCTTTGTCCGTTACCAGAATGCCGTCCTCACCGGTATATCCCAGGCTTAGTCGGTAGCTGGTACGCTGGCTGCCTCCCGATACGGAGAAACTGTGGTTCTGCATGAATCCGAAGTTATCCATCATATCGGCAAACATATCATTCTCCCGCATAAGGAACAGGTTGCCCTGATCGTCGAAAATATATCCGTTCGGATAGTTGGAAGGATTCGCCTGATAGTCTCGTATGTAGCCTTCCCATTGGGTGATGTTTTTTCCGTCTACATAGGTATCGTTTGCCCATCCCATTTCCTTGTACGCCAGTACCGATTCCAGCGAACTTGCTTTCTGCGGAAGCTCTGATGCTTTCGAGAAAGAGAAGTTGTTGTTGTAATTGAATCTGGGAGCCATGTCCTTTTTACCTTGCTTCGTTGTAATCAGAATCACACCAAAAGCTGCGCGGGCACCGTAGATAGCTGCGGAAGCGGCATCTTTCAAAATAGAGACAGATTCAATATCCTGCGGGTCAATCATGTTGATATCCATCGGTACGTTGTTTACCAATACGAGAGGCTCACCACCGTTGATGGAGGTTGTTCCACGGATATTGTACGTCATGTCGTCTCCCGGAGTTCCCGTTGTCGATTCAATTTTTAGTCCCGGCACGACTCCTTGCAGGGCAGCCGAAACGTTGGTAATCGGGCGGTCGCCCAACGACTCTTTGATATTTACAGAGGCTACAGCGCCGGTCATATTCACTTTTTTTTGTGTTCCGAATCCGATGACTACCACTTCATCCATAGTCTGGGTATCTTCCTGTAGCTGTATGTTGAAAAGTGTCTTGTTTTTGACTGTTACTTCTTGTGTGACGTAACCGATATAAGTAACCCGTAACTTACTGTTGGCAGGTACTTCCAGTGAGAATTCCCCATTCATGTCGGTAATGGTCGCTTGTTTGCTGCCGTCAACCAGAACATTTGCTCCAATCAGAGGTTCGCCCTGCGCATCTGTTACGGTTCCCCGTATTTTTATGGACTGCTGGGTAGAAGTAGTGTTGTTGGGGGCTGCTTCTGCCTTTGCCGGGACAGGAATGATAATAATATGCTTACCTTCCTGTCTGTAAGTGAATCCTGTTCCTTTGAGTACGGAGTTCAGAACAGAAGAGACTGCTTCTCTGACAAAATTGGCGCTGACCTTTTGTTTCACGTCCAGTTTCGTCTGATTATAAGCGATACTAAAATCGGTCTGATCTTCAATGATTTCGAATACTTTTAATAGAGGTTGGTTTTTCATAGATACCGTTATTGGCTGATTTTGCCCATAGGCTATGTTATAAAAACATAAAGCGAATAACAATATATAAAATTTATGAATTTTTACGGGATAACCTATGCCCGACAATTTATAAAATTTCATACTTTTGTGAGTTAATCATTAATACTAATTTAAGTGTACACAACTAATTTAAATGAAGTAATTTTGATTTGGGGGAGTTGGTATCCGCGAAATATCGACTCCCTTTTTTCTGTCTATCGGCCTCCTTTCTTATTTAGGGGTGAATAAATTAAGAGAATGTTCTCGTCTTCGACTTTATAGTCTATGTTTCCTATGGTTTTGGTCACGATATTCATGATCTCCTTGATAGGAGCTTTTTGTTTGAACTTGATGGTATATACATCGGTGGTAGCCAGATGCGGAGGGACGATGATGTGTATGTCGTATATTCTCTCTATCGTAATGAAAATATCGCTGAGAGTCATTGCCGCAAAGTTCAGCTCGCCTCTGGTCCAGCCGGAGTAGACAGAGGCGTCGATAATCTTTTTATTAAATTCTCCGGACGGGTTGTCATATTCCAGTTGCTCGTTCGGTGTGAGGGTGATGATATCCTCATTGTTTGCTTTCTGAACGACTACGGAACCCGATTCCAAAGTAGTGGTTGTCTTCTCGTCTTCTGCATAAGCGTGTACGTTGAATTTAGTTCCCAATACTTTTACTTTCAGATGGTTGGTCTTGACGATAAATGGATG
The DNA here is from genome assembly GCF_003434395.1 of Bacteroides sp. AM23-12. Lineage (NCBI taxonomy): Bacteria > Pseudomonadati > Bacteroidota > Bacteroidia > Bacteroidales > Bacteroidaceae > Bacteroides > Bacteroides sp. AM23-12. The sequence continues at coordinate 41,243 of NZ_QTLF01000014.1, forward strand.
TTGCTTATCTTTCTTTACGTCAAAATTAGCTTCTCCTATCAGATATACCGAACGGATATCCCCGGTGAACTTTTGCGGATATACCAGTAAAGTTCCTGAGTTGAGGTATGCTGTGGTGCCGTCGGGCAAGGTAACCTGTTTTTGTTCGCCTCTGGGCACATAGTACTCGACAAGTTCTGTATGCTCTTCATTCGATTGTATATATAGGTAGGATGCCACCATAGAGAGCAGGGGAACCAGTAATACAGCCGCCACCTGTAGCCATTTGCGCAAGGTATACCTTGCAGTTGCCTTCCGCTGTTGGGGCGCAATTTTCCTGCGGAAGTTCTGATAGGAACGTTCAGTACTTGCATCGGCTTTGAAATTCTGATCTTCCCATAATTCCATCAATGCTTCATCTTTCTCCGCCTGTTCACTGGAGTCGACAAGCCATTTCCATAACTTCTCTTTAAGTTCCGGACTGAACTTATCGGAAGTAAAGTTTTTAATTATTTTATGAGCGTTCGACATATTAGCGCATTTTAGGTGTGGTTACATATATAAGATACGTAACAGATTAATAACGCACAGCCTCTATTCTACTTTTTTTTAGAAAAATAGAATAAAGGTTATGAATAATGCTTTTCGGATGTCGGTAAGTGCTTGTGAAAGGTGGTTCTCTACTGTTCGTTTGTTGATGCTTAGTTCGCGGGCTATTTCTTCGTTGTTCATTCCTGATTCCCGGCTCATCTTATATATTTTCTGTCGTTGCGGAGGCATTTTTTCTACAACCATTGTCACCAATAGTTCGAGTTCTTTGAGGTGGATGTTGTCATCGGTTTCGTTGCTTTCCAGTGGCGGGATATACTTTTCGGTTTCTTTCTGCTGATAGTTCCTGAACAGTAGTGTGCGTTCGATGTGCCGATACACCGCATTTTTGGAAATGCGGAAAAGATAAGGTTTAAGGTTATTGATGGTATGGAGGGATGAGCGGTTGTTCCATAACGTAAGAAAGATGTCCTGCGATAAATCTTCGGCCTCTTCTTGCGATTGCAGTAGTCCGTTGATAAACCCTTTGATGCGGGGATAGTAGTATAGGAAGAAAGTTTTAAAGGCTTTCTCATCTCCTTCGCTAATAGCCTTCAGAAGTTGTTTTTCGTCAAAGGTTTCCATTGGGGGTATTTTTTGTAAATGCTGTAAACCCTGCAAAAATAAGTAAATTTTGTATCGAACCCCGTTTATTAACATAAAAAACTCTTTTTTTTCTTTCCGGCTATGTCCGGCGGAGTGGTTGACAGTGGATTTATAACCTCCTTGTATTTCGGCTAGTATAAAATGAGTTCAAAATCTGCGTAAACAGGAAGATGGTCACTGATTCCTCCCTGATATTTCATTCCTTTATAGGTACGGAAAGGTTCATCATCACCGTATTTCTTGTCTTCTGTCAATAGAAAGGGGAGGCGGGCAACAGTTGCTTTGTCTTCACCGGTGAAGAATTTAGAGGAAGTATCGAGTAAATTGCCGGATACGATCAAATGGTCGAGCAATCCCCATTTTCCGTGGTATTTATAGGAGCCAAAATGGCGGGATGTTGCTTTTCGGGCAAGCAGATGGTAGAGTTTCCGGGGATTGGGGAAGGTGACTGACTGTTGGGGATCAGTAGCTTCTAATATCTCTTTGATGGATTTATTGGTTGGGTAGTCATTAAAATCTCCCATGATGACCAGTTGTGGATGAAGGCGGATATTTAGCAGACTGTCGGCTTCTGTGCGTAGTATTCGGGCAGCGTGTAGCCGGTAAGGTTCGGATTCCTTGGCTCCACCGGACCGGGAAGGCAGATGGCAGACGATTACATCAAGTGTATCTCCGGTTAATAATAGTCCGCTGACGTGCAGTAAATCTCTTGTGGGGCGATGATGCTTGAATGAGGGGATGGGGATAGACCGGAAAGATAATAATTTGAATAGGTCACGTTGATATAATAAAGCAACATCAATCCCTCTCAGATCGGGAGAACTTGTCATAACATACCGGTAACTCAGTTCCTTTAAAGGAGAACGTCGTGTGAGATCACGTAGTACACTGTCGTTTTCTACTTCACAAAGACCTACAAGGGCGGGTGGATTCCATTCACCGACGGCAGTGATGACACGGGCCATATCAGCCAGTTTCTTCTTGTACTTGGTGTAGTTCCAGTGACGGATAGCGTCAGGGAGAAATTCATTATCGTTCTTTAGTGTATCGTGGTGAGTGTCAAAGAGGTTTTCTACATTCCAGCTCATGACACGAAAGGGAATTCGTTCTTCGGCGGAAGACTTCTTCTGGGAAACAGATTGTTTATTGCTGAACGATTCTTTTTCGGTAAGGGAAGTTTGCTTTGCAAAAGAAGTTTGCCCTATGATATAAGAGGGCACGAAAAAGAGCATTATAATAAAGATGACGGTCATAGCAAATCTTTTTCTGCTATCACCATCATCTTTTCTATGATATCTTACCTGACTGTTATTTCTTGGCAGGAACATGTGCCAGAATATCCAACAGGTGCTTCCAGAACTTCTCAACGGAAGGGATGTGCATCCGTTCGTCGGGAGAGTGTACTCCGGTGAGAGTAGGTCCGAAAGAGATCATATCTAAAGTCGGATACTTGTCGAGGAACAAACCGCATTCCAGTCCTGCGTGAATTGCTTTCACTTTCGCCTCTACACCGAAAAGTCGTTTGTAAGATTCTGCTGCCACTTCGAGGATAGCTGAATGAGGATTCGGCTTCCATCCCGGATAACCTTCACCGAAGGTCACATCAGCGCCTGCCAGCTGGAAGACGGCACGCACCGTATTCGCCATGTCATTGCGTGCAGATAAGATAGAGCTGCGTTGGCTGGTTTCGATGCGGATAATATGATTCGGTTTCATTTTGACAGAAGCAAGGTTGGTTGAAGTCTCTACCAGTCCGGGGATATCCTGACTCATGGCATATACACCGTGAGGAGCAGCATACAATGCTTTCAGCAAGCGGGTAGTAGTATCCTGGTCGATAGCCATTTTACGGGGAGTTTCCGATTCAAGAACCAGTTTCAGGTCCGGTTCGGTGACGGCCAGTTCGTTTTCTACTTCACTGGTGAAGATATTCAGTTCCGTGCGGACGTCATGTTTGGCATCTTCGGGAACTGCACAGATGGCGTATGCTTCGCGGGGGATGGCATTGCGCAGGTTACCTCCGTTGATTTCGCAGAGATACAGGTCCTGCCGGTTAGCCATTCGGGACAGGAATCGGTTCAGTATCTTGTTTGCATTGCCCCGTCCCAAGTGAATATCACCACCGGAGTGACCGCCTTTCAGTCCTTTTACTTCTACTTTAAAGAAAAAGTATCCTGCGGGGACTTCTACTTCTTTATAACTAAACTCTGCAACGGAGTCGATACCTCCGGCACATCCGATAAAGATTTCTCCTTCATCTTCGGAGTCGAGGTTCAGCAGAATATCACCGCTCATGAAACCTTCTTTCAGCTCGAAAGCTCCGGTCAGACCGGTTTCTTCATCTACGGTAAACAGGCATTCCAGCGGGCCGTGCTCGATGTTGTCATCCGCCAGGATAGCCAGTTCGGTAGCTACACCGATACCGTTATCAGCTCCGAGGGTAGTTCCTTTGGCTTTCAGCCATTCTCCGTCTATTTCTGTTTCGATAGGGTCGGTAAGGAAGTCGTGCTGTACATCATTGTTCTTTTCGCACACCATGTCGATGTGCGATTGCAATATGACAGTCTGAAGGTTTTCTTTGCCCGGAGTGGCGGGCTTTTTGATCAGTACGTTTCCTGCTTCATCTACATTGGTCTCCAGGTTATGTTTTACTCCGAATGCCTTTAGGTAGGCAATTATTTTCTCTTCCTTCTTGGAAGGACGCGGCACTTGGCAGATTTCCTCAAAATACTTGAATACGCCAGCCGGCTTAAGGTCTTTTTTTTCCATGCTTTTTTCTTTTATAATAGGAATAGGAGGTTCATTTTGGTTCCTCTTATTGCTAAATATGGTTAATTTGCTTGACTTATCTGAACTCATTTCTCATTAAAGCCTATCTTTGCACTCACAAAATTAATAGAAATGGTTGAGACTATACTGATAACTTTGTTAATAGTTGCTATTTCCCTGCTATTATTGGGGGTGAAAGTATTCTTTACGAAGGGGGGAAAGTTCCCGAATGGTCATGTGAGCGGTAATAAAGAGTTGCGTAAGAAAGGAATCGGTTGTGCGCAGTCGCAGGATCGTGAAGCACAAAAGAAATCACGTTTTTCTATTGATGAGTTGGAAAAAGCCTTGAACGATAGTATGAACTAATTAATTAAAAACAATATTTTAGAGTTATGAATAGAATAAACTACCTCATGAACGGTTTAGCTGCACTTGCGTTTATCGTTTTATTCTCACAATGCGCCGGCAAAGCTGATAATCAAGTTGCAACTACTCCGGCTTCGGCTAATGCAGAATTGTCTGGAATGAAAATAGCTTATGTTGAAATAGATACCTTGTTGGCTAAATACAATTTCTGTATTGACTTGAATGAGGCTATGGTAAAGAAGAGCGAAAATGTTCGCATGACGCTGAACCAGAAGATGACAGCTTTGAACAAAGAAAAACAGGAATTCCAAAAGAAATATGAAAGCAATGCTTTCCTGTCACCGGAAAGAGCTCAGCAGGAATACAATCGTTTGGCTAAAATGGAACAGGATTTGCAGGAATTGAGCAACAAACTTCAAAATGGTCTGATGGAAGACAATAATGCTAACAGTTTGCTTTTCCGTGATTCTATCAACGCTTTCCTGAAAGAATATAATAAGACTCGTGGATATAGCCTGATCTTCAGCAACACAGGTTTCGATAATCTGCTTTATGCTGATAGTGCATATAATATCACAAAAGAAATTGTAGATGGATTGAATGCCAGATATTCATCTGCTAAGAAATAAAAAACGTCTTTTTTAGGCCCTTGGGTTTCCTAAGGGCATTCATGATTTTAATAAATTGATGCCTGTTCAAGACTGAGAAGCTTTGAACAGGTTTTTTTATTTCTCTTCTTTTGCTTCTTCCTGTGGAATGCGGAAAGCGGTGTAAAGTTCAAGTACGGCAGCGATAGTCAGACAGGCAATCCATTCATTTCCATGGGTGGTAAACATGAAAGCTCCCGTCAGTATCAGCGCAAGTGCTCCGAATATCTGCTGGATGCGCAGACGCTTTAATATTTTGCTTTTTCCTTTAACCGGTGTGTTTACTTGTGCCAGAGCAATGAATCCGGCTCCGATGGTATAAATATAAGGAGCATAGTTCCATCCGGTGATATATACAGCAGCCCCTGTGAGAGCCATGATTGCGCCTACGGCGAAAAGTGCGGGTACTAATTGTTTCATTTATTATCTTCAAAAACGTAAATATCTTCGTTGGGCTTCTTCATCAGATACTTTTCACGTGCCACCTGTTCGATAGCATCCGGATTGCTGTTCAACTCGTTGAGACGTTTGGTGTTCTCTTCGTAGTCCGCTCGGTATTTTTCTATCTCTTCTTTCAGCTGGCTGATTTCGCGTTCGTATCCCAGACGGCGGAACAGGCTGTTCTCGTCCAGAAAACCAATGATAACAGCAAATGCAACGACGGTGATAAGATACTTACGTCGGCATATGAAACTCCAGATAGTGATCAGTTTATCCATAACTTCTCTTTTTTATATCCGCAAAGATAAAACTAATAACTTAAAAACTTACCGCTTTAGGTTCAAAACTTCTTTCTCTATCCTTTATTACTTATCACTTTTTTGTGTACATTTGCACTGAAAGCGAAAAATCAAAAAAAACAGAGAGAATCCCGGATATGGAGAACTATATTGTATCAGCTCGTAAGTACCGTCCGTCCACATTCGAATCGGTGGTGGGACAACGAGCGCTGACTACTACATTAAAGAATGCAATCGCTACCCAGAAATTGGCTCATGCTTATTTGTTTTGCGGACCGCGCGGGGTGGGAAAGACTACTTGTGCACGTATCTTCGCCAAAACCATCAACTGTATGACGCCTACTGCCGATGGTGAAGCCTGTAACGAATGCGAATCGTGTGTGGCTTTCAACGAACAGCGGTCGTATAATATCCATGAACTTGATGCCGCTTCCAACAATTCGGTGGATGATATCCGTCAATTGGTGGAACAGGTGCGCATCCCGCCACAGATCGGTAAATATAAGGTATATATTATCGATGAGGTGCACATGCTCTCGGCTTCCGCTTTCAACGCATTCCTGAAAACATTGGAAGAACCTCCCCGCCACGCTATCTTTATTCTGGCTACGACGGAGAAGCATAAGATTCTTCCGACTATCCTTTCCCGTTGCCAGATTTATGATTTTAACCGGATCAGTGTCGAAGATACGGTGAATCATTTGTCGTACGTTGCTGCAAAAGAAAATATTACGGCAGAACCCGAAGCGCTGAATGTCATTGCAATGAAAGCGGATGGAGGTATGCGTGACGCATTGTCTATCTTCGATCAGGTAGTGAGTTTTACGGGAGGGAATATTACTTATAAGAGTGTTATTGAGAACTTGAACGTTCTCGATTACGAATATTATTTCCGTCTGACGGATTGTTTTCTAGAAAACAGGGTAAGTGATGCCTTGTTGCTTTTCAATGATGTGCTGAATAAAGGATTTGACGGTAGTCACTTCATCACCGGATTATCTTCTCATTGCCGGGATTTGCTGGTCAGTAAGGATGCAGCTACCTTGCCATTACTGGAAGTAGGGGCGAGCATACGTCAGCGTTATCAGGAACAGGCGCAGAAATGCCCGTTGCAGTTCCTTTACCGTGCGATGAAGCTTTGCAATGATTGTGATTTGAATTACCGTGCCAGCAAGAACAAGCGCTTACTGGTGGAACTGACCTTGATACAGGTTGCCCAGCTTACCACCGAGGGGGATGACGTAAGTGGTGGGCGTGGCCCTAAGCAGACCATAAAACCCGTATTCACCCAACCTGCCGCAGCTCAGCAGCCGCAGGTCGCTTCTGCACCGTCTGCTCAACAGACTACTGTTCATACTGCTCCGTCTCCGGCTATTGCGCCGTCTGCCGCTAATACTGCTGTGCGTCAACCGCAGGTATCTGTTGCTTCGGGGGCTGCTGCTCCGGCAAATACTGCTTCCGCGCCGTCACAGAGTGTTGGAATCTCTTCGATTTCCAAAGAGGAACGGAAGATTCCTGTAATGAAGATGTCTAGTTTGGGAGTATCTATCAAAAATCCGCAACGTGATCAGGCTGCTCAGAATACAGCCAAAACCAATGTTGCTCAGGTGCAAACACAGCCGGAAGAAGACTTTATTTTCAATGACAGAGATTTGAATTATTACTGGCAGGAATATGCGGGACAGTTACCCAAAGAACAGGTGGCCATTGCAAAGCGTATGCAAGTGATACGTCCGGTATTGTTGAATAATTCGACTACTTTTGAAGTAGTGGTCGATAATGAGATTGCTGCTAAAGATTTTACAGCTTTGATTCCGGAATTACAGACTTATCTTCGTGGAAGATTGAAGAACAGCAAAGTGGCGATGACAGTGCGGGTAAGTGAACCTGCAGAAACTGTTCGGGCGGTTGGTCGTGTCGAGAAGTTCCAGATGATGGCACAGAAGAATCAGGCGCTGATGCAACTGAAAGATGAGTTCGGACTCGAATTATATTAATGTACTGATTTCTATAAGATTTCCATCCGGATCTTTAAAGTAAATGCTCCGGATGGCTATGAAAGCAATACTAATGCAAACGTTGATTCATTCTGTCACCGTATCCGTCGCTATACCTTTCTTCCGGCATAATGATCCATAGAATAAGATAAATAATAATTCCTGCAAAAGCAGTGAAGATGGTGGCTAGTGCATAGACTATTCTTACTAAAGTAGGGTCCCATCCGAAGTATTCGGCTAAACCTCCGCATACTCCGGCTATCATTCGTTCCTTTCTGGAACGAGTTAGTTTTTTGTTGTTTTCCATAAAGCGATTGTATTAATAAAAAATAAGTCCTGTAAATCTTTCGCTTTACAGGACTTGTCTTTTAAAATTTCTTTGGGGTGGAAGACCGGACTCGAACCGGCGACATTCAGAACCACAATCTGACGCTCTAACCAACTGAACTACATCCACCATGTCTGCGTTTCTCTAACGCGGTGCAAAGATAGATATTATCTTTAAATCTCCAAAAGATTCTGCTACTTTTTTTTATAAAAAAGATATTCTTTTATTCCCCGATTATGCTTGCTGAAGAGGGATCGCGCATCATTTGCAAAGATTCTCAGAGAGTTACGTGCATTTACGGAAATGGAGTCAGTGGGGAAATTAATTGGTAGTAATTGATGATTCTTTTTTCCTGATTGAGCGGGACGGGCTGTCCATACCAGGCTATATTCGCAATGGTTGAGTCGGGTGGTACTATCTTTTACTAATTCCATTTTTACCATCAGGCCGCCATCCGTGCGACGGGCGGACATATTGGAAATATAATTCCCCAGTGAATATACTACCAGATGCTTCCCGTTTGTCAGACTGTCTTCGCGAACTTCGATAGGCTGCACAACATGAGGATGACAACCGATTATGTGATTTACTCCTTTTCGAAGCAGCCAATCGGTCAGAAACTTCTGTTCTTTGTCAGGGAGTGACTGGTATTCGATTCCCCAATGCATACAAGCAATAATTGCATCGGGGTTCATTGTTTTACTTGCTTCGATATCTTTGGATATAATGGTCGTATCAGTATAATTAACGATGTTGGGCGGAGTGACAGGGATTCCGTTTGTTCCGTATGTATAGTTGAGTATGGCAATGCGGAAGCCTTTTTTTTCTAATAAAAGAGGGTATTTATTTTCACGCTCTTCAGCGTTGAGGTACGTTCCGGCGTGTGGAATTTTTAAGGAGTCTATTAATTGTATAGTGCGTTCTAAGCCTTTTCTGCCACGGTCGAGACTATGGTTATTGGCGGTTATCAGTACATTGAATCCGGCATTATGGATAGCGGTCAGATATTCATCGGGAGCGCTGAAAGCGGGATAGCCTTTGTACGGTTTTCCTCCGAGAGTAACTTCCAGATTAGCTATGGCAAAGTCAGCACTTTGAATTTCGTCTTTGACATATTCAAAATAGCTGGAATAATCGTAGCCTCCTGTCGCAGTACGTGCAGCGTTAATTTGTCCTTGATGCTGCATAAGATCCCCTGCAAAAAGAAGCGAAAGGGTGTCTGTTTGCAGGCTGTCAGTTGTCAGTATCTGTGTGGTAGTATCATTTTCTTGCGCTTTGCTGATACAAGAGAATTGTGTAACCAGAAGAAGGGATACTAATAGTTCTTTCATACGTTCAAGAGGATTATAATGTCTTTTCGAGAATGATTGTTACTTAGGCAGGAAACGGACATAATAAGAGAGGGAGAGTCGTAATTGTTTTCATAACTGTCAGATTAAGGGAAGGAAAAGGACAGTGAAACACATTTCACTGTCCTTCAATATTCTACTTGTAAATAGCTTTTTTACCGGCTAAAAGTGTATTTTTCATTAATGATACAATCGTCATCGGACCCACGCCGCCCGGTACGGGAGTGATGAATGAGCACTTAGGCGCTACCTCATCAAACTTCACATCGCCTGTCAGCTTGAAGCCGGATTTTTTGCTGGCGTCCGGAACACGGGTAGTACCTACGTCGATTACTACTGCACCTTCTTTTACCATTTCTTCTTTCACGAAGTTGGGTTGTCCCAAAGCAGCGATAATAATATCTGCTTCCTGACATTCTTTTACCAGGTCTTTGCTGCGGCTATGGCATACAGTGACGGTTGCATCTCCCGGGTACGCTTTCTGCATCATCAGTGAAGCCATCGGTTTGCCGACAATATTGCTGCGGCCGAGTACAACACATTTCTTTCCCGACGTCTCTATCTCATAGCGTTTCAGCAGTTCAAGAATACCGTTCGGGGTGGCGGATACATAGCAGGGAAGTCCGATAGACATGCGTCCCACGTTGATAGGGTGGAATCCGTCTACATCTTTACGATAGTCGATCGTTTCGATAACTTTCTGTTCGGAGATATGTTTGGGTAACGGGAGCTGTACGATAAATCCATCTACGTCGTCGTCATTGTTTAGTTCGCGTACTTTGGCGAGTAGTTCTTCTTCGGTCACGTCACTTTCGTAACGGATGAGGGAGGATTTGAATCCACATACTTCGCAGGCTTTTACTTTGGCGGCTACATACGTTTCGCTGCCACCATCATGTCCTACAAGGATTGCTGCCAGATGCGGGCGTTTGCCGCCACGAGCAACAATTTCGGCTACTTCGGCTGCAATCTCTTGTTTCACTTGTTCGGAAATGGCTTTTCCGTCTATCAGAGTCATATTTTCAGAGTATTTATTGGTGATGGACAAAAGTAAAATAAATAACTGAACTCTCCAAAAGGAATGGACTTTTTGTGGAGAGGGGACAGCGGAACATATTGGAATGCGAGTAGGAAAGAAGGTAAAAAGTACAAGGGAAAGCTCTGATTTTCAGGCAAGAAAAACAGAGCCTCTGTTTGGGTGAAACGGAGGCTCTGTTTACATCAATCAGAGGCTCTGTTCGGGTGAAATGGAGCCTCTGTTTGGTCTTGTCAGATCATGTTCTTATTTGTCAGCAATTTGCCTTTATACTCTCCGGTCAATGTACGGAGGAAGGCGACAATCTTATCTACTTCCGGTTGTGGCAGGTCGATGCCTAACTGATATTTGGCCATGGCGCGAACCGCATCATCCATAGTAGCCATGCTGCCGTCGTGGAAATAAGGAGCGGTCAGTTCAATATTTCTCAATCCCGGCACTTTGAAGCGGTGACGGTCACGCTCTGCTTTTGTCTGCTTGAATCGTCCGTTGTCTTCTTCAGTCATTTCTGCCTGACGGTCTGCGAAATAATCATGCTGTACACCGATCAGTTCATAAGATTGTCCTCCGAGGATTTCTCCCACATGACAAGTCGCACAGTCATATTTCTTGAAAAGGTCGTATCCGGCGATTTCATCTGCGGTGATGGCATCTTTCTGTCCTTTCAGATAACGGTCGAAACGTGAATTAGGAGTCAGCAATGTCTTTTCGAACTCCTGAATAGCATTTGTGATATTCTTTTCGTTCAATCCGTCGGGATATACTTCGTTGAATGCCACTACGAAATTCTTGTCTTCTGCCAGTTTGCTGATGATCTGATCGAATGACTCGCAAGCCATTTCTACCGGATTCAATGGAGGGCCGGCAGCTTGTTCTGCCAGAGTTCCGGCACGTCCGTCCCAGAATTGAACAAAGTTATAGGCAGCATTGTATACGGTCGGGGCATTGACGCCGCCCAACTGACCGCCTACTCCTTCAGAATACTGCTTGTTGTCAACGCCACCGGTATCCAGACCATGACAGCTGGCACATGAAACGGTGTTGTCTGCCGATAAGCGGGTGTCGTGATACAACAGATTTCCTAAGACCACTTTGCGTACATCGACTGAGATCGAGTCGGCAATAGGACGAATCGGTTCGTTAATGAAATCAGGTGCTACTGCCACATCGGTATACAGTCCCATGCGGTGATGTTTTACCCAGCTCAGTGCTACCTCTTTCTTTGCATCATTGAAAGAAGCTCCCCAATGTACAAGGTAATACTTTGCCTGCGGCATCTTTCCGTCGAGGATTACTTTTTCTACTTTAGCCAGATCAACCGGATTGAGAGGGCGTCCTTCCTTCATGTCTTTCTCCATCTGAGTCATGTCGAAAGCGCGATAGGCTTTGCTCACGTCTTCCATTACAATTTTTCCGGCTACAGGCATATTTGCATAGAACGGTAGTTCCGGCGTCGAGGTATGGCATCTCAGGCATCCTGCATCCGTAATAATCTGTTGCATCTGCACGTTTGCTTCCAAATCGGCAGAAGGCACCCGATGCATCAGTCGGTAAATGACTACCAATGCCGCCACGACTACCAATAATGCTACGATTAGTTTTGTACTTCTCTTCATTTCACATTTGTTTTTTGAGGTTAGTTATTACGATTATATAAATGTACGCTTTGTTGGGCCGCCGGCAGGTAATTGACTCCATACCAGCACATTTGTAAAGCAAGGAAGGAGACTATGAGCAGGGCATAGAGTGTTTTCCGTCCGGTTCTTCTGAACAGGCGGAGGTGGATGTAGAGCAAATATCCCATCCAGGTGATGGCTGCCCAAGTTTCTTTGGGGTCCCAGCTCCAGTAGTTTCCCCAAGCCTCCTTTGCCCAGAGAGAACCTAGCAGCATACCGATGGAAAGAAAAGCGACGCCTGCGTAGACCAGATTGTCTGCTGTATGCAGGTATTCTTCTTTATGACGGAACAGTCCGGTCAGGGCGATGATGAAAGCACATCCCAGAACGGAATAAGAGAACATATATACGGTTACATGCGGGATGAACCATACACTTTGCAGCGCCGGCATCAATGACTGATCGTGTATCTCGGGCTTCATCAAATTAATGATCACAAAAACTGTAGAAAGTAACGTCGAGAAAGAGAGAATCCAGCGATACTTCCATCTGATATAGGTTAGCAATCCTGCTATTCCCATAAAGAATGAATACCACAATCGGGTTTCTCCCATAGTGCGTAATGGAGGGCGCTGGAGGAATATCCATAATCCGGCAATAAATATTCCCAATATAATAATGCCGCCGGAAGTAAAAACGATTGCCACCTTACTCTTCGATGATGAACGAAGGGCAAATACAGCTCCTGCCAACCATAAGCAGATGGATACTGCTGCAAATACATAGAAGTTATCCCAGTTTATCATACGCTTTAGCTCCGTTTATAAATAAAAGAACTGCTCCTGCAAGCATCATCAGAATACCCGCTACCATCACATATTTCCAGGGCTGTTTTACGACCTGTAGAATGCAGTAATTGCTTTCGTTGCCTTTTGTTACGTCGTATCCGGTGAGGTAGACGTCTTCCCCCAGTCGGTAGGAATAGGGATGGTTTACTTCCAGCAGAACGTTCTCATTCCCCAAACGTACATTGGCGGAAAAGCGGGAAGGACGTCCGTTCGGGTAATATTCTACAGCGAACGAATTGAGTTCCATATCATAATCTAAATAGTAAGATGTGCCATTCATGTCGAATGCCTCGTGTGTCGGTTCACCTTTATATAAAGGTATGCGTAATGTCTGCGTGTCACTGCTACCCAGAAATCCAGCAAACAGAGCCAGCCATAAACCTGTATGGTTCAGAATAAAGCGCCAGCGTGCTTGTTTGCGATGCCGACAGGCGTGGATGGTGATCATCGCCAGATTGCTTAATAATAATAAGAGTATAGAAATGAATATCCATGAAGTCATGAAATTGTAACATCCCAATGAGGCTGATATTCCATTGCGCATTTCTGCTTCCGGTTCAGATAGTTGGGGGAAAAGTCCTATGATCAGGCAACCACCGATAAACAGGCTGATAGATAAAACGCTGGCTTTGGATGAACCGAGAAAACGGGTGATTCTTAGATTATTATATTCTTTATATAGTATCCATAACAGGAAAAGCCAGATCGCCGCAAAGATGATATTCAGCGGAAAGGCGAGAAAAGAAACAGGAAAGTTTCCTGTGAACAGCTGCATGGCTGCTGCTAATAAAATGTAACCTGCTACATATACATAGTACATATTCGTGCTTCTGTTTTGTTATCTTTTGCAAAGTAAAGAAATAAAAATGAATATTCATATAAAACCTTTGTAAAATTGTAATCATTACAAGTAAATAGTGATATTAATATGGTTTTAGGATAATCTTTCAGTGTAGTTGTTGGCGAAAGGAGCGGGGATATGGAAGCTAAAGCTGCGCTTTACAAGGTATAAAGCTGCGCTTTTCACTCCCTAAAGCATAGCTTTATACCTTGTAAAACGCAGTGTTTTATATTGGGTTTATCATGGCGGGAGTAATCACTACAAGAGTCTGTGGAAAGTGAAAACTTGAAAAGTTGAAGTTGCCAGGTAAAAGGCTGATTGGTATAGGAAAGTGAAATCTGTAATACCAAAAATAAAAGAGGAAGCCTAAGCCTCCTCCTTCTATCTGAAACAGAATAAAATTCTTTTTATTTTTTCATTTTCGGCATCATCTTTCCCATTTTGCTGCTGGTTACCATCTTCATCATTTTGCGAGTCTGGTCGAACTGTTTCAGCAAACGGTTTACTTCCTGAATCGTTGTTCCGCTACCTTTAGCGATACGTGTACGGCGTGAGCCGTTCAATATTTCCGGATTAGAACGTTCTGCCGGAGTCATGGAATAGATGATCGCTTCGATACTTTTGAAAGCATTGTCGTCGATATCGATATCTTTGATAGCTTTGCCTACGCCCGGGATCATGGATGCAAGTTCTTTCAGATTACCCATCTTCTTGATCTGGGCAATCTGGCTGAGGAAGTCGTTGAAGTCGAACTGATTCTTGGCAATCTTCTTTTGCAGACGTTTGGCCTCTTCTTCGTCATACTGTTCCTGAGCACGTTCTACCAGCGAAACGATGTCACCCATACCGAGGATACGGTCTGCCATACGTGCCGGGTGGAACTGGTCGATAGCATCCAGCTTTTCACCTGTACCCACAAACTTAATCGGTTTGTTGACTACCGAACGGATAGAAAGAGCCGCACCACCACGGGTGTCACCATCCAATTTGGTCAGTACCACACCGTTGAAGTCCAGACGTTCGTTAAATTCTTTGGCTGTATTGACGGCATCCTGTCCTGTCATGGAGTCTACCACGAACAGAATTTCGTCCGGATTGATCGCTTCTTTGATAGCGGTGATCTCGTTCATCATCTGTTCGTCTACGGCCAGACGTCCGGCTGTATCGACGATTACGAGGTCATATCCTTTGGCTTTGGCTTCCTGAATGGCGTGTTGTGCAATCTCTACCGGATTTTTGCTGTCCAGTTCTGAGTACATCGGCACTTCAATTTGTTCTGCCAGTACACGCAACTGTTCGATAGCTGCCGGACGGTAAACGTCACAAGCTACCAGTAATGGTTTGCGATTCTTCTTTGTTTTCAGCATGCGTGCCAACTTACCGGAGAAAGTAGTCTTACCCGAACCTTGCAGACCTGACATCAGGATTACTGCCGGACGGGATTCGAGGTTGATTTCTACCGTCTCGCCACCCATCAACTGGGTTAGTTCGTCGTGCACAATCTTCACCATCAACTGGCTTGGCTTCACAGCCGTAAGTACATTCTGACCGATGGCTTTTTCCTTCACCGTGTCAGTGAAAGTTTTTGCAACCTTGTAGTTAACGTCGGCATCAAGCAATGCCTTACGTACATCTTTCAGCGTCTCCGCCACGTTAATTTCGGTGATTTTGCCTTCACCTTTCAGAATCTTGAATGACCGTTCTAGTCTTTCACTTAAATTATCGAACATAGTTGTTTAATTACGAATTAATTATTTGAGCCTGCAAATGTACAAAAATCTCTTGTATTTATATCTTTTTATTCTGCCATTTTGCTTTTTTGAGGTAAATATAGCTTGTTATCAACAGCAAGGTATAGTACAGAATCTCAATCGTAAAGCAGATTTCAATCGGTGCTTTTAGCCACATTCCGACGAAAACGATGTAGGAACCGTAAATGGCAATCGTGATGGTTTCGAGCAACAGGGCTGCCTGCGTATTTCCTGTTCCGGAGATGCCGTTGAATACGACATTGGCTACTGATGCAATGAGCATGGCGCAGCAGATAACGTATACCGAAGGCACGGACTCGGTGATTAACGCTGCTTCGCTGGTATATACGGAGAGGAGGAACTGAGGAAACAAAACCGACAATCCCACCAGTCCCAGCATGATGAAGAACGAGAATCGGGCTATTTTATTGATAAGCGGCATGACGTATTGGATACCTCCTGCGCCGATGGCATTGCTGACAAGGCTGTTGGTCGTTGTTGCCAGTGCATTCACCGGAATCAGCAGTACGACGTAGATACTACGGACAATATTGGCAATGGCCAGTTCCCGTTGTCCCAACCATTCTACGGCAACAAAGAACACGAACCAGGTCGCCATCGATAAGAAATATTGAAGCATCGTGAAGCAAGAAATGCTGAGAATACGCATCAGCAATGCCGGATCGAACGAGCGCAGACGATTCAGACCATACTTTTTCAAATCAACACTGATATATGTATAGATCAGGAAGAAGAGAATGGAAGAGGCTTCCGCCAGTACAGAAGCGATAGCAGCTCCCTTGATTCCCATTTCCGGCAGACCGAATTTACCGAAAATCAGTGCATAGTCCAATATGACGTTGGTTAATGCCATGACAACAGCATTGATGGTCAAGACCTTGGTACGTGTGATGCCGATGTACAGGGCACGGAACATGACATTGACAAACGAGAAGAAGAACCCGTAAATACGCCAGTCCAGAAACTCCATAGTGCCTTCGTAGATGGATTCGGAAGAAACCAGCAACCGCATGATATTTCCTCCGAACGCTTTGGTGAAGCCGAACATCAATATAGCTATCAACAGGAGGAACATAATCCCCTGAATCATTACGGGACCTACATCACTGTAGCGTCCTTCTCCATTGCGTCGTGCAATGACAATTTGTGATCCTGTGCTGAATCCGAAAGCGATGGTGAATATACATATATAAAATAGTCCACCCATAGCCGAAGCTCCCAGGGCCACTTCACTAACGTGCCCTAAGAATGCGGTATCGGTGACATTGATGACATTTTGCGCCAGCAAGCTGAGTAGTATCGGGTAACTGACACTCCAAATCTGTTTGTTGGTATACATAATTAAGCGTTTAAGTTTACAGTTTGCAAAGATAGCGCTTTATTCCGATTCTGAAGCAATGGGATAGGTGAAAACAATTTCCGGGCCTTCTGTTCCCCGGGCGTTTACCTGATAGCTTCCTCCGAAGTAAGCCAGCAATAACTGGTTGATCTCATGCCTGATGCCGGTCTCCTGTGAGGTGAAAGCCTCGTCCGCCAATGGAGAGTTGAGAATGCGGAAATAAAGCATTTCGCCTTTCCGGCTTAATGTAAAGCGGATAATCCGTTCCTCCTGTTGTCCCTCTGTTTCATGTTCATGCGGATAGGTCAGGGTACTGAGCAGAGCGTATCCCAATCGGGTGGTATCTGTGCGAAGGGACAGTGACTCGACTTCCGGAGTGAAGCGGACTTGAATGCCTGTCTTTTCATTATTCATGCGTGCCATGTAGCATACTTCGTTACAAAGTGCGACGGCATCATAGTCTTGTATCTGGAACTTCATCATTTTGGCTTCCAGACGAGACAGGTCGAGTACATCATTGACCAGTCTCATTAATCTTTCTGAGCTTTGGTGGATGATCGCCGAGTATTCTTCTCTTGTTTTTTCATCTATATTCGGTTCGCTGGCTATGAGTTGCGAGAAACCTACCACGTTGTTGAGCGGGGTCCGGATGTTATAACTCATGTTTGACAGGAAGCGATTTTTTATTTCGTTGGTTACCCGTACCGTTTCCGCTGCTTTGCGTATTTCGCTCTCGGAATATTTCAGGGCTTTGCGGATTTTGGAGAGCCGGAATAGGGAAATAAATAATACGATCAGAATGGCACTGATTACGATCAGGCTGATCAGACGTATTTGGTTGGTCTGCTTTTGTTGTTCCAGTTCTATCTTGTCCAGATTATAGCTTTTTTTGATTTGCTCCATTTGGGTGTTGGAGAGTGCCATGGCAGCCGAGTCCTTGATGGCCAGTGCCTGTTGGTAGAGAGTTGTCGCTCTGTTATTATCTCCGGCTTCCACCCATATTTTAGCCTGTTTCAGCAGTTGTTCGGCATAGTCGCTGGTGAAATCTTTCTTGAGCATAGTTAATGTCGTGTCGATGTAGGCTGATGCCTGCTGATATTGTTTGATACTCTGATAGTATTTCGCATAGATGTCGTAGTAGAGCACCTTATACATGAAATAGGTATTTTCAGTCAGATACTTTTTAGACTTTTCTATATGTGAATAAGCAATTTGGGGCTGATTGGTATTCAGGTAATAATGCGCATAGAAAATCTCATTGAAAATGAATACGTCTGCAAATCCGTCTTTTAGAGATGGATTGTCAATGATGAATTTACGGAGTACATTTTCCAACTCTTGCAGGTATTTTAGTTGCCTGTAATTGTCCTTCATTTCTTTGGTTACGGATATGAGCTGTGACAGGACGGAGATATGGACTACCGCATTGCCATTCTTTGGAAGTAGCCTGTAGGCTTCTTCCAATGCTTTGAGCCCCTCGTCCCAGCGCTGGCTGCCGATATATGCGTTGGACAGGCACTGATAAGCAGCTACCGTTCCACGGTTATTGTCAATATCAAGGGCTTTCTGTTTCATCTTGTTTGCTTCGCTGATGGCAAGCTCATATTGTTCGGTAAAGGTGTATAGGTCAATCTGAAAGCGTCGGGCGTCGAAGAAATAATCCCATAAACCGGATTTTTGTACCAACGGTTCCATCTTGACTATCCATTTGGCTACACTATCCTGTTCGCAACGGTTGTAATAATACAACAAATGATAATAAGCGGCTAAACTGGCATACTTGTCATTTTTCAGTTTTAACGCTTCCTGCATCAGCGAATCCGAATACTGGATACATTTGTAGTTGTTCTGCTCTATCTTGATAATGTCGTTCAGGGTAGAGAGGCGTGTGGTGTCATGCGGCAGCGTTTGCAACACTTGCAGCAGACTGTCTGAGGCTGTATCGGTGTTTGCATAGCCCGACAGTAGGCCATAGCAGGTGATGATCAGTAATATCAGTCGTTTCATCGTGTTTCCTCCTTCTTTATCTGCGCATGGCAAATCGGGTGTGTGAACAGAAAACGTGCTCCTTTGTCATAGTCCGGGTCGATCCATATTTTGCCTCCCAGTTGCTCGATGATAAGCTGGCAGATAGATAATCCGAGTCCTGTGCCTTGTGCGTTTTCATCGAGCTTTTCGAAGCGGTTGAATATCTTGTTCTGGTTCTCCTTGGAGATTCCGCAACCGGTATCACTAACGGAGAAAAGGGCCGTATCTTCCGTTTGTTTCACCAGTTCCAGGGTGATAGTGCCTTGTGCAGTAAACTTTGTGGCGTTGATAAGCAGATTGATCAGTACTTGTTGCAGGCGGGCACTGTCCGTGGTCAGCTTCAGTGAACTGAGAGAGGTGGAAAACCGTACTTCCGCTTGAGTCTGCTTTATTTTCTCTACCATGTCGATGACATTTCTGCATAGCGCTACAATATCACACTCGTTGAATTTGAATTGCATTTTTCCAATTTCAAGGCTGGATAAGTCAATTACATCATTAATCAGTTTGAGCAGCAGTTCTGAGTTCTGCTGGATGATATCGTTGCACTGTTGTTTCGTTTCGTTGTCGATGGATTCTTCTGTCAGAATAGCTGAAAAACCGGATAAAGCATTGAGCGGAGTACGAATCTCATGGCTCATATTGGAGAGAAAAAGGCTTTTGGTGTGGATAGACTTTTCTGCTTGTTTCTTGGCTTTTTCCTGTTCCTGTTGTGATTGCAGAAGACGATTGTTGGTGCGCTTGATGCGGAAAATGGCAATGATGATCAGTACTACGATCACTAAGATCACAGACAGACTCCAATAATAGAGATTTTTTTGTATGTTGATATAATTAAGTTCGCTTTTATCTATCTGATACAGGGTATGCAGTTCGTTTATCTGGCTGAGATAACTTTGGGCGTCCAATGAATCTTTGAGATGATTAATCTCCTCATAAATCTTGCACGCCTCTTGTTTCTGATTCATAAGTACCAGGACTTTGGCGCGTTCCTGTAATAACTGAACATGTCTGAATAAAGCCGTTTTCTTTGTTATGGTGAGTAATTCTTCATATTCTTTCAGCGCTTTATCATATTCTTTTGACTCAATATGATAGCCGGCATACATATAGTTGCTGATTGAAGAATAGTAGGGATACGGATATTTTTCGTAGATGGAGTCCAGCTGTTTCAGATACTCCAGTGCTTTTGGAAGGTTGTTTGTCTGTATATAATAATAGGCATAGCTGCAAGGCAGATAGAAGTCATCGGGCAAACCTGATTCTTTATGGTAAAGAGACTCCAGATAGGCAAAATCTTTTTCGATATCTGTCATTTGCCTGTATTTGAGTTTGCTCAGGATCAAATGAAACATGCTTGTCTTAAGATATGGAATACTTGCCGGAATTTTTTGCATTATTTTCAAGGATTCCTCATAAGACTCTATAGCAGACTGGGGATTTCCCGAACTTTGGTAGGTGTCTGCAAGGGCACGCAATGCCAGTGCCGTTCCGAAAGGATAATCTATAGCTTTGGCTTGCTGATACATTGAGTTGGCGTTGTTGACTGCCAGACTGATATTTCCTTCCGTAATTAATGCCTGAACTGCCATCATTTTCAATGGAAACAGAATATGATATTCTTGCTGCTTTTCAAGTTCGGGGCTTAAGAGTTTTTCCCATAAGATGATGCTGTCCGTTGTAATATCGATATTTGTATTGAAAGAAAGATCATGCTCGACAAGTGGCTGGAGTAAGGTAAGTCGTTCTTTGTTCAGGTTTGTTGCATGGAGAGCCGCCGATATGAATATGGCTGCAATGAGTGCTATTATATGCTGTAAATTACTATTCACTATTTTGTTTGCTCGTATGGTGATGTGCAAAAGAAATAAAAAGAGCGAAGACTGGCAAGCAATCTTCACTCTTTTTTATAGAATTATTTTCTTTTGAGGATCTCCCGTGCCCCAGGACCTTCGTGGCTGGGGTAGCCGGGAGTATGATTTCTGCACCGGGGATCGGCATCTACCTTCAAACTGCGGTAATCATCTTTGGAACGTGTGATGTAATCGTCCAGCAAAGCACGATGCTCGGCGAGTATTTTGGAGTATTTAGGGTCTTTGGCAAGATTTTTTCTTTCACCCGGATCTTTTTTCATATCGTACAGTTCTTCTCCGTTGCCTTCCAGATAATGGGTGTATTTATATCTCGGTCCGCGCACCATGCGTCCGGGAGTGGTAACGTACTCATATTCGCTGTGCCATTCGGAGACAACATAAGGGTGGCTTTTCTTTTGTTTCTCTCCCCTTAGAGTCGGTGCAAGGCTGATGCCGGCTTTTTCTGCCGGAACGGCGATGCCTGCCAGGTCGCAAAGGGTGGGCAGGAGATCTAACGTCGGCTGTGTCAGCAGATGGTCTATAGGTTTCTTCTGCTGCTTGATGCCGGGACCGGCAAAGATAAACGGAACGTTGGTCATTTCATCATAGAAGCTGATATGCTTGGTCACCATGCGGTGGGATGCCATGCCGTCGCCGTGGTCCGCCATAATTACGACAATCGTGTTTCTTCCGGCAGGGGTGGAGTAGAGGGCTTTCAGTACGCTGTCTACTTGCTTGGACACCATCTTGGTGTAATGCTGGAAGGCGGCGATGTAGTGACGATAGTTTTCTTCGTTCCAATGGGCAGCCTGTGTCATGCGGCGGTGACTGCAACAGATATATTGTACGGGAGTCGGAATATTGCTCCAGTCTTCCACATCAAAGTTGTCCGGCAATTCGGGCAGCGGTCCGCTGATCGGCCGGTCGGTGTGTACCCCTGCGTTTTCGCCGATGAATCCGCAGATATTATGCGGGTTCTGAAAATCTGCAATGCAGATAAAAGGTTCTTTCGGAGGATTGCTGAGGTAGGCAACGGCATCCTCGCAGGTTCCTACATCCAGGAAACTGTCATTGTTGACCGGAAATTCGGGATCGGTGAATGGCTTGGCTACCGGCTCTTTATGTTTGAAGCCTCTCAGTGAGCCCATGTCGTGAGTCTTGCCGAAGTGTACGGCCTCATAACCGTTTTCGGAGAAGAGACTACCCAGTGTAGGTACGTTTTCCGGCAGGCGGGTGTTGACGGGTTCGCTGGAATTTGAACGTACATTGGTCTGGTGAGGCATCATGCCGCTCCATAATGCTGCGCGTGAAGGTTGGCTGAGGGGGCAGCCTACATAAGCGTTAGAGAAGATTACTCCTCTTGATGCTACTTCGTCAATGGGAAGTGTGCAGCCTTGTGTATGTCCGTAAGCGCCTACGACACGTTGTGTGAGATGGTCGCACTGGATAATCAGGAAGTTCGGCTTTTCTTGTGCCTGGGCTGCTGCGCCACAAAGGGCTAATCCCATGAATGGATAAATTGTTTTCATTCTTGGCTAGAATTAAGTAATTGATTGGGTAGCAAAAGTAGGAAAAAACAAAAAGCAAAAAAGGGCGGGGGAGTGGTTTTGGACGTAAATGAAAGTAATTTGTACAAAAATGAAATATGCGATGAACGATTCATGAGGAACAGCGAAGACCGCGATGAATAATAAATGAAAAGAATTAATGGAAATCATAAAAAGAACGGTGAATAAACTGCGATTATTCATCGTCCAGTATATTCACCGTTCCTTATTTATGATCGTTTATTCTTGATCAGCTATTCATGCTCATCAGGAATTCGTCGTTGTCTCTTGTTTTTTCCAGACGGTCTTTTACGAAATCCATTGCTTCGATAGGATTCATATCTGCAAGGTATTTGCGTAATATCCACATGCGGTCGAGTGTTGTCTTGTCAAGCAGCAGATCGTCGCGACGAGTACTGGATGCGGTGATGTTGACAGCAGGGAAGATACGCTTGTTGGACAGGTTGCGGTCAAGCTGCAACTCCATGTTACCTGTACCTTTGAATTCTTCGAAGATAACTTCGTCCATTTTGGAACCGGTGTCGATCAGTGCGGTAGCGATGATAGTCAGCGAACCGCCGTTTTCGATGTTACGGGCAGCACCGAAGAAGCGTTTGGGCTTGTGAAGTGCATTGGCGTCCACACCACCGGAAAGTACTTTACCGGATGCGGGAGATACAGTATTGTAAGCACGTGCCAGACGAGTGATAGAGTCAAGGAAGATCACTACGTCGTGTCCGCATTCTACCAGTCTTTTTGCTTTCTCGAGTACGATACCTGCGATTTTTACGTGGCGTTCTGCCGGTTCGTCAAAAGTAGAAGCGATTACTTCTGCGTTGACGCTGCGTGCCATGTCGGTTACTTCCTCCGGACGTTCGTCGATCAGCAGCATAATCATATATACTTCCGGATGATTGGCTGCGATGGCGTTGGCGATATCTTTCATCAAGATGGTCTTACCTGTCTTCGGCTGTGCTACGATCAGTGCACGCTGTCCCTTACCGATAGGAGCGAAAAGGTCTACAACCCGGGCAGACATGGAGTCTGAATAACCGCCTTTGCAGAGTCTGAATTTCTCGTCCGGGAAGAGCGGAGTCAAGTGTTCGAAAGGAACACGGTCGCGAACGAAAGCTGCGTCACGTCCGTTGATCTTTGACACCTTTACTAACGGGAAATATTTTTCTCCTTCCTTTGGCGGACGGATGATGCCTTCTACCACGTCACCGGTCTTAAGACCAAATAACTTAATTTGTGACTGTGATACATAAATATCGTCCGGAGAAGAAAGATAATTGTAATCGGAAGAACGGAGGAATCCGTATCCGTCCTGCATGATTTCCAGTACGCCTACTCCGCTGAGGATATCATCGAATTCATAAGGCTTTTCACGCTCGATCACTTTGCGTTCCGGCTGTTGTTGTACAGGCGGAAGGTTCTCGGCAGCGTTGTTCTGCTGTTGTGCAGGACGTTGTTGCATCGGAGGACGCTGGTTGTTGTTATTATTACGCTGGAAATTATTATTGTTGTTAGCATTTGCATTGTTATTGCCGGCGTTGTTATTGTTGTTGTCGCGCGGGCGGACAATGCGCTGGCGTTGTTGCGGTTGTGAATGCTGTTGTTGCTGTGGTTGTGGAGCTTGCTCGGGGGCGGCTTGTGCTGTTTCTGCCTTGGTCGCTTCGAATTTGCCGAAGAGTTCGGTCGGAAGCTCTATTTTTTCAGAAGGCAGGTCTTCGATTGGGATAAAGTCATCATCGTCTTCGCTGGATAAGATGGTACTTTCTTCGTCGATCACCGGTGCCGATTTCTTTTGCGGTTTGGCTATTACCGGTTTTTCTGCAACGGCAGGTTTGTTTTCTTTTACTTTCTTTTCTGTCTCCTGTGTCGGAGTTGCTTTTTCAGCCGCCGGTGCAACTACCGTTTTTTCCGCAACAGCTTTTTCTTCTGTTGGTTTCACTATCGGTTTTGCGTTTTCCACCTCCTTGTTTTCTGCTTTTTCAGCGATATTGGCGTCTTTGCGGGGACGGCCTACTTTGCGCTTAGGAGCAGCTTTCTCTGCCTTCGGTTCAGCAACGGGAGCTTCTTTGGCTTTGTTGGCAGCCTCTTCTTTAGGCCGTTGCTGAGGTTTGGCTGCAGGAGCATTTTCTTTATTTTTAGTAACTTCCACATTTTTGGCTGCAGGTGCTACTTTCTCTTCTTTTTTAGGTGCGGCTGTGCGCGAACGCTTGTTTTTATCTCCTTTGCGTTCTTCTTTTAATTTCTCTGCGGCAACTTTCTTAGTGGCTCCGGCTATGGCTTGCTCATCAAGAATCTTGTATACAAGTTCTTCTTTCTTAAATGAGTCTGCTTTTTTGATGCCTAGCTCTTTGGCAATAACTTGAAGTTCCGACAGATTTTTGTCGTTCAATTGGATAATGTTATACATATAGTATGGTAAGTTATTAAAATTTCTGTCTTGATGAAATATGGACAGCATTACTACAGCGTAATAACCGCAGATATGCGAGCATATGTTTTGTTTTTAATTATGAATTAGGGATGTATGTGTTGAATCGTAGAATGTTTCAACGGGGCAAAGATAATAAATATTTTTGGTTTCATGAACAATCAAACACTTTTTTCAGCGTAAAAACGTATCTTTGCTGTATAAAAGAAAATAGTATGACAGTAAATGAAGCTCGTTTAATTTATTTTTCGCCTACACACACATCAAAACAAGTAGCCGAAGCAATTGTTCACGGAACCGGTATAAAAAATGTCGTTTCGATGAATCTCACATTGCAGACTGTCGAGGAAACTGTTATTCCTACGTCTGCATTAGCTGTTATCGTAGTGCCTGTATATGGAGGTCATGTGGCTCCTTTGGCTATGGAACGTCTGGAAAGTATTCGCGGTCTGGATACTCCTGCCGTATTGGTCGTGGTTTACGGAAACCGTGCCTACGAGAAGGCGTTGATGGAACTGGACGCTTTTGCCATCCCTCACGGATTGAAGGTGATTGCCGGAGCAACCTTCATAGGTGAACATTCATATAGCACCGATAAATGTCCCATCGCAGACGGTCGTCCGAATGAATCTGATTTGGATTATGCGGAAGATTTCGGAAAGAAGATAATGGAGAAAATTCAGGCAGCTGATGGACCCGATACTCTTTACCAGGTGGATGTGCGTGCCATTAAACGCCCCAGTCAGCCGTTTTTCCCCTTATTCCGCTTTTTGAGGAAGGTAATCAAGCTGCGCAAAAGTGGTACTCCGCTTCCCCGTACCCCTTGGATAGAAGATGAGAGCTTGTGTACTCATTGTGGTATCTGTGCGGCTCGTTGTCCGGCAGGAGCGATCACCAAAGGGGATGAACTGAACACGAATGCTGAAAAATGCATCAAATGCTGCGCCTGTGTGAAAGCATGTGCAAACAAGGCAAGGAAATATGATACTCCTTTCGCTTCTTTGCTGTCCGAGTGTTTCAAGAAACAGAAATTGCCTCAGACTATCTTGTAGATAATCACTCGTTTAGTCGTTTCGTCTATCCGGAAGCGGTTATCTGTCCGTTCGCCTATCAGCCATGCAATGCGTTCACCGCAGCAGAGAACCCATTGGCGTTCTTTTTGGCTGATGGAGAATTTGCGGTCGGTCAGATAATCGCTTATTTTTTTCTTGCCCGTCATGCCGAAGGGGATGAATGTATCTCCCGCTTGCCATTTGCGGCAGTGAATTTCCTCATTTAATTTGTCTGCATCGAAACAGGCGGTTTCTTTTTCCCGTGGAATCCGGAAATCGGGTGTGAATTCTCTTTCCTCTTTTATTAATTGATAGGGAAGGGCAGGGCCGTCTTCCGGCTGGATGGTTTCCAGTAGCAGCAAATTCCGGTCTTTAATGACTCGCCATTCTTTGCTGACGAATTGTTTCCCTGATTGTCCGTGAAGCGAATTGGCTATATCTTTGATTTGTGCCGAATTGAATCCCAGTGGATGCAATGTTTCAAACAAGAAAGCATCGGGAGCGGGTTCGTCCAGTAGAGCATCGATTCGGATACCTTCCGGAGTGATAATCCGTGTTTTGGCTTCGTCTATTACCTTATTATATATAGTAGCTACATCATTCAGGTGATTGCTTGTTTCTATCAGACTGTTTTTGACCGACGGATTTATTTCCTGCATCAGTGGGAGCAGGTTGAGGCGGATTTTATTGCGGGTATATTCGTCTTCCAGATTGGTGCTGTCTGTTACGAAGTCTTGTCCGATCTGTTGCAGGTAGCGGATGATTTCTTCCCGGTTGATGCAGAGCAACGGACGTACGATTGCTCCGTTTCGGGGGCGGATTCCTAATAAACCGGTAATGCCTGTACCCCGAATGAGGTTGAGCAGCATCGTTTCTACACTGTCGTCCTGGTGGTGAGCTACGGCGATTACATGGGCTCCGCACTCTTCTTTTATCTTTTCGAACCAGTTATAGCGGAGTTCCCTGGCTGCCATTTCTATCGAGATCCGTTTTTCTGTTGCGTACTGAGTCGTGTTGAAGTCGATGGTATGCAGGCGGATGCCGTATTTTTGGCAAAGTTGCCGGACAAACCGTTCGTCACGGTTTGATTCTTCACCGCGTAAATGGAAATTGCAGTGGGCAGCTTCGCATTGATAACCTGCTGTGTGGAGTACACGTAGCAAGGCCACCGAGTCGGCTCCGCCACTCAGGGCAATCAGAAGTTTATCGTTCGGCGAGAATAAATGCTCTTTCTCTATATATCGTATAACCCGTTGTTGTATCATATCTGCAAAGATAATAGTTTATTGAGGTATCTCAAGTGAATGCTAATTGTTTTTATCGGACTGACTAAGGAAAAAACTCCCATAAATTATTTTTTTCTTTAGCGATTTCTAATTCGTCCTACTATAGTTCCTCTTTCGTGCCACTATAGTAGGACGTAAGGGGAACTATAGTACTTCTTGCGTACCACTATAGTGGCACGAACTAATTGTTGCATGTAAATTCAATAGATGTAGGCAGGGAATTAGTTACCTGTTGTGGCTTGGACTTTTGATGGGGTTATTTAGATACCGTCAGTATACGAAAATCCTGCTATTTAAAAACATTCTAAATAATTTGCGTGCTCGGAAGTTATGAATTATCTTTGCCGAAAATTTAGATAGTTATGCGTTTATCCGAATTAGGAACAGGTGAAAAAGGTGTCATCGTTAAGGTCTTGGGACACGGAGGCTTTCGTAAACGTATTGTGGAGATGGGTTTTATCAAAGGTAAAACTGTTGAAGTGTTGTTGAATGCTCCACTGAAAGACCCGATTAAATATAAAGTCTTAGGTTATGAAATATCTCTTCGTCGTCAGGAAGCGGAAATGATTGAAGTAGTCAGCGAGGAAGAAGCAAAAAAACAAGCCGAAAAAGCTGTATATCACGAAGGTTTGCCCGAAGATGTTTCTGTAAAAGAAGAAGATATGAAACGGTTGGCGTTAGGTAAGCGCCGTACTATCAACGTTGCTCTGGTCGGGAATCCGAACTCAGGCAAGACTTCTCTTTTCAATCTGGCTTCCGGTGCTCATGAGCATGTAGGAAACTATAGCGGTGTGACCGTAGATGCCAAAGAAGGGTATTTCGATTTCGAAGGTTATCATTTCCGTATTGTCGATTTGCCGGGAACGTATTCACTGTCAGCTTATACACCGGAAGAAATTTATGTCCGCCGTCACATTGTTGATGAAACACCGGACGTAATCATCAATGTAGTCGATTCTTCAAATCTGGAACGAAATCTGTATCTGACTACCCAACTGATTGACATGAATGTCCGCATGGTAGTGGCTTTGAATATTTACGATGAGCTGGAATCCAGCGGTAATACATTGGATTATCATTTGTTGAGTAAATTGTTCGGGGTGCCGATGGTGCCTACTGTCAGCAAGAAGAATCGTGGACTGGATACCTTGTTTCATGTAGTAATCAACCTTTATGAAGGGGTCGATTTCTTTGACAAGCAGGGAAATATGAATCCGGAAGTTCTGAAAGACTTGACCGAATGGCATGATTCTCTGGAAGACCGGAAGAACCATGAGGAAGAACATCTGGAGGATTACGTGCGCGAACATAAAAGGAAAGGGCGTGTATTCCGTCATATCCATATCAATCATGGTCCCGATCTGGAAAAAGCGATTGACGCTGTAAAAGAGGAAGTATCCAAGAATGAATTTATCCGCCATAAATATTCTACCCGCTTTCTGTCTATCAAGTTGCTGGAAAACGATCCCGATATAGAGAGCTTTGTACGGACGCTGCCCAATGCGGGAGAGATTTTCCGTATTCGCGACAAGATGGCCAAGCGCGTTCAGGAAACGATGAACGAGGATTGCGAATCCGCCATAACGGATGCCAAATACGGTTTTATCAGTGGTGCGCTGAAAGAGACATTTACTGACAATCATCTGGAGCAGGCGCAGACGACGAAGGTGCTGGATGCTATCGTTACTCATCGTATCTGGGGGTATCCTATCTTTTTCCTTTTCATGTACTTGATGTTTGAGGGAACGTTTGTTCTCGGAGAATATCCGATGATGGGAATTGAATGGCTGGTGGGGCAAATCGGTGACTTGATTCGCAATAACATGTCGGAGGGGCCGTTGAAGGATATGCTGGTTGACGGTATCGTAGGCGGTGTAGGTGGTGTTATCGTCTTTCTGCCCAATATTCTGATTCTGTATTTCTGTATTTCGCTGATGGAAGACTCCGGTTATATGGCCCGTGCAGCGTTTATAATGGATAAAATTATGCATAAGATGGGCTTGCATGGAAAATCGTTTATTCCGTTGATTATGGGATTCGGTTGTAATGTGCCTGCTATCATGGCTTCCCGTACTATTGAGAACCGGAAAAGCCGTTTGATTACGATGTTGATTAACCCGTTGATGTCTTGTAGCGCGCGTCTGCCCATTTATCTTTTGTTGGTAGGGGCTTTTTTCCCGAACAATGCGAGTTTGGTGTTGTTAAGTATTTATGCGATCGGAATTTTTCTGGCTGTGCTGTTGGCGCGTCTGTTCAGCAAGTTTTTGGTAAAGGGTGATGATACTCCTTTTGTGATGGAGCTTCCTCCTTATCGAATGCCGACGGCAAAATCCATATTCCGTCATACATGGGAGAAGGGAGCGCAGTATCTGAAAAAAATGGGAGGGATTATTATGATTGCTTCTATTATCATCTGGTTCCTCGGATATTATCCGAACCATGAGGCGTATGAGACAGTAGCTGAACAACAGGAAAATTCTTATATCGGTCAGTTAGGACGGGCTATAGAGCCGGTGATAAAGCCGATGGGCTTTGACTGGAAGTTGGGTATCGGTTTGATTTCCGGAGTAGGGGCAAAAGAGCTGGTCGTTAGTACGCTGGGTGTTTTGTATGTGGATGATCCGGAGGCCGATGAGGCTAGCCTGGCGGAACGGATTCCGATAACTCCTTTAGTGGCGTTCTGTTATATGCTGTTTGTGCTGATTTACTTCCCTTGTATTGCGGCATTGGCGGCTATTAAGCAAGAGTCCGGCAGTTGGAAGTGGGCGCTCTTTGCAGCTTGCTATACCACAGGGCTGGCCTGGCTGGTGGCATTTTCAGTTTATCAGATTGGAGGAATGTTTGTATGAATAATTGGCAGGAATGGGTAGTCGGAGTACTGATTGTACTCTGCATTGCCCGTGTAATATATGGAATTTATCTTTTTTTTCGTCGTACGCGAGAAAGTGAGAATCCTTGTGATAGCTGCGTAAGTGGCTGTGATTTAAAGGATATGATGGAGAAGAAACGTCAAGAGTGCGGTGTAAAGAAAAAAAGTACAAAGAAAAATTGCTGCGGATAGTTGGTAGTTTCAAAATTTGTACTACCTTTGCAACCGCAAACGAGAAAAAATGGTTCCTTGGATGAGTGGCTTAGTCAGCGGTCTGCAAAACCGTGTACGGCGGTTCGAATCCGCCAGGAACCTCGAAGTGGTCAAAATGCCGGATACAGCAATGTGTCCGGCATTTGCTATTTATTGATATTCAGTTAATTAGCTACCTCTTCATTTGTGTGACAAACTGTGCAGGTGTAGACCGGAGATCAATTCTCACCTGCAAACGGAACCATTGTAGATCATGGTAACCATTAAAATATATCTAAGAACCTATGGGAGCGACCCGGATAATGGAGTCGTGTGGTTATCCTTTTATGTTAATCGTGAAAAGGTGAACTTTTCTACGAAAGTTTCAGTTGACATCAAAGACTGGAACGATAAGAAGAAATGTGTTGGGGCAGGAGACAAGTTGGCAAAAGATAAGAACTTGATTATAGAAACTATTCTAGCCAGAGTAAACAATGTTTTTGTAAAGTATCGCCTCCGTGACAGGAAACTTACCAGGGACTCTTTTCTTAAAGCATATCATCGCCCGACTGATTATAACACTTTCTTTGACTTTGTGACGGACTATCAGAAGAAGGAGTCTCTAAAACTTGAAGATTCTACCTACAAGACTAATTTATCAGTAATAAAGAAATTGAAGGAGTATAATCCTAACCTTTATTTTGATGATATAACAAGTGAGTGGCTTGACGAGTATTTCTTCCATTTAATGCATAAGCTGGAGAATAACCAAAATACAGCTAACAAGAATATGGCCACAATCAAGAAATATGTCTTGGCTGCTTTCAACGCAGGCTACATGGATGAAAATCCTTTCAAAAAATGGTCAATCAAGAAGGGGCTTCCTTCAGGAGAGTACTTGTATGAATATGAACTGCAGAAGTTGATGGAACTGTATACTTCCGGAGAGCTGGAATACAGATATCACAAAACTCTTGAGTTATTTTTATTCTTATGCTTCAGCTCATTGCATATAGGGGATGCAAAAGGGTTGGCTTTAGAACAGTTCTCAGAGACAACTTTCACTTATTTTCGTATGAAACTGAAGAAGAGGAAGCCAATGCCAATCCAGGTACCAATCTCAGATCCGCTTCGGCAGTTATTAAGAAACATTGTTGGTACTAGGAAGAAGGGACCTGTTTTTGAGAAGCTGTGTGCTGATCAGACGATGAACAGGTATTTGAAAGAGATAGCTGCTATTGCCGGGATAGAAAAGCATATAACACATAAAGTCGGCAGGCATACCTTTGCAACCATCTTTTTGCGTAAGACAAAGGATATCGCTTCTCTGAAGGAGATCCTTGGGCATTCGGATCTGAAGGAGACATTAGTATATGCTCATGTGTTGAATGAGAGTAAACAAGAAGGAGTACAGTGCTTCAACAGTTTTGCCTTTTAAATTGTACTTTCGTACGGAATGGAGTTATTTCATTGATCTCTAGATAATAGCAGGCGCACTATTTTTGTACAATTTGGTACGAAAATAGTGCGTCTGCACCATTTATGGGCGAATCAATACTGTCGGACAATATCCAAATTCCTGAGCTGCATCAAAACAGGGACACATTTTGATCCATTCGCTCGACTCTACAATCCCGTTATCATTCAGATCCGGAGATGTGTCTCGATGGCCGAGAACTTCAACAATGGGATATTCCTGTTTGAGTCTCATTACGAGATCACGCATGGATTGTTTTTGAGCATCGGTACGAGTATCGGCTGCTTGCCCAGTCATATCAAGACCTCCGATATAACAAATTCCAATGCTGTGTTTATTGTATGATAAACCGGATGATCCTTTTGTGTTGCAGTGTGCTCCCTCGATTTGGAGAGATCTACCTTCTTCAATGGTACCGTCTAAATCTACCACAAAATGATATCCGATTTGGCTGAATCCACGTGCACGATGCATACGATCGATGTCTTTTGCTTTAAAATCTTGCCCAGCTTTAGTGGCAGAACAATGAATGATAATTGAGTCGATGTTGTTCATTTGATTTTTTCTTTTAATTATTAATATTACCTTTGCACCAATTCTGTAAGGGAATATTTCCCTTAATGTTTGTTTTGTTTGTGTTTGTCAGCCGCTAACTCGTGATGAGCAGGCGGTTTTTCTTTTAATAGAAGTGCATCCAAGCAGATACTTTGCGATCCATGATTCATAAAATACCTTTTTCATAAGTTTTGTTTTTAGTGATTAATAATGTATTATTTATGTCCTGGTACTTTCTCCCAGACTGTCAGTAATAACATACCATACGCATCCATCGTAGCGACTAACTCCGATAAACTGTATTACTCCTCCTTTACCTGTTTCTATTTTTGTTACTAATTTTAGTCCGTAAACATCGACATTTAAAGGGTGATACATCCTTCCTATAATCTCGACGATAGGGGCTATTCTTGTTTTTACAGGATTATCATAGACGGTAAGGACCGTACCAATATACTTTTCATCAGTAGGTAAATTGAGAGTTAGACGAGTAGCTGTATCTTCCCCTTTTGCTTCGAGATTGAAATAGTCAGATACGGTATATTCTCCGGTAGCAGCATTTGGGATAGCTCCTTCTTTAAAAGTTTTAAATGGTATTTTCAAGAATCCGGAGAATGTTCCGCTTGTGGCATTAATTTCACCGTTTACTGTAACTTTTGCTTTCCCATTCTCTACCGATACAATGAATTTGTTGTCTATGTTTATACCGGTGGTCATAATGGCTTCAACTAAAAGTTGGCCGCTAATCTGGACTCGTTCTCCTTCGATCTTGATTCCTGATTCATCGGCATTGATAGCAGCAAGTATCGTGTTGGGATTACCGTCCTTGTCGGTACCCATAACCTCAACCTTCCACTCTTTTGCGTTTTGGGTGACCTGGGTACCGATTTCTTTAATGATATCTCCCTCGGCATCAGCAACGGCTTCCTCGAACTTGGTAGTCAACCTTTCAGCAGTCAAGTTAAGCTCAGATTTGCAGCTTTCTGTTGTCACGTCAATCTCACCTTTTGCTGATATCGTTTTCTTCTGAACATTCTCTTCGAAGGTTGCGGTCAAGTTCTTAGCGGTGAGTTCTACTTCTGATTTAGCGGCATTCTTAGATGTCGTGATAGCTCCGTCGGCTTCCTTTACCTTTTCCTCTGCATTCTTATTGAAAGTAGCTGTTAGTTCTTCCGCTGAAGCCTGAATGTCTGATTCAGCAGATTCTTTTTTATCAGTGATCGCTCCGGTCGCTTCTTCTGTTTTTTCTTCTACTGTTTTCTTGAATTGAAGATCAAGCTGTTCGGCAGTCATTTTTAGGGATGATTCTGCGGATTTCTTCGCTTCGGATATCGCTCCGGTTGCCTCTTCTGTTTTAGTATTTACGAGATTAGTGAATGCAAGTACAAAGTCCCTTGCAGTGAGCTGAAGTGTACCGGTTGCTTCTTCTGTTGCTGTAGTGATAGCACCCAGAGCATTCGTCGTTTCAGTCTCGACTTTATGGGTAAAGTCAGCAGACAACTTTTCGTAATTGACATTAAATTCAGAAGAAAGTTCTTCGATTTTGGTCACATGTTCACCTGCGGTGGTAGCTGATCCGGCAGCAGAGCTAGCAGAATCAGAAGCTTCCTTCGCGTACTTGATGACTTCTTGCCATTTGCCGGTGATCCCATCCTCCCTGATTTCGAAGTCGCCGCGTATCTGAATCTCACGACCGTTCAACTCGTCTTCGATTGTCTTGTCATTGTGCAGGATGAATGTACCACGAATGATCACTCCATCGGCGATCAAACCAAACCATCTCTTAACGCTTCCTACAGCTTCCTTTGCCCAGGCAGGAATCAGACCGATATCTGCATGGCCAAGCGTACATCTTACATGTTCCGGATCGGAATAAGCCGCCCAGCTGTCGATACCGTCATAAAAATACTGGCAGTTTGTCCTTGATGAAATACGGATGAATGATTGACGTTCTGCATCAACTATGTTTCCTACTCTTGCAATGATCATGTGCTGGTAAGGGATACTGTCACCTTCAGCTTCAAGGAGAATAGACTGATCGCTGCCCGGATCAGAGATGGCGGTAAACTGTTGAACGGAGTAAATTGTGCCGGTGTTGCCGGGATTATGATAATACCCTATCAACAGGTCACTGTCGGCAAGCGGGTTATTGTCCGCTTCTCTCAAATCCGGATAGACAGTGAATGTCCCGTCTCCGTTATCGAAGTAAGATGCGATCTTGATACTGCTTGTGACTATTTCTTCATCCTCTGTTACCCGGATGCGGTTGTATACAAATTCATTTGTGATAAACTTCTCACGTACAAAGACAGATTTAAACTCAGCATTGCCGAGCTTGTCAATCAACCAGCCTGATACGCCTGATACGAATGTACTTACCCATTCATCTACTTCTTCACCGGCAGCGTTCAGTATCTTCTTACCTGTTGCTTTAGCGGAGGAGATAAATCCCCAAATACCGGTATTGATTAGTCCTGCCATTATTCTATTCCTCCCATTATTCGTATAAGCATTGCCACCTGCTTTTCTAGTTTATGGTAGTCAGCTACGGTGATTCTCTTTTTTTGTTCGACATCAGTTTTTGGTTCATCCTCTATGGTTTCTGTTTCTTCAATATCAGTTACCTCATCCTCTAGCGGTGTATCTTCGTCGATAAGAACGGTCTCTTGGTCAGCAGGATCATCTATCTCTTCATAGTGTTCAGGGAGTTCCAAAAGCGGTTCTTCTAGTTTCTCACCTGACAAGTAGTAGGTGTATCCGAGATAGATTTCATTCCCGAACAGCTGGCTGTCGGAAATTCTGCGGAATACTTTGCCTTCTTCCGCAGTGATATGGTTATTATTTAATTCGTCTATTTTCATATTATACCTCTTCATTAGGGAAATCGATTGCAAATTGACTCATAGGCTTGATGCTGTCGGCTAATTCAGTCCAATTAGTTGCTGTTTTATATGCTTCTACAGAATCATTGGGAACGTATATTTGGAACCTTACAGAGATATAAGACGAAGCGAATGTTCTTGCGCCAATAATTGGGGGAGTCTCTACTGTCGAAATGAAATATTTCATTTGACGACAATAGGCAAATGAATAATTTCCTAAATTCGGAACTGTAGCTGGAAGTATCACATGTTTCAATTCATCACAGGTGTAACAGAAATGCTCCATCTTTGTTACAGGGCAATTATCAAGCAAACCGGCAGGTAAAACCTTTATTTTTGAATATTGAAAACATCCTCTAAAGTCAAACGCTTTCTTATTATTAATAAATAGATTTGCTGGGACCGATTCCAATAAAGAACGTGAGAAACAACCTTCTGGATTACTCCAACTATCGGCTCCTCCAAAATAATATGCATTCGTACAATAGTAGAATAATCGTTCGGGAACGGAAGTGATTTTTGTATTAGCGAAACATAAGTTGAAATCAGAGGCGCCTACATTGTATCTAAATAAATCATCAGGAATTGAAGATATTAATGTTCCCTCAAAAGCTGATTTGAATGTGCTGGCATTCGTGCAATGGTCAAATAAGCCTACAGGAATTGATGAGATTAGGGTATTCCTAAATATACCTGAAAGACTTGTCGCAGCTACGCAATTGTCAAGCAACCCTTGCGGAATAGATGTTAAACTTGTATTATTGAAACAATAGGAAAAAGACTGTCTCTCTGTATCGTTTTTCAACACAAGTCCTACATACTTCAACATTGAGAAACCTGAGAAATTCAAGTTATTTACATTACTATTTCCGAGATCCCAATATGCAACAAGAGATAAACTTCTTTTTGTAATCGCATAGGTCACATCACTACAGTTTTTGATTTCTACCTGATGGAAATCTGAGTTATCATACGTGTGATCATAAGTCAGCTTCCCTGGCCCGACTGCATGATCTTCTGTTCCGTCTCCCCATGATATGATATAATCAGTGGCGTCTGAGGTGACATAGAGAGAAATGTTCTCTCCAGTAACAAGCATCTGAATATTTCCATTCTCTATCGGTTTGAAAGATTCAATATCAAGCCTCATGGCAGCGTTGACTGTAATGGCGGTTAAACTAACAGTAACGTTATCTGTTACGCTGAAATATCCATTTTTAGATACGGTGTATTCATGAGTTTTTTTGCTACCTATTACCAATGTCGTTTCTCCGGAGGCATCAGTAATCCCTGTTTTCCCATCACATTGAATAGTAGCTCCGGATAGAAGTACAGTGCCGTCTTTTACTATGAACTTTACTTCGACCGTGTTTGGTTCTACATATACAGTTAAGGATGTTGCAGACGTCCCAACAGTTATATTACCTGTCTTTTCATAATATGTGTCATGGGTAACAGAATATTCATAGGTTCCTTTTCCCAATGATAAAGTGCATTCACCGTACTGGTTAGTCGTTCCTGTCACTCCATTACATTTTACGGTAGCACCTTCAATGAGCGATGAATTGTATTCTACGATAAACTTAACATCCACGACGCCATATACATACACAGTGTTTGTAGTATCAGATGTTATGGAACCATATGAGAAGGTATTGCTTGCATATCCGTATGCAGACACGGTTCCGGATATAGCCGCACCTCCACGCGGTAAAGTAACATATCCGTCAGCATCAGAAATGTATGATCGGTCTCCAATTGTGACAGTAGCACCTTGGACATATACCGATTGGTTATAAACTCCTACACGAATCTTTCGTAATGGAATATATGTCACAGTATAACTCTGAGAACGTGTACCTGCTACAAGGTATGAACCCTTAAAATCTTCGTGATTTTCACATTTGAACGTAAAATCAATCGTTATGTTGTCTTCAGAAGTTACCTTGTAGGTATATTCGTTTACTTTCTCAACTTCGTAGGCGCATTCGAAGGCTGAATTAGCAAGAGACTTACGCTGAGAAGAACTGAAGGTGAAAGTCGTCACAGGAGCAGGTTTCAATTGACCATATGTGATAGCTAATTCGGGAAATGCTGCCTTCAGTTTGTTGATTTGAGAATCGGTAGCTACAGAGACATAACATTTACCGGTGATGATCGCCTTGTCTACATTGTTGCCGTTTTCGTCCAGTCCTTTCAAACTGATTAGTTTTATGATAGGATCAAGGGTAGATAATGTCCAGTCTACACCGATCAAGCGTACACGCTCTAACTTCATAGTATCAAGCGCAAAACATCTGTCAATTATGGATAAGACATTAGCCTTGTTGGTGTTCTCCCATCTGATTGTCGAAAGATTCCGTACCCCATCAAGGATTAATCCCGCATCAGTCAGTTCCGTTTGATTTCGGACCGTTAAATTTGTAATGGTATCCGGCAGGTGAAGCAACGTCAAGTTACCGCCTTCAGGCAATACTACAGCGGATGTTCCGGTTCCTTCCGCCCATATCTCGCGAATGTTGGAACATAATGCAAGGTCTATTGCTTGTTTCAGGTTCGGACAGTTACGGATATCCAACTTGCGGAGCAGGTTGTTTGCACCAACTGAGAGCACTTCCATATTCGTGTTTCGATAGCCTTCCGCTCCGGATCCGATAATCAGCTCCACCAGTTTGGTCATCTTCGATACGTCAACCGAACCGGGATACAAAGAGGATATATCCCCCAGGCTGCTGATCTGACCGGCGCCAAAAATGATCGTTTCAGTATCGTTGAACTGAATGGCAGGAGCTTTAATATGTACCGGTACATTTTTCTGTGACCGAATGCCGGCTGTATATGATCCGTACTGGACGTTGACATACTGCCCGGCATACGACGTGATGGTCATATCCGCATTAGGTTCTACTCCTTCCCACTCTGAAGGGGTGTACAGACGCAGAGTTGCGAAGTCATTCTTATAGTCTCCGGCAATGTATTTAGAGTCCATGTATTTGAATCGGTTGTACAGCCACCAGCGACGGTGCATCTTGCGGCTTCCCTGGGCAGCATACAGGTATGATCCATTCCCTTCATCGAGTAATGGACGGACATACTTGTACCAGCTGTCCTCATTGTATACTGCTTCACACCAGGCATCTCCCTGTTCGGTATCGAAGAAGCGGATACATTCTTCATAAGTGAGCAGCTTCTTTGACCGCATTTCAGCGTACATGGCTGCGATCTCTTTAGAATATGCCTGCTCGATGTTGTTCCAGAGAGTTGACTCTGCACCGTTCCATACATCCTTGTTACCGATCTGATCGTGGTACTCAACCGTATAGTCAAATGCTGCTACGCCCTCGTTGTTCAGTCCGCACACAGTATCATTATCATAGAAGATGCAGATCCAGTGAATTCCGTCGAAGGTAGTCAGGAACATATTCTTAGCACGCTGGTCGACCATCGCAAAGAGTTCCGTTATCGTGTAGTACGATAACATGAAATTCATGTCCAGGTACTGATCAGCTTCGGCCCGGAACTTCGTCGGGTTATCCTTTACGGAGACAAGCCAGTCAGTCAGGCGCTTTAGATTCGTGTAGTCTTCGTTTTCGTCCGGATAACGAGCTTCGAAGTCTTTCAGCCATTCTATATTACCTTCCGAGTCGACGGTGATATAGTCCGAACGTTTGAAGAGTACACGGTCGGAAGTATTGTTCAGGATCTCCCAACTTTCACAGCCGGCCTTGAATCCGAATGTTTCATTCGTTGACTTATCGTTATTGAAGTTGTATTTGCCCAATGATGTTCTCTCATCATCTTCTGATGTTTGATGCCACATCACCGACGGGCGACCGTTGACTGTCGTCCGGACGCGGGGATCTGCCTTCTGTGCTTCAGTAAGGAATCCCATGCCACGAAGAATATAGTCGATCAAACGGGCCATACCGGTATTGTGTACACCGCTAGATTCGGCGAAGTCCGCTTTGAAGCAGAATACGTTTACAGGTATTTCTTCTTCGAAGATGGCAACTTTATCGGCATGTTCACCGGTAGCGGTCATGGTGAATCCCTGCTTGCATTTTGTCTTGAAGTTCTTTCGAGGATACCACTGTGATGAAGTTCCCTGTACGTCGATCTCTACTCCGGTTGCTACCCAGCTGCGTTCAGGATATTCCCTGTCCTCATAGACAAGGGTGACAGTCTTCTTGTCTCCTTTGAAAGTCGGAAGCTCACCGACGATGGTGAATGAGATATTCTGATTCGCCAGCTTCTCATAGCTGAGATTCCCATAGTCGTCATAAATGCTGTTCCGGGCATATAGCTTGCGCTTCAGTTCAAGATTGTCCATATCGGCAATGTAATTGTCGAGAAGCTGATAGCGGTTTAAGGCATTGTCATAGACACGGATATTAAAGATATCTGCGGTACAGTCACTGCTGCCGATCGAGATCCCGGCCGGATTGGGCTGAGTAAAGTTGTCTTGTTCCGGATACTGGATCAGTCCGCAGATCTCACCGTTGATGTAGACGAAGATCAGCCGGTTCTCCGCTTTCTTTTCGATCACGAAGGAAATCCGGACACGTTCATCCTCTTTGAATTGTGTTTCGATAGAGGTCTGTTCTGATCTGAATATAGCTTTCTGTGCAGTCACTTCAAGTCCGATGCCGGCATTCATGCAGCTGAGGATGACTGAATCATAGTCGGTAACGTCTCTGGTTTCAAATTCGAATTCGATTGTTTTGCCGGTAGAACGGAAGTCGTTGGCAAAGGAGTTGTAGGGGATGGTTACACGTGCATCGCCATTAACGCGAAGAGCTACGAATCCGTCAACTGTCTTGATCCATCCGTTCGTTGCGTAGTTGAATGCGGTAAGTACAGCGAAGATCTCTCCGTAGTTCCAGATGTTTTTCCCTTCTTCGTTGTTGCTGCGGTTTACGGAAGTGAGGAAGAGAACGAGATCCGCTTCCTCCGGACGAACATCGATCTCTGATTCCGTAACCGTCAGGTTGAATGTTTTGGTCACAGATCCGCATGCTATTTTCAGTTCCAGTTCTCCGGGAGTTTCTGCCCGGTAACTCCATGTTTGTCGCGTGCGGTCGATCGTTTGATCACTAATTTCGATTCCATTAGCTGACAGGGTGATATCACTTGTCGTTGTAGCAGGATTATAAACGATGTAGGGAATCAGGAGTGTGCTGAATTGTTCGACTTCGGCAGTCCTGAAGGATGACGCAATAACCGGTGTGTTGTTTCCGGATACAATGCTGATAATATCATAGCGTAGACGATCGCTTTCTACTTCGGTATCGTTGATCGTTGCCGTCGCATAAACGTCGAGCGTATGTGCACCATGCGCCTGTGCCGGGATTGAATATGTCTGCTGACGATTAGATACAGATGTGGTGTAGGTACCCGTTTCTTTACCATCAACGACAAAGTGAATGGTTTTCTCTACGGCACCAAGCGGGGTATATGGGAATGAGATCGCTCCCACATAGGCTTTTGAATCATCGAATGTAGACGTTACGGCAATGCTTACCGCGTTGATCTTGAATGTCAGCTTGCGGGTAGCTCCGTAACTGTCGGTAACTTGTACAACGAGGACGTTATCACCGAGTATCAGGTATTTGCCTATATTGAATGAGACTTCGCCTTGATTGATTGTTTCGGAGGCTACCTGCTTATTGTTCAAAGTATAGGTTGCGATACCTTCGCCCGTTTCCTCTCCGGACAAGGTAGATGAGTATGTGTATTTTATCAGTGTCTCCTTACCATGAACGGCCGTTGCATTTGACGGAGTGACAAAGGCAAGCGTGAGCTTTGTTCCTCCGCCACCTGCGGCTGCTTTCACGGGATAGAATACACCTGCTCGTTTCTGCATCATGTAGTTGCCGTCCGGAACTAGATCGAATGATTCATCTGTGTTGTCCATCTCACCTAGTGAGGTAGAACCGAATCCGCTGTTTTTAGGAACTTCTGTTAATCCTATTGCCATAACATTACTATTTTCGGGATTTTCTTTTTCTGATTCAGTAACTCCATAATCGGTGTCGGCCATCACGACGACACCACCGGACAGCCGGGTCATTTTACCGACATTTAGCCCACCTTCGATGTCGCAGCCCTCTTTGGAAGTAAAGCCTTTCTTGAAAGTATCTTTGATGTCTTTACGTGCATAACGATCATCACCGAATGATTGAGATGCGACAGGCTCAAGTTTGCAGTGTACGCGCTTGTCTGCCAATGGAAGTGATTCGTCAAGAACAAGGATATAAACATTTGTTTTCCCATTCTCTTTTACAGTAATCATTTGTCCGTCATAAGGGGCATAAGCTACAGTGTCGATATTTTGCGCATATCGAGTTGCTTTTTCTAAAGAGTTCCAGGTCGATGTAGAGTCGATAGGGAGACTCCTGGTGCGCTTGTATTGAAGATAGAAACTAGCTCCTGCGATGACAAGGCTAGAACGTGGTGATACGT
Organism: Bacteroides sp. AM23-12; assembly: GCF_003434395.1. Lineage (NCBI taxonomy): Bacteria > Pseudomonadati > Bacteroidota > Bacteroidia > Bacteroidales > Bacteroidaceae > Bacteroides > Bacteroides sp. AM23-12. The sequence continues at coordinate 82,710 of NZ_QTLF01000014.1, forward strand.
TTTTTATTTCAGATAGATATTCTACAATTTCAACTTGGTCTTCCATACTCAGACTGTTTTAAAAGTGAATGTATCCGGATCGTTAGGCATTGTAGCTTCTGCAATCCACATTTTATATTCAATAGCTTTACTACCGTTGGCCCCTTCTACCATAATTTTAATCGGACCTTCAGTTCCATTTTCGATGAAGTTGCCAGGATAACTGGTTAGGGTAAGCTCGGTGAGCATGTCTGCAGGGATACATACTGCAAACATAGACCATGTACCAATCGGAAATTTATAGGTACCGGGACCGGTATACAGTCCGTTTGAACTGAGTGCCCGTACTGCATCTGATGTTTGAGGCACAGTATTGCATACACCGGCAAACCATTTACGTCGAACGTTCACACTGATCTTATTATTTAATGTAATTTGCGGTAATACTCCATCAGGGCTAGCGTCGTAGACGACGGTTGCAGCGTAAGTCTCCTCCATTGTATAGTAGCCTGTCAATTGCCTTATTGCCTTCTGTTCCCCATTAACTTCTGCAGAAAACTCTAGTTTATTCTCTTCGATATAATCATAAAAGGCTTTACTCATGGGGCCGTTACCGTGTCTGTTGGCTGTGTAGGTTAGCTGTCCTTTGGCTGTCCCAAACTCAACGTCGTTGGACGTTGAAAGTTTACCTGTTAAAGATGCAGACTCTACACTGGTGAGCATCGTCCTGAAGATACTTTCGTATGTTGTTCCTTCCTTGAGTATGTCCCCAGGGTTTATATTCCCTGTCTTGGGCGAGGTGACGCGAATATCTTTGGACAAGCTTCCACCGGCTTTAGCCAGTGTCTTGTACCTTTCGTTCAAAAAGTCCAAGACACCGGCTAGTTGCTGGTTGGTTACACTGCCTTTGGTGATGGCCTTGTCTATGTGATCAATCAGAGAGTCTACAATATCTTGTGTTGTACTCATCCTTAATTGAATTGTTTACTGAAAACATCTGTATGAATTCTCGGATTATTGAAATCATTGCTATTTAATTCCTGAGTAAAATGTTTCTCCGAATCGCAGAATCTAAGTGTAATGGGTAGACTTTGAGGCGTATTCATATTCTTTGCTATTGCTAAACTATCAGCAGAAGCATTGACTTTGATTCCTCTGTTTCCGTATCCTATAAGATAGATCTCATCACTAGAGAGCATATCAAGAATAAACATCAGTTCCTTTTCTGTCTTGAAACCAGTCTGTACATGCAGATTGTCTACAGTGTTTACTCTCTCCCTGCTTTCAGTATAGTCATTTACTTCTTCATCATATTTCCCATACACTTCATCTTCTCCTTTGTCTTGATCTAGAGTGGGCTTCCCGGTAACTTCTATGCATTCATACGCTCCATAACTGTTTAAAAATTCGATATAGTATCGTTCCTTCTCTATGTTAGCAGGAGAAATGACGATGGTGACTGCCTTGCCTTCTACTGTGATGATTTCAAATTGACTGGCAAGCATATTATTCTTGCTGAAAAAATATTTTCTTAAGGCTTCAAGGTTAAGAGCATAACAGGCCCCGACTGTCAGACCCGAAATAACAGTAGAAATACCTTCTGCTACTTTAACCGTAAAAGTCGTTACTGGAGCAATGAATAATAATGGCCGTATTTCTGTTTCGCGGATAGACAGGACCCTTTGTTCTGTCCGTGTAGACATAAAGAAGTTACCGGCAGCATTCAATAGCTTCATAGTAAAAATGTTGCTGCCTGTCTGATTCAGATGCCTCATAGCTCTTTTGCTGATCCCACCGAGTAATACTTTATGTTGCAAGGTTTGTCGGTCACCTGTCTGATTATTGACTTCGATTGTGTATTCTTTGAGATTGCTCGATGTTGATAGGATGATATCGGTTTCTTCACCCGTATAGTGGGTTGGAGATAAAATAGCTGATAAGATCTCATCGATAAAAACAAAGAAATTTCCAGTTTCTCCGGATCCTTCGAAAATGACATTACTTTGATTTCGGATAACGTAATTGACAGGGGATGAAGAAGTGATTTCCAACTTTACCGGATTCCCTGATAAAGCCATCGTGCGGGGTGAAATTGCTGCTGTTAAACTCATAATTCAAACTGTGTTCTTACAATGTTCTCTGAGGTCACTACTACAAAATTCAGGTCGGCCAGGAGAGAAGTTCGTTCAATGCAGGGAGATGACATCAATGAATAAAAGTCTTCCATTGTTTTGTCTCCATTGCCTGGTAGAGACTGAAACTTCAGAAATACTCCGGAGACATTCTTTATTTCAGGAGCTGATTGTATTGTTTCCTTTTTTTCCATATGCAAATGTGTTTGTTTTTAATTGCTGTATAAAGGACAAGATTACATAGTGACTGCTTTGATCCCGGCTTCATATTGAAGTCTGATTGAATCTATCGAATCAGTATTTGCACCTTCAGGATTATCCACATAAAACGAGAACCAGTACTGTAATTCAGCGTCATAAGTATCCAGTATTTCCTTTTTTCCTAGTACTTCTTCTTTAGTTGGAGGCAGATACGAACTGAAATCATCTCCGGAAGGTTGGGTTAGTATCTTTCTGTCTAAGACATTAAATCCTCTGAGATCATATCTTTTTTCAAGTTGACTCTTTACTTGTGCTGCAGTTGCGGCGAAGGCATTATCTGCGTAGGAGACAATTACCCATTTAGTCGTTTGGGGTATCATTTTTACAATACCTTGTTCTTGCTCAAGATCAAATGGTTTTAAAAGTTTTGTGGTACGAAGGTTCACTTCTGCAGGTTTGTTCACTTGATAGGGTACTGTGTGCTTGGCACTCTCAATCATCAGTTTCTGACCAGACAATAAGATTGGCCGGCTGGTATCTATCTGAGTTAGTGCTATCCGATCAAGATTGATTTTACTTTTTAGAGTATGGTTTGCATGTCTTAAGATGGCATCCCATTCTTTAAAGAATTGATTGAAAGCTCCGTCCTCTCCACGAAAGACCAGTGAATATTTGAAAGTGTTCCCGTCGTTATCACGGAAATAATTACCTGCAGGGGTGCGGCAGAGTGAACTACCATAGTAATATCCTAAAGGAACATTCTTTTCATCAGTAGCCATTCCCATCGCAAAACAGAAGCAAAGCGGAGTATCTGTTTTTTGTTCATTGACTTTAGCTCCCCGGAGTGTTGTATTGAGATTCACTGTTCCGGCCATGTATTGCGGAACTAGTAAATTGTTACAGAACGTCATTGGTAGGCATTCATCTGAACTGGATATTTCTTCGTATTCAACGTTGGCCGTTTTCTTATCCCAAGCAAAGAAGTCACTGGATAAGAGAGAAACGTTTTGGGAAGCTATGTTACGCTTGTAGAATCGTCCGGTAGATGCCTGATAACAAATATATGTGTTATCGGGAACATACTCAGGAGGTGTGTTCTCTACTTCTGTGATGATTCCTTTATATTTATCAAGGAATTCTTCGAAAGATTCCGCATCCGTATAAGCTTCGTCAAATGAAGTGCTGGCAGATAATCTTATTTGCTTGGGCTGTTCGTAATTGGGTACAGGATCTGCAGCTTTCAGTTGTGACCAGTCTGCAAATGGGGAGCTGGAGAACGTGTCTTTCAGTAATTTGATTCTTGCTGTTCTATTATCCCCATTCACGAAGATCCTGGCACCAGTTCGACAGAATATTGCTTCTAGAAAATCGTTAATCGTGCAGTCCGGCATTAGGTCTTTATAGTTTATTTGACCTGCGACTGTGGCATCTGCTACATTATTAAGTACTACCATTTTTTTGAGCTGGTAGTCTCTCTCGAATGGATTCTCTATGAGTTCAAAACCATATGCTGAAAATATTAATTGTAGGATTTTTGAAACACGGATAAAAGGAGAAATACCATATCCTGCGGGTAACTTGACATCTGCGACACTGCCTGATATAACCATTTTCTCTGTACGTGCATTTTTCTTCAGCTCATACGCATTACCTATTTTTTGAATCGGATTTATGAATTCCGGGTAAGCGACATCGTCTGCTGAGTCATTCTTTACTTGTATGGGGAAAACATAATAGTCGGCTGGAAGATTATATTTCATAACATTATTAAGATGTTCTGTTAAAGCAGTAATGCCACCTGATGGTTTATATATGGGTAATCCGGGTAACTTTTTTAATGATATATTGTTCCAGGCTTCATACATTAGGCTTTCGTCAAATCCGATGTTGCTGACAATCCCTGATTCTACCGATGCTGATGTTATATTCTGCTTGCCTATGCGACGGTATATTCCATCTGCAATAACAGCCTGGACGTCTTTAGCCGGTGCATTAGCTATATCTAAGCGATTGATATGATCAACTATGGAAAGGTTATGCTTCGTTCCCGGTAACGTAGCAGCTATGGTCTGACTCCCTTTATCTGTATAAATAGGGGAGGTGATTTCAACTTCCATTTCGAAGTCTGTAGGAGTATCGTATATCCCTTTAGGTGTTTTGATGATTAGTGCCATATTATTGATCTCCTCTTGTGAAAGGTTTTTCCGATTTTAGTTTGATCTCTTCCGCATCATTGATATCGGATAAGAGAACGTAGTTTTTCGAAGGCTTGCCTAGTTTGTCCATCACTTGATCCATCTTATCCATTACTTTCTCTAGTTTGGCCTCAAGGTTGTTATTGGGACTTGGCGGAGTGGGTGAGTCTGTAGAGTGGCTGATGGAGTCGTAATTTCCTTCTGCATATTGTGGCACCCTTCCGGATCTTGCATCATTGATTGCTTGAAGTACTACAGGATAGTTGATATGTTTTTGGAGCCGGGACAGATCTTCAGAATTGATAATTAACTCTGATCCGTTTTCTGATATAAGTGAAGTACGTTTGACGATGCCTGTAGGGGCTTCCCCTATATAGGGGATATCGTGATAGCTGCGTCCGTCTTCAGCTCCGATTACGTCATACTTCCCGGCTGCTCTTTGGTTTATTTTATATTCAGCCTGGGGAGTACTTTCTGTGGAGGAACTTCCACTATCTCTTCTTTTTCCGATAAAGCCTTTCAGTGTAGATTTGGCTGTGGCGATACCTGCCGTAATAAGACCCGCAAGTATAGCTCCACTCGCTATTCCCCAAAAGCCCTTGGAACCAATCTCTTTAGCTGTTGCTTTTGCTGCTTCTGCAGTTCCTATTATACCTAGGTTTACAAGTTCGGCATTAATGATTTGGGCTATAACATCAAACATAATGTCAATCATCGTATCTGCGAATCCTTGCATAGCATTTTCCTGCCCGGAAATGATGTTCCCTAGAGCATTACCAAATTCTTCTCCATATTGTTGATAGATACGGAGTCTTTCTTCAAATTCCTGCTTGTCTGTTTTAAGTTTGTTTTTTGAATTTTGCTCATTGGCCTTTTGATCTTTTTGTATGCATTTTACCTTATAATCCAGCAGCTGCTTCTCTACTTGCTTCCGTTGTTCTGCATTTAGTCCTGCAAGAGAAAGCATACGTTCCAGATGCATGATGGTGAGCTGTTCCATCGCATCATTGTATGCAGCCTCGGAATTAAGATTCTCATCCTTCCCGGAAGCATATAACTCCTTTAATTCCTGTTGCTGACGTTCATAGTCTATTTTTTCTTGATCAATCAGCTCTTGGGTATGTTCTTTTTGCATCTTCAGCTTCAGATCATTGATCTGATTTTGGATCTCAATGCCTTCTTTAGATTTTGTACCGGCTATTTTCAAAGAATTCTCTAAGTGTTCCATTTGAAGACATTCTAATTCTTTGTTAAGTTGCTTTTCTGTCTGAAGGGTTTCATCTCCTCCTTCTAGGTACATTGCTTTTAAGAAGGCTTGTTTTTGGGTATATAGTATTTTTTCTCGTTCGAGTCGTTTTTTAAGCGCTTTTTCATCATCATCGTCCTCTTTTGTGGTAGAATTGTTTTTTACAGGCTGAGGTTTCTCTGATTCGATCTTGATGAGTTTTTCTCTGGATTCCTCTATATGTTGGTTTAATGTTTGGATTTCTCGATCTAATGAACGCAGTTTATTTGTTCCTTTGTTTATATATTCATTGAGTACATTATCAGCCCAAGCGTCAGTGGTAAGTCCCAATGATGTTTTGAAACCATTTAGCATATTGGCAGCTCCTGCTTCTACATCAGACCAAAAGCCGTTGTCAGGTCCGTTTTTACCGAGATCATCCTTTCTATCTCTCAGTTCACTAATTTTCTTTTGAGTTTGTTTTATTTCCTCTAGAACAAGAAGACTGTCAACGTATGAATTTACAGCAGCAGTAGCCTGCTCCGTATTTATAGTTTCCAAAGATAAATTGCCAAGGTATTCGGGAGAAATCTCGTTTAGCCTGCGGATAGCTGCTTCTCGTTCAGCTTTGCTCAAGTTCTCGTTACGTGCAACAGATAAGAGATGCTCAACCTCATTACGTTCGTCCTGTATGTTGCTTTTTGAATTATTTCGAATCTCTGTTAGGCTTTTCTCAATACGTTCCGATTCTGTCATTTCCTTATTCATATTGCTTAATGCAGAAATAAGAGTAACAATGACAGCCGCGACTGCCAGGTATGGGTTGCGCAACATGACAGCATACATTTCTTTGAGTGTAGCTATTACTTTCTGATTCCAAAACACTTTGAGCTTTTCTTCTATGATCTGAGCTTTACAGATGAGAACATAGGTTGCTATTGTAGCTGTTAATGGTATCAATATATGTGAATATCGTGCAATGAATTCAATTAAAGAATTGAGTGCCCGTACGAAAAAACTGGTAGCGGTAATGGCATTAGACATGAGGGGAAGCATCTTCTCTCCTAATTGATAAGACACTTCTTTAAAACCATTTTTAGCTTTGTCGAGACGCGCTTGTACTGTATTGTTCTGCACATTAAATTCGTTGATAACCGATGTACCTTCTTTATATGCGGTAGTAGCCCGTTCTTGCTCTTCTCGGATGCTAGCGGTATTGGCAGCTAAAGTATTTAAGACTCCGGCAGCGCGTACACCATCAAGTTTCATGTCTTTAAATAAAGGTGCTAGTTGCTGTAGACCGCCTTTACTTCCTAAGTTTTCTAATAGCTGTAGGAGGGCTTCATTGGCATCTTCCTTAAGTAATTTTGTAAAATCCTTAACATCTTTCCCTGCCATTTTAGCGAATTTGGCTGGTTCCTGGTATACTTTCATGATGACAGTCTGCAGAGCAGTGGAAGCCATTTCTACTTGCTGCATATCTTGATCAAGCACAGAGGCGAATCCCATGATTTGTGTTTGTGAAATTCCGGCTTGTTTTCCAGTTCCGGATACACGTGCAGTAAAGTCTACAAGATATGATTCTGCGGCACTGCTATTCTGAGCTACTTCATTGATGGCACTCCCTGTGGCGAGCATAGCACCGCGTAATCCTAGTGTTTTATCTTCACCAAACATTTGTGCTAGTTTACCAATATTCTTAACTGCATCTTCTCCTAGATCCTCACCCAATGCAACATTGATTTTATCGGCAGCATCTACGAAGTCAAGAATATCCTGCTTTCCTTGTATACCGAGGCGACCTGCATCTTGTGCCAGCTCGTTCAATCGTTCGCGTGGAGTCCGGGTATCTATCTTTTTGAGATCTTCATTCAGATCCTTCACCGCTTCATCTGTCATCCCAGTGTATTTTTTTACTCCAGCCATAGCCTCGGAGATTTGCGCATAGTCATCAACGGAACGTCGTATAGTCATAGATAATCCTGTAACAGAGGCGACAACTCCACCGATAAGGGCCATATATTTATTGACGAAGTTAGCGGCCTGCCCCCAAACGGTTCCCTGGCATCCCACTTCAACGCGCATTGCTGCTTGAGCACGAGTGAGAGCTTCGGTTACCCGTCGATTCTGTTCTAAGGCTACTGAGTGCTGTTGTGTACCAGGTATTGCATCCCGGAGCTGCTTACGAACCTTGGACTGTACAGAGATCAGTTCGTTATAGGTTGCTCCGGAAAGATTGCTCAGAATACGTTCTGTTTCTCTGATACTTTGTTTGTACTTTTCAAGAGTCGTCGTTTTCTTATTAATTTCCTGCTGAAGTTTTCTTGATTGGGTGTTGTAGTTAGCTTCGGATTTATTGAGAGAGGCTAACTTGTTTTCCAATTTTTGGATAGCAGTTTCGACTTGCTTGACTCCTAATGCGGCTTCCGTGCCATCAATGTAGATTTTAATACTACGGTTAAGATCGTTGCTCATAGATTATTTGTTGATATAGATGCGTGTGGCATCAATGATCATTGAATCGAAATAGTTGGTAATGATTGTTTCTAGTTCGGGGATTCGATTACGGACAATGGGATCGAACCATTCGTATGCTTTGCGGTTTCCTGTACCCTGGCTGCCATTCAATGATTCAGGATTGGTATGCCGGACAATCCCGGTACTTACCTCGATCCCGCCGATTCGTTTCAGTTTCGTCCACTTGGATCCAGTTGTTCCTCCATACCCTTTTCCGGCTCCTTTGTGGATGTAGATGCCATGACGGGGAAAAGAAAAACCGAGTTTGTTGATGAGTCCATATTTGTCAGTATACATTCTAGGTCTCAAATCGGTGGCCACACGCATGCTGTGAGATGAAATTGATGCACGTAGTTGGGCAGCGACAGAGTTCATCCATTTCTGTACGTCTTTATTGAATGCGACTAGCCGGTCAGCGTCTTTAGCCATCGTATATCGTTCTATTTCGGATACGGTTTCTATGTGTATGAGCTGTGACGAGCCTTTGCCTGCCAGATTGTTGGCGCGGCGAACAGCGGCATTATAACGTCTGACATCGGAACGCATATCCCGATAATTTTTATAGAATCCCATAGATTAGTCCTCCCAAAAATCAGAGTTGATAAAAAAATCTTCAGGTTCCCGCAGGGAGAAGGTAAGTACCACTCCATAGAAGTTGTCACCTATAGGTCCTATTCCGTTGATACGTGTCGTTCGGCTAATGGAGTATTTCAGAGTTGGATCGTGAAAGAGGCGGTTACGGATTTGCTTGGCAATGACTTTACAGTCTAATGCGGCTTGATTGATTGTTTCCGGACGTGACGAATTTGTGTTGCGTGCGACGATGAATGAATATTCATTACGGTCAGTCAATCCATCTCCATTGTTGTCGGATGATTCGGATTCCATACCATCAACAGCGATAAGGACCATTCCTGTCACATTTGAGAGCTTATCCTCAAATCCGAATAAATCTTCAAACCCAAAGGCGGTGAAGAAGTGAGGATGTTCCGGGGTGTGGGAAATCGGTTTGAGCTTATTGGCTAGAAGCTCGCCATATTCATAATGAGAATATTGTTCCATAACTTTGCAATGTTTTGGTTATGGAGACAAAAATAGCCCGCTGTGGGCGGGCTATAAAGGACAGTTACTTTGCTAGTAAATAGACTAGAAGTAGTAATAACAGGGCTATGAAAAGCCCTTTACTCATTCGATATCGTTCAGGTAATTCATCTGAGGCACTTTTATGACCATTATAGTCCCGATTATATACCGTAATATTTTTCTTGCGTCCTGCAGTGAATGCTAGAGTCAAGGCTATTATTCCGGTTACTATGATGATAAATGCTATCATGGATCTAAGTCTTTATTATTATTGGGTAACAAGGTACGGATTAATCCGGATAATTGCAAGGCTTCATGTCTATTCATAACACCTGGAATTTGAATTGGTTGAAAACATAATATACGGATACTAAGTTCAATATGGCTTGCATACGGGCACGCTTAGCTCGGCGATGGCGACGGCTCATAGACGACCTCCTTTTTTGAACTTATTCCTAAAATCGAACGTGATTATTTTGCCAATAGTTTGTTCTCTTTGAGGTGATGCTATTTTCTTTTTGTAGTTGGTAAGCATCTCAATAACGGTATCGATATGATTCTCTCTGATAGATCCGATAGTCGTGGTTACGGTTCCGGCATAGCTGCCATCCGGTCTGAGAATCATTGATTCGCCTTCTAAGTGGATGTAGCCTGTCTCATTATTAATAACACGACATTGAGATGGTATGATTTTTTCTATGTATTTTATCATGGCTGATCTCCTTTTCCGTTAAAAGTGATATTAACTGTACCTCCATTGGCGTAGATTACAATACCTCTGTGTGATTTGTTCACTCGGAGTTGTTCATTGCCTTCTGCTACTTCTAAGCAGATATTGGAAAGAGCTCTTTGAAGCTTCTCTACGGATATGTAGCGTCCGTTGTCGCTTTGTTTTTTGTGTTTCATACGATGGGTTTTTGACGTTTTAGTCGAGAATCCGCTCGACTAGCGGAAGTACAAGAACGGCTGCACTTTCCCGTTTCGTCAAAAACCCACCGTAGTTCACTCCGAAGAGACTGAGACTAAAGTAATAGGAAAGGCAGCCGTATTTGTTTATAAATAAACTTCGACTATTTTGTATGTGAGTTTACTAATAGCATAGTGCCAATAGCAAACTTATGGGCATAAAAATAGCCCAATTTCATATTGAGCATTATCCGTTGCTCTTCGTTCGTGATACCTCACGATGGGTTTTGACTCTGCAAATATGAGGATTATATTTGAGAGTGCAAAAAGAAATTCAAAAAATAATCATTCCTCCGGGTTTAGTTTTTTCTTGATGTTGTCCGGTAGGTCATTCATCATCCTTATCATTCTATCTTGATATTCCTTTTCTGTCTTTGTTGGGTGGCATAAAATAAATAAGAAGCCAATTAGAGGACTAAAGATTAAAGCAACTAAGGATGCCCATCCAGTGCTTACTACTCGTTTATCAGCTGCATGAGCTACTGGAATCAGTGAAATGAGGTTCACTAGTGCGTAAATAAAGATAAGATTTCCCATGATTGTATAATATTGGTTTTAATATTAAAGATTAGTAATTGGAGAATGTAGCAAATTTCCCATTTTGACTCCACATGGACAAATCCCCATTTTTTTCCACTATACAATATTCATTATGTTCGTTATTAATAGCTTCATATCTTTTGAGCCCTTTATGGTTTAATAGGCGAGCTTCTTCTATATCAGAAGAACCATCCCCGAATGAATCTTTGATGAAATACTTTTTGGTTTTTAGGTTTTTAAATATAGTTATAATATGCTTATCACTTCCAGGACGATTATCTAACCATCTTCCTATCTGTTGTATATCGCTATTGTTTTTCGGCGACTTAAGTATCTTCAATTGTTTTTTAAGATTTGCATTTTCGGAAGATAAAAGTTCATTTTGATGTTGTAATGAAGATACTTGGTCTTTCAGACTTGCAATTTCGGTCGAAGATTTCTTACAGGCTGCTAATGACAAAAGCATCATTGATAATAAAAAAAGTTTTTTCATTTGTGTGGTTTTAATTTGTTACAGGGGACAAAGATAAGGGTAATAAAATTGAATGTACTAAAATAATGTTGTATTTTAGCTCAAAAATAGAGTTAGATATGGATCAGGAGCAAGAAATAAATAATCTTAAGCGTAAACTATTAGATCTTTCGTATGACTATTATAAGTTTCGCGTGTCTCTTTATTATAAAGTAATCTTTATTTTATTATTCCTTTTACTAGGTCTGATAGTAGGATTCCTGTTATAAAAGATAAGATACTTAATAGTGTTGTTATTACAATGCTGATCGTCTTTAGCCTTAAATATCTGGATTTCATGATTTCACTTTCGCGCTGTAACTTTATAGCTTTTTGTTGGTTTGCAATATATGCTTGATAACTTCCAAAAGTTTGGATGGCTTCATATCCTTTCGGGGTGATTTCAACTAATGAATGTACTTCGTCCGGTTCTTCTTCAGTGATTAATCCTTCCATGACTAATTGTTTCCGGTAGCTAATAAGTTGCTCAGGAAATAATTTAGTTTGTAGTTCATCCATGATGTCATGTTGGATGCGTTTTTTGCGAGGATCACGATACAGGTTACTTAATATAATACCTTTAAAATGGGTTTCTAATGGTTCCATAAATATATAAAAACGAATTCCTTATGTCGTGTGCCAACTGGAACCACCCAGCCACCCGATTTTACGGGTGCACGACATAAGGAATTCGCGAGTTAGTTTGTTTTGGCAGTTGCTAAAGTACATTCTTTTTGGGAATCTACAAACAAAAGTAGAGTTTTTTGCTCTGCTTATTTATATTAAAAGGTATATGCTAATCTTCTTCCGGTCCGTTTAGGAATGTCCTAAGTGATTTTACGGCTTTAAGTTTGTAGTCGGGAGCTACAAATTCAAGGCAGAGGTCTGTTGCAAAACTAACTCCAGCTCCGATAAATAAACTTTTAGTTTTGAGAATGACCTTTAAACTTGAAGATTTTCTAATAGATTAATCTTAGCGATCATGGCTTCTAAGGGAGGAGTCATTTGTTTTGATTCAGCCCATTTTATAACTTCGACTAATTTCTCCTCATTGATAAAATTAACTTTGAAAACGAGTCTTGTATTTTCATTATCCTTGGATAATAGAGGCTCTTCATCTTTTTTTCTTAAATTATTTGCATAACCACTTAATAGTAGTGCTGTTGTAAAATAAAAAGACCCATTTGTTATGTGGTCTATAGTGTTAAGGTCGAATATTTGTTGGGGGAAAATTATTTCAATTTGATTTATAAGTTCCTGTATTGTATATTCTTTGTGGGCAATCTTTTCATAGCAATCGGATTCACAGATCCGGAGATAGGTTAGTAAGCATAATAAATCAGCATGTATATTATGTATGTCACTAAACATATTTATGGATAAGCGGAGATTGGTGAAAATCTTTTCAATTTGTCTTAGGGTTAATCTCTTATATTTGAAAATGGTTGCAGCTGTTATTAATAAATCACCAATAGCACTTGAATCTTGATAATACGTTTCGTTTTGTGTATGAGAAAAAATAGGTCTAAAATCGTAATAATCAAATAAATATTTGCAAAAAACATCCACATCGGGGTCGGGTAAGGTATATTCTATATCTATAAATCTTTTCAAATATTCATCGGCTTTTATTAAATCACTTCCATAATATCCACGTATAGAATTACTTAATTGTTCTTTATCTATGGATAAGACAAATACGATATTAGGTATGTTGAAAAGATGCTTAATCCTTTCTAGGACTTTTACTGCATAATATGGATTACATCGATCAAGTTCATCTATAATGAATATCAATGGTTTCTTTTCACTGATTTCATCAACAAACTTTTCAAGTAGTTCACGAAATTCCTTTAGGCTATATTTTTGACTCTCGTAGTTCTCTATTGCTTTTTTTAACATCGAAGAACCCTCTTTCGCAAAGTCTGCAACAACATTAGTTACATCTTCACCAGTATAGTGCTTTATTACTCCTTTGACCATTGCTGGTCCTCCGTATAATACAATTTTTCCTCCTGCCTTTATAATTGATGATAGTAAATCTTTTGATTTTTGTTGTTTGCTCATTTTTTTAAGTTCACCAAGCAATCCAATGAGTGGATCTGAGATGAAATCATTTTCCCAAGCATTAAAATACAATGTGTGGAAATTATCTAATTCTAGATATGCTTTCCACATTTCTACAAATGTAGTTTTACCTGTTCCCCATCTACCATTTATAGCCAAGACGAAACCTTTTTGATATGTAGTGATGATTGTTTTAAGTATTTCTGCATATTTCTCCCGATCCAATTTACAATTCCAAAAAGGTTGGTCAGCCGGGATTTCTAATTTTTCAAGTTTACAGTTCATAGTACGTGTTTTTAATTTGTTACAAGTGCAAAGATAAGAGGAATAAAATTGAATGTACTAAAATAATGTTGTATTTTAGCTCAAAATATTGTACCATGAACTGTATTCTTAGATACTTCAAAAGTAAAAGGGAGCGGAAATCACGCGAACGCTGCCTGAAATATGCCTTAGAGACAATAGGAGACTCCAAGGCATGTATCTATATGCATTGCGCTATTATGAGTATATGGCCACAGATAAAGTCAATTATAAGGCCTCTTGTGAGGAAGCATTACGGGAATGGTGAACTGTATCCGATTGGTGGATATATTCTGATTATCACTTTTAGAAGAAGCTCCCATCCCTATGATACTTGACATGATGCCTATTTTACCTTCTTTGCCATCTGTCTCCGTGACAGATAGACTTAGATCAAAATCTATATCTGTAACGTTGGCACCGATTTGACCAATCATACTACGATTGGGAGATTTTGCATATAAAGGATTGACAACGGCTTTTCCTTCTTCAAACTCTTCATTCAGCTCTTCTACCGATTCTTTTATTTGAGTAATTGTCGATTTGATAAAATCTTTAAGTTCCATATTGAACGGGCGAATCCCTTATCATCGCGCGCCAAAAGGTTATATAAGGACCTTAATCCGATTTTACGGATTACACAATGAAAAGGGATTCATATTTTTATATAATTATTTGGCGACGGCTAAAGTACAAAAGTTTCTTTGTTGCTCCAAAAGAAAAATGTATTTTAGCTCAAAAAATATATAGATCATGGAAAGACTCACTGCAGAACAATTAAAAGTAATCGATTTATCGCTTATAGAATGGTATTATGAACAGGCTATGGTTCGCCATAATGATCTTGTCCGTGTAGAATCTCTTATAACTGAAAGAGGATATACTTTGTTTGCTATCTATTTTGGCATTTTAACAGCTGCAATAGGATATATTCTCACGCATTTGAGTGTAAATGATGATGCTGCTTTGACTTCCGGATGTTTGTCTATTGTTGTTTTTACACTTATTTCCATCGGTTACATTTATCACGTCATCAAGCCACATACTGTTTTCGCGCCTGGGAAAGAACCTGATAAATTCACTATACCGCAATATATAGCTTATTTTAAAGGGAAAGATAAAGATACTGATCAAAAGAAGCAGGTTGTCAGCGATGAATTAGTTGAACTTCAAAAGAAAATAACGAAGCAGGAAGAAATGAATAAAAAAAGAGTCAAACATACTAAACGCTCTCTTGCATTTCTGATATTCGGCTCTTTTATGGCTGTCGTTTCTTTTTTAATAGCATTTGCTATTTATTGACTAAGTCGCTTGTATCCAAACCATTGGTTTCTATCGGAGTGTCACTCGTAATATCCGGTAATGGTGCGGATTCATCTGAACTACTTCCACTACCATAGTAAGGATCACTTGAACTGTCTTCTGAAGACAAATCTACATTGAAGTTGGTATATATCATAGTAATATGGCGAATCCCTCACTATAGTGCGCCCACCGGTGTTATTAGCCGGAATCAGCTGTCTGATTACACTATGGTAAGGGATTCATGTTTTAATAACGATATTGGGCAGGTGCTAAAGTACAATCTTTTTCAGATTCGGCAAAAAGTAAGCGGAGTTTTTTGCTCCGCTTACAAATGAAAGTTAGAAGTTGGCTACTTCGTAATATTTAAAGAAGTAATACAGTGCTACCTTGTGCCATTTCGTTAGTTCTTTGTCTCCGGACAGGAGTGAGGATACAGTGCATTTGTCAATGCCTGTATAGTTGCTTAGATGTTTGCTTTTTAATCCTAAGCGTTCCATCCGTCTTTTGATCCAGTCAATGGTGATTCCGTCGATATCTTTGCGATCGAAGTTCACAGCTGACACAGTGAGCTTCCAGTCGTCCGGGATCTCTCCCTTAAACATGTCACGGATACGTTCAGTCAGTTCCTTTTTGGAGAGGAACTTGTCATTTACTAGGTCTTTTTGTTCAGCGCGAACAATTAAGCGACCTTCATTATAGGATACAACCTCAATAGAGATGTGCCCCATGCGCTGATACTGCCTTGCGAACTCGTCGATCCGCTTTTTACTCTCGGCAGGGAGAGGTAGTAATTCAAGATTCTTCATAATTCATCAATTTACGTTTTGATAATCGGGTATTTAATAATGCAATATACTTTGTAATGGAGGGGCTTTCGCCCCTCCGGATCACAATTTGATGAGTCTCATTTGCCCAATGTCGAAAATAGCGATCTGCCCATTTTCACGTCCGAATTGCTTGGCTTCTTCGAGATTAGTGAAAATCCGGATGGAATCGAAGTAGAACATTCCGTTTTCTTCGTTGAACCATCCACCGACTTTCTTTTCGTGCATTAAAGCGTGGTTAAGAACTCTTTTCAGTCCTTCTTCTCCAAAACTGTCTTGGGTTTCGAGATAGGCAACTGAAATGCCTTTTGTGACCTTTTTTAAGGTTGTGAGGTCAACCGTGAATCCATCGGGATTCGCTTCTGCTATCGCTTGGATAGCCTTGAACAATTGTTCCATAATATAAAAGAACTTATGCGGACGTCACCCGCGTTTCTTATGACTCTACAAAGATAGATAAAAGTTTGTTAGTAACAAACAAAATCGAATAAAAAGTTTGCTAGTAACAAACTTTTCTATCTATTCCTCAAGTTCTCTTCTGTTTCTTCCTTGCGCCTGATGGATTCATCCATCGAGTACAGCGCATCGAGCAACAAACCTTTCCGAATCTCCGGCTTCTTGGTCATGTCAGACTGTGCCAGGGAATCAAGTAGTCGCAGCTGGGCATCGAATATACGCCCGTTATTTTTTCCTTCTCCTGAAAATATTCGTGGATAGGCTGCGCTCATGCAGGAGAGGCTTCCAAGAATGTACCAGTACATGATCATCTTCCTGTCGTCGGGAAGACGTTTCAGAATAGCTGCATCCTTGTCCAGACGATTGATATCAAATTCGTTCCCACGATGCCATAGGCAGGCTAGGAGATGGTTGATCTTTTGAGGATCCAGCTGCATCGCATCCAAATAGGTTTGCATATACATGAATTGCTCAAAGGTGATATCGAACAGCTGATCTTCCGGCCCGATGAATTTCCGGCACTGGAAGCGGAGTGTCGGGTAAGGATTGACTGTCAGTTCCGGATTAATGAGATATATCCTCTGTGAAGTGATACGGTTTTCTTCCTCACGCATCAGGAAGTGAAATAGATCAGAGAGCAGACTGATTTCTTCGGGATGAAGGAGGTACCGACGGCTGCGGATCCGGAAGCGGACTGTTTCACTTTCCTGCCCAATTTTGATACGGACATATTCTTTGAAAATTTTCTTGTGCCGGCATACGTGAGCTTTCAGGCAATAGAGCATCATGTAGATCTTAACTTGTTCTACCGGTATATTCGATTTAGTGAGTTTAACCAGGTATAGGAGCTGCTTCGGGGTGAGTTCGTCCCAGCTTCCAGGAAGTGTGTATGTATCGTCATTGATTTGTATCGTATGCATAGTATTATGATATTGAAGTGAATAGCTTCTTTTTCTTGGAGTTAAAGTCAATAGCCTGGGATCTTGTTTCAATGCCTAGTTCTTCTGCATTTTCGACCAGATAAGTGTGTATTTTCCCGGCATAGTAGGTTGCCTGACTAGCAAAGAAATTACCGTTTGCGTCCGGATCCTGATAAATCGGGCGGATGGCAGGTGAATATTCTATTGCTTTGCTGGCGACACGTTGCTCGGTTGTCTTTTGTGAGGTATAGAGCTCTGCCGTCTTATTTGCCAGGAAACGAATGATATGATCAACAAGAATCTGCTGCTTGGGCGTCAGCGTATCTTTAGAGTATGCTTCCTTTAAATCCGCATATACATTGTCCGGTATCATTTCACGGATATTTCGTTCCTGAAGCTGGCGGATTGTGGGGTACATGATACGATAAGACAGGGTGGAGTAACCGATGTCTACCATGCCAAGATCCTGAAAATCGTGTGCATTCCGGATAAAGCAGAAAGGGGAAATATGTTCTGTTACGTACTCCGGAAAATCTTCCTTATTTTCTTCCAGGTAGGTTATAAGCCGGTCAAGAGCTTGCATTCCCCGGAAGCACAGGTTCTCCTTTGCCGCCGCTATTTTTGAATCACTGGCCGGAGAACGTTGTCCTTGTACATTACTGACCGTGATACCGGTATCCCCGAACATGACTCCGAGTTCATTCGTCGCAAGCATTAAGGTCAGCGGGCCAAGCGCACGCAATAATTTGCTATATATCTCAGATCCTTGGTCTGTCAGAGCTTGTTTAATGACGGATTGCCCTACATAGGGTTTAACATAGATATCAAGAGCATCCTCAATATACGGTTCAATAGATTCATAAGGCAATGACGAATTGATCTTGACTACCTTCTTTAAGGTCTCAATATCGGGAATTAATGCGTTCATTTTTCTTCAGTTTCTGGAGTTAGACCTGTGTTTTTTGTAGCTCCCGTTCCCTGATCAAGGGTGGTGAGCTGGCAGTTGGTTACAGAGAAATAGATGTCCGAAGGCCATTGATTGACTGCCTTGGCAAAGTACAGAGGTTCAAGGGTTGCGTCCTGATACATCTTCATGAGGGCTTGCTCGATGGTGAACAGTTCGCGTGCTTCAGTTCCATTAATGCTTTTGCCTTTACCGGGTGCGGATCCGATGATGGAAGGATGTACTCCCATTCCATAACACATCATGTTGCTTACTTCCTCGCTATCCTCAATATATTCGCCACCTTTGAAGAACGATTCAAGAGGAGTAATGATGATATCTTTATCCTCGAAGCCTTTTACTCTGTCATACCTGAAATGTGAAACAAAGCCTTTTCCGGCATTTTCCTCGCCGGCAAGGAAATCGTTCATGTCATCAAGAAACTTTTGCCTGCGGGCAGTTTTTTCATCATCTTTGACGACCTTTTCGTCTGCAAATAGCTTCTCCCAAAATGTATCCTTGATATATACGATATACCTGAGAGCCATCTGATTTTTAATCAGAGATTTCTTGAAGATGGGAATAGCACAGGAGAAGTCATACCATCCTGAAGCAAATACGCTCCACCAGTACGGGCGACTATAATAAAAGCGTCCTGGCGTCGAAATACGCAGATTGTGAATGAATCTGCGATCTTTTCCGATGACGAGGTTTCCTTCATCATCAGGAGCAAGTCCCATCCTCTTCTTAAGATCCAACAAAGGAGTCTGGCGATCGAGCAGGGGAGTGGCGACAAGATCTTCAGGGGTACCTTTCTTCCATTCCGCTGAATATCCATGCCATTCACTTTTACCGGTCTTCTCGTCAATCTCGCTAATACGTGAGCAGGTTGCCTCTTTTGCTTTGATCTGTACGAGTTTGGGCGATTTCGGATCATTGCTGAGTATGTACTCTAAATAAGCATCGTAGAAGATGACAAGATCATTAGCGAGTTCGACACGGATGAAGTTGAAGTTATTGTTCTCAAGGAACTCAAAGATTTCGGGTTCTTCTTCCGGAAGCACTTCCTCTTTGATGATTTTGCGGGTTTTTCCGTCGCGTTTCTTCCTGTAGACGAGGATGCTGTCCCCAAACACGACTTTATTCTTAAATTCAACATTACTGCCAATGGTGACATTGGTGCCGATTTTACGCATAATGTCGTACATCATGTCGTTATTCCTTCCGCGTGGAATGAACTTGATCGGATCCTTTTTTCCCTTAGGGACGACTTCAACGGCTGATGCCTCCTTGTCAGTCACAATGTCGCTGTTATCGCTGAATTGGATAACTTTCTCACCTCCTTTCAGGACTGCATAGGTTTCGTACCCTTTCATAACTAGGTTAGGTTGTTGCTTTGATTCCATATTAAAAATATACTTTGAGATGATTAAACTGGGTGATAAGGCAGCGTCGGATCTTGCGTGGTGTGGCTTCACCGGCTTGCAGTACATTGATTGTACTACCGCTGCTATGAAATGAAGTGAGTACAGCACGTTCATAAGTGATTAGTTCCCCGGTACTCTTCTTGCAGAACTGGATGGAAAACTCTATAGGCTTTCCATCCGCATATCGTTCCATCAGCTTCCATATTTTACTTTGATGGATCCTTTTGCTTGAATCTTGCATGGATGATTAATGTTAAGATGATAAGAATAATAGGGATTCCGATGATCAGGCCATACTGGATCCCGTTGTCTATTCCGGCAGCTACAGAACTGCCGGCATCTTTGTGGGAGGCTGACTGTTTGCTTTGCTGAAGCGTGAGATCATTCTTCGTTTCTTGACTCTCAGATACGTGTATAGTGTCATCTTCCTGTAGCAAGGTCTTGACTGTCTTTTCGTTCCCTTCAATCTCGATATTCGATATCGGGGATAAGCCGGTCTCCGGATCTGCCGGCTTGGATGTGTCGAAGTTAACTTTGACTTTCCAGCCTTTGCCCGCTTCTTCTTGATTAAGTTTGAATCGGGAGCAGGCATCTTCAGTTCTGATGCGTAGAGCTGAGTCTGAGATAGAAAGACGGGTTTGCTCTTGAGTGCTACTATCGTTTTGATAAGTAGCACGGCAACCACAAAAAGAACAAGCGCATGCAAGGCTGGCAGTACAAATAAGAATGTGTGCATAGTGTTTCATTGTTTTCGATTGTTACACGATAGGTTTATACATTTGAATCGTTTGAGATCAGCTATTTCTTTTTCGTTATCCGCTATCTTTTTATCCTGCGATTGCTGATTGCTTTCCAGCTTTTCAATGCGGATTGTCCATCTCGTTTCGCTTTCCACTTTATCTTTTTTCATTGCTTCCTTATCAGCTCGCAGGTCTGCTATGAGTTCCTGATATACGTCCTGTACAGAGCTTAGGGCTTTAGCTTCTGCCTGCTTTTTAGTGTATTTGAGGGTGACGAATCCTGTGATGGTTGATAGGAAGCTACCACCAAGTATGAATGCGAGTAATTGTTGTTTAAGGATAGGGTCCATGTCTTGTTTTTCAGCAAAGGTATCGGGTATGCAGTAGGTCGTAAAGGACATGGCAGAGGCCCAAAAACGATAAGATGAAATTTGTTTACAAGCAACGAAGCCCAGCATATAAGGGGTGAAAAAAAACTTTAGATCTAAACTTTTTCTCAGGGCGGTGCGTGGTCGGCTGGGAGAAAAAAGAGAAAATATTCCCTCTTTTTCCTCCCCTTTTATTGGTTATCAGCTCTTTGTCTTTTTTTCTATGAGAATTGACTGAGATAATAAAAAGCACAGGTATATGGCTACCTGTGCTTTTTATTGATGGAACTAATGTTTATTCTGATAATAGAATATTGGTTAGTTTTTGAAGATTTGTTGCTGCATGTTATTTTTCATCCTTTTAGACTTTGAATTGGCTAAATATTAATATACAGATACTAAGTTCAATATGGCTTATATGCGACCTCATTTAGCCCGACGATGACGACAGTTCATGAGCGACTTTTGATCTTATTCCTAAAATCGAACGTGATTATTTTGCCAATAGTTTGCCTTCTTTGGGACGATGCTATCTTCTTTTTGTAGTTGCTAAGCATCTCAATAACGGTATCAATATGATTCTCTCTGATAGATCCGATAGTCGTGGTTACGGTTCCGGCATAACTGCCATCTGGTTTGAGAATCATTGCTTCGCCTTCTAAGTGGATGTAACCTGTTTTATCATTAATAACGTGACATTGAGATGGTATGATCTTTTCTATGTATTTTATCATGGTTTACCTCCTTTCTCATTGAATGTAATATTGATTATGCCACCATTGGTATGGATTACAATGCCCCTGTGTGATTTGTTCACTCGGAGTTGTTCATTACCTTCTGCTACTTCTAGGCAGATGTTGGAGAGAGCTTTCTGAAGCTTTTCTACGGATATGTAGCGTCCGCTGGCGCTTTGGTTTTTCTTTTTCATTTTGGAAGACAATTTAAAATGAAACAATATGCTAATTAATTAAAAGAGAGGGAATAAAAAAAGTTCCGCTCCCCGTTGTCTTCCACCTGATTCAGGCAGTGGGCGCATTAACGCTCCACACGGGACGGAACTATATCTTATACTATGGACATAAAAAATGCCCGCAGCAATTATGGCGAGCCTACTCGCCTGAACCAAATGGAAGACACTGCAAAGATGGTGATTCTTTTTGAATAGACAAAATAAATGTGGAGTTTTTAGTCTGAAAATAAGCTTTAAAAATGGTGTCACTATGCTATTGGTATACTTACTCTATCTTATGAATATAGTGACACTATATGACTGGTATAGCGTCACTGTATTTATTACGCTTTTTATTGTGTAATGTAGGATATAAAAAAGGCTTCCTACTTGTGGAAGCCTTCTAACTTATCAAAGTAATAGCAAAGCTATTGATGAAGTTTTTATCTTACTCTATTAAAAGTATTATATACTTAATGTAGGCTCAAAATCTTCTGCTGTTAAATATTTGAATGATTGCGGAGCTACAAAAGAGGAAAATAAATCAAAAGGATTAATTGGGTTTTCATAGAGCTTAGGAGATGAAATCTTCAATGCATATCCTTTTTTGCGTCCTTCAAAATATTGATCGAAGAATTTTTTTGTAATACCAGAGTCATTTTGGGTTTGTTCCCATAATTCTTTCGGTTCTTGCTCTATGATTTTTTCAACAGTAAACTCTCCCACAATCATTCCTTCTGGCTTTGTGGAATATACTACAACTTTATCTACATTCTTTGTAAATATAGTTTTTCTATATTCAAATTTTTTGTTACCTGCAAATATTTCGCGAACAAACTCGGGCTTAATCGATAATAATACTTTCATTTATTTTACCTCTTGATATTATATTGTTAAACTGCTCATCTGTTAATTGGAAGAACCCCCAATAGTCAGCACTTAATCCGACTTGCTCAATCAGTTCATTTCTGGTAATTCTTCTATCAAATGCAGCATTATAAGTCATTTTAATAACAACCATATTATATGTAGTATACCACTCCTTTAACTTATCTTCGTCAAAGATACTATATAAGTTAGCATATTGAAGAAATTCCTCAAGAGTAGCGAAGTCTTTTGCCTTTCTTACTTCTTCAACAACGCATATTGAAGAAGCTACACTCCTGTATTTTGCTGGACCTGCGCCATCAGATGTGCGGTATATTACTAATATATCTCCTTTTTTAAGTTTATCCAGTCCATTCATACTGGATAAATATATTTTGTGGATACTATTTGTATGTGCAACATCCCTAACAAGAAACTCTTTATTTCTTTCTTCGGTATTTAATATAGAGTCAGGGAATAGGGGAGTATGAAATTCAGGCTTCACAGCTAATATGAATTTTTGTGTATCCTTTGTGTGAATAAAGGGGTAGTCTAATAACATATCTCCTGTAAAATCTGTCATAGATTTAATAAAAACAAGCTCGGGAGTATCCCCTTCTCCTTTTGTTCCATATTCAGTAAAACCATATCTTCGTAAAATTTTGATTAATCCTTGATGCTTTTCGAAGATAGTCACATATATTTCGGTAACTCCCATATATAGAGCTGCTGCAACAATCTTTTTTATGAAATGCTCGCCTAACTTTGTATTATGTGCATCTATCTTGAATGTTCCTACTTTTAATCTACTCGCAGCAGGCATTGGAGGATTTATATCATTTAATTCCTCTGTTTCATGCTTCATATATAGGAAGCCTTGAAGTTTTCCATCTTGATCTTTTTGGACAAAAGCTTTGGTATCACTTTTAGTCTTTTTGGTGTACCATTCAGTGAATTCAGGATAATCTTCTTTAAGCGAATCAAAAAAGGGGTCGGATAAGTCTATATCACCAAATTTATGTTGTTTCATAATAGGATCTCCTTACATAACTCTTTTAGTAATAATAGGCCCATGATTTTCTTATTGTAGTATTCAGCTTTGTGAATAACATTAAAACCAAAAGAGTCGTTAATAATATTTAGGGCGCAACAAAGGTTGGAATAATATTTGGGAAAAGCAAAAGAAAGTAATAATAAAACACACCTTTTTTATTTATTATTCAGGAAGAATACGCCACTAGAGTTTGATCCAGGTGCCGTGAAATAGAAGTTCATGCCTAACCACAGCGTGTCAAATGCATCAGTTATGTGCGTCTTATATTCATCCGGATTATCAGGAGTGTCATCGCTCCCTTCAGGCGTTTTATCCTTTTCAAATCCATTCTTTCCTTGCTTGATGCCAGTCTGTTCCATTGCGACCTTCAGAAATTCATTTTGATGCAAGTTTATTTGGATCCACAGAAATTGCGGATCTCCTTTCAGAGTCAAGTCTATATTCAGATGCTTCCACTCATGTTTCGGGGCTTGACCGACATAGACCATCGTCACGTTGTATCCATTCTCTTTGAATACCCGTTCAATGATGTCGGCATAAGTTTCTGTAGTGGATCCTGATTCCCAGGTGAACGTATGATCATAGTAGACTACTATATCGTGATTAAGTTTCGGACGGTAGTAGTCGGCTATCATCTTGACAAGATCTTGTAGCTTCCCTGGTGTTTTGACATAAAATGACTTGAGAATGCGCATCGTGTGTTCATTCAGTTGGCCTACGACAGCAGTGGAGATGGATGCATTTGAGTCGAATGCCAGGTGCAGTTCCTGATCGAAGTCAAGATCTCCGTCTCCCAAACAGCCGCAGGAGGTCAGTTTTCCCCAGTTGCACCCAAGATTCCGGAGGCGTCCATTGTCTTTCGGGATATAGAAGTGAATATTATCATCCAACGCAGAATAGAAGCCGTTTGGTACACGGAACAGGCGTTCGTTCATGAAAGCGGTACGCCAAATTAGCGGTGGTGAGTTACGATACATCTGCCAGATGAAATCTTCTCCCAGCACTTCAAGGTTGTCGAATACGTCGTATTCACCATAGAAAACGGTATATTCTTTAGTTTTCCCCGGCTGCGGTTTGATTGGAGGCTGATATTTCCTCGCTAGATCCAGGTCAAATTGATATTCTTTGATCTGACGCATCACATGATCCGTGAGTGGCTTGCGTTTGTACTCCTGCAGTTTGAGATATAAGTTTCTGATCAGGTTGATGTGAGGTGGGGACATTTCATCCATCTTGTCCAGGATCCATTTTCCCATTGATGCGGTCGGCATATCTGTGGAATAGCTTACGCTGTGATGGTGCGGGCATTCACCGAAGTATTGCCGGTTGCCTCGGTTGGCAGGATCCACCTCACTTTTAATCTTCTCATAGTTGAGAAACTTAGCTTCAGGGCCTATCACCCAATCCAGCGACATGGAGTTGGCAGACATTCCCTGGTTGAATGACAGGATCACCATGACCGTACCATTCCAAAAGTGGAATGCATTGCTCCAGCCTTCACCCAGGACAGGACGGACAGGTTTGGCGAATCCCATGCTTGCCGGTGCTTTATGACCAACGACATAGTGAATGCCTTGAATGTATCCCTATTCAGCCAAAGCCTTGCAGATTGCCGGGAGAGTATTTCCCCATGCCTTAGCGTATGACGGAGAGATGAGACCACCCAAAGATCCCGGCATTTCCCATACATTCCGAAGGATAATTCGGGCATCAATACCTTCGGATTTTCCGGTACCACGTGATGCGACTATATACTCGTCATGTGCGTTGATGGCCATCGCCTGGCGCTGCATCTTATTGAAGAATTTGTCAACGACTTCATATTGCTTTCTGCGACGTTCACGGGCAGATAAGATAGGAGAGAGGTGGGTACTCATTCTTCTTCCTCCTCTTCGATGGGACGAATGTCCACCGCTTTTTTGCTCAACATACCTTTGAATCTGCTTCGCATTTCTGACCTGGTTCCTTCAAGGTCTTCAATAGGTTCCAGACCTTCCAGAAGGGTAACATCATCTGAAGGCTCAAATGATGGAGGAACGAGCTGGGAGTAGTCGAATTTCTCATCTTCTTTGTCCGAGCGAGTGTATTTACCTATCTTGTCCAACGCTGCAGCTGCTCCCTTGGCATCTTCTTTGTCTATGGCCATATTGAATGCTTTTTTCCCACCTTCTACAATCATATACCGATACCAGGCTTTTGCGGCCAGTTGAATGTTACCAACTAATCTGTTGATCATGCCGATGTCCCGGTATGCTTGTGATTGTGATACGGCATCTGTGTTACCTCCGCATCCATTCATCAGGAAGTTGACAAGTTCGGTGTCTTGGATCAGAGGATCTTCCATTTTTTTGCTGACACATAGCATCATTCGTTTTTTGATTTCCATTTCCCGTTGGGACAGGATGCTTGATGCATCCTCTTTGTCCTTGAACAAGGCACGTTCTATCCGGTCGTATGTAGGATCTTTCTTAGGCATAACTATAGTGGTTTGTTGTATTCAAACGAAAGCGAGGGCAACACTAGATGTATGGCCCTCGCTTGTGCATGAACTGTTCATAGATCCAGGGGCAATGCCTCTGATGTTATTCCTTACTTGCGCTCTGTTGCACCGCAATTTCCTTTTCCAGTGCTGCCAGTTCTTCTTGGTAGCCGGCAACACGATCTAAGGCATTTTGCATAACAGTCTTTTTACCTTGAGATTCGGCGCGGTTAGCAGCAGATTGGCTGTTAGTAATGTTTTGTTTCAGACGTTTAATCTGACGGGCGATCTCAATACCGCGTACTACGCCATTATCACTGTATACCGGTCGTTTCTCTTTAAGGTTCAGTTCTCCTTTTCCTTCTGCCCAAGCGTCGATCTGTTTCCAAAGCCGGCGGCGTTCGTCATCGAGTTTACAGAGATCTTCGGCTATAGGCTGCCGTTCTTCTGCCGGGATCTCCGAATTAGCTACATCGTTATGCAGGCTTGCATATAGAGGTGCGATTTCTTTGATACGGGCATAAGCCTTGCGAATAGACGGGCTGAGTGATTCTTCTGTGATGATCTTGACGCCTGGTGTGTTCAGAGCGTTCACTTCGTTCTGTAAGGTAGATAGTTCTGACATCTTCTCGTCAAATTGTTCCTGAAGGGAAACAAGTTCATCAGCGTGACTTTCACTGTCGTCCTCCAAACTATCAATTCGTGATCGAAGGTTATTGACCAACTCCTCCAAGGAGGCGATATTCGCTTGCTTGGATTCGATCGTTTTTTTTCGATCATTCTCGCTCATGGTCTTTACTACAACAATTTCTTCCATTGCGGCAGGATATAAGGAAGGGGAGAATTTAATCTCCTTGTCGAGTTTGGACAAGCAATTAACGAGTTGGGTGAAATGCGGATCAAAGATGTGGGGATCTTCCGGAGCTGCTGCCAGGTAAGCAGCAAATTTCTTTTTCATAGCTTCCTTTGCGAGAGCATTGAAAAGAACCAGGCCGTCAGCATATTTGCGCTGACGGTCTCCTAACCATTGGCTGAGTTGTTCTTGTCTGATCATGATTCTGGCGCGGGAGCTGGTTTAAATCCGCCTGTCACTTCCATATCTATGGGAGTTTCAAGGAAGATCGCAGAGTAATTGGAGTCGGCGGTAGCCGTATAGGTGGTACCGCGACGGTCACCTCTTGCTTTACCTCCATTGAAGGAAGGAGCGGTAGAAGCGTATAATCCCGGTTGTCCCATGATCATTTGTTTACCGTCCGAATCCTCAAAGATGTAATAGCCTGCTGTGTTTTTTACCAATGCATTGAACGCATGCATTTCAGGGGTATTACCAGGGAAGAAGAAACTTAGCGTCTGTTTATAGCTGATCCCGTCAGCTTCTCCCTGCTGCTCCGCTTTATATTCGACTGTTGCATCTGTACTATATAGATAAATAGGTTGCTTATACGTCCCTTCTGCAGGAAAAGCAAATGTACCGGCTGCCGTCACTAACGCCTCGTTGTCTGCTGCTTTGCCGGGAGCCGGAACAGTGGGTACTGTATTGGGTGCATCAAATGGGACGAACAGTAACCGTCCTTTATATCCACCCATATTATTTTGACCGACATTCCATTTCAGCGGTGCGAAGGCCGGACCAGCTGCCAACATGGTCAATGTATTTCCATCAAGATGACATGTCTGAGGGTGCAGCTCCGGGATTGCAATAACCAAAGCCACAAATAACAAACAGAGAATTAGGTAAGTATATTTTTTCATTAGTGTAATTGTTAAGAGTGAATAGGATAGAGCGACCAAAAATGGCCGCTCATTTTTTTATCTCAGTTTAGGTATAAGCACCAGTTGCGGTTGTTACCTCGCCTTCCACTACAGTCACTTCCTGATCGGCAGGTTTAGTCTTACCGTCTACAGCAGTAAACTCAATAGTGTACTTACCGGGTGTCAGACCAATGATGCATTGACCATTGCTACGTTCAGCAACTTTGCCTTTGATGGCCCAAGCGGCATTCTCCGTTCCTGTGATATTAACTTGTACGCCTCCGGTCTTGCAATAGTCTCCTGCGAGGTCAAGAGATTCATTCTTTTGCTCATTACAGCGGTATACTTTTTCATGCCAGTCGCGGATACGGGTGTCATAACCGGTTTGCAGCCAGAACTGCCATTCGTTGGGATCTTCGTAGATATCACGGATCTGACAGAACTTGGTTGCGGCTTGGGTATTGAAGGCAACATCCATATTCCCTTTCTTCTGAAGAACCAGGCGTGATCCCTGTCCCAATGCTTCGTGAGAGAGGATTTCAAGCGCAGGGCACATTGCGTCTTCACGCAAAAGTTCAATCATGCGTTGCATGGAAGGATATTCCTGCATACTCAGTTTGTTGCGGAGAGCAGAGCGTGCAGCTATCAAGACCGTTTCGGCACAAAGTAACTGTGGAATTCCCGACTTGGAGGAACGCAGGTAAGTGTTGGCACCACCAATCCATTCAACCAAATTTTCATAAGCGGCGGAGTCTGTATCCTTTGTAGGCAAAGTAAAAAGACCTGATGGGGCAAAGTTGCCGCGAGCAGCATTGACATCACCTGTTGTAATCAGCATGTCGGCTTTGGTGAACAGACCATCAAATGCACCTGACGGTGAAGTTGAGTCTTCATCACGTTCTGCATGAAACAATGTATATACTACATCTTCAACATGAGATTTTACCAATGTGAAGGCAACACGTGTTTCAAGAGGATGTTTCTTGTTGATGTTGCTGACTGGCTGACCTCCTACGATCAACAGTTCACCGTCATCGTATTTTTGAGAGTTTTCCTTTGTGATACATACAACATCCTTCGGTTCGATAACGGAAGGTTCATAGCCGAGCAGCTTATCAACCAGGCGGAAATTTTTCCCAATCTTGTAAGACTGAGTTCCACCGGCACGCCGGCGTTCATTGATCAAGGCATGTTTGCCTTGCAGATCCATCACGTTCAATCCCAATTTTGCGGCAACTTCCTGCAGGGTAGCAAATGGAAGAGCGCGAAGCGCCTTATCATATGTGATTAAGGTTTGGTTCAGTTTCGATACGTCAATTAATTTTTGAGACATATTCTTTAAATAGTTAAGGTAGGTTAGTAAATTAAAGGAGTCCGTCAGCCTTCAGGCGTTCTGTGATTCCCTGATAATTGCCGGCATTTTCCTCGCAGTAGGCAGCCAGTTCCTCTTTTCCTCCGTTTGCGGCAGGTTCACCCTTTGGGGCAGGAACTGGTTCACCCGGTGCCGGAGCTTTCTTTAGATTGGCTACTTGTTCTTTGAGTTGAGTGATCTCTGAATCCTTGCCGCTTGCCTCGGTTTTCAGATTAGCGATCTCTTGATCTTTTTCACTTACTGTTGTCTTGAGAGTCGCTATTTCAGTAGTCGCATCAGATAATTTCTGATCGATCTCCTGTTTAGCTTGTACGAGAGAACTGTTATCCGATTTCAGACGGGTGAATTCATTATGCAGGGAGTCGAGGTTCTCTGCTGATAATTCGGTCGTTACTGCCTTATCTTGACTGATATTCAGAAAAGATAAAAAAGCTGACCATGATTCTTTTAGAGTCATTTTGTTTTTGAATGAAGTTGTTGATAATGCTGGCACGGAATTCGTGTCCATACCCGCTGCCAGAAGAACGGATGTGGAACGATCATAGAGGCGAACGGCATTGGAATTTGCCGGTATGTCCACGATGGATGCTTCCATCAGCTCTGACTCTGTGACTGTTTCACGAGTCTGACCAGGTACCAGAAGGTCTTTGTTGGCTGATGTAGCAATGATGCGGATACCGACACTTGCGGCGTTGTAAGTCCCTGCTTCGTATTTTGCGGCAATGTCTTTAGATAGTTGATCAACTTTGTCGAAAACAGGAATGGCAGAAAGTACATCGCCTTCAAGCTGTATATCTTCCCAATGCCCGATAGCTTTAGTTTCTCCCCAAATGGGAGATCCTTCATCACGAAAATGCATATACAGCATCACCGGGTTCTTCTTGAATGCTTCGAGGAGCATCCCGGAAGTAAGGACCCGGTAACCGTAACGATTAAGTGATGAATCGGAAAGAATGATACGTTTTTGGCTCATTGCACTGATTTTGGTGCAATGATACGCCTATTAGTGAGGGTGCAGAAGGACGGTTAAATTTCGATATAGGAAAGCATCGAATGTAATGAAGTCCCGGAAAGTTTCAGCTCATATCCGGTGAAGTCGGTTACCTTTTTCCCTATAATCAGGTTTAAGGTTCCGAGGAGTGGGTATTCATTCGTGCCATAGATATACTTGTGTCCCTGTGTGTCCTGACAGCGTAGAACACAGCCTGTCTGAACTTTATTGCGCAGCTCGTTTGCTGTATTCCCCTCTAATGCGGATCGGGGAAACTGGATGGTCGCTGAATGCTTATATGTGATTCCTGCGTCTTTAGTATCATCGGAAGCGACAGTTGGAGCTTCAATGACTCCTCGCGTTGGAAGCGGATACCAGTCGTGTCCTTCCTTGCTTCTGATGCATGCCTGGTTCTGATGTACTGCAAACAGGGCTATTTCGTCTGTATTCAGGATTTCGGCAAATAATATGCCTCCCATATTATTGATATTATTCATAACTTATTGATTTTCAATTAGTACGCATTTTTAGAACATTTTTTGATCAAAAAAGGGACAATTAACTACACTTGCTCGGTCATGTTTTTGTGCGGTGATAGCCTCTTTTTTTCTCTTTTCGTCGAAGATTAGCCCTCCATCGATAATAATTCTTCTTGAATGCATCTTCGCTGATAGAATCAATCCCATAGCAGGTCATGAAGTTGTGTATCCCGTCGATATAGGTGATTCCGTAAGTGTGCTTTTGTTCATCCAAGTAATCATGCACCTCTGCCCATAGCATGCGGTCGATCTTGCGAATGAGAATTATCTGTGAACGTATTCCCAGGTAATTGTAAGTTTTAGGATCCTTCCCGGTAGTACGTTCAGGAAGGATGATGGTGAGATTACCATGATCCTTAAAGATGTTGGCTGGACGACGTTCTAACAGATCGTAGATAAAATGGTAGATATCCGTTTTATCCGGGAAGCGAATCGGAGAGTCCTGCAAATTGCAGAACTTTCCGATCAGATACTCCTTAAGATGCTGTGGAACTTCAATCTTAGTAGTAATCATATAAAGCATAGTGGTTTAGGTGTGGAGCTAATGTACAAAATATAACTGAGTAATCCTTGCCTTTATCAATAAAAAAACGAGGTATTGTACATATAACCCTTGCTGATACCGTACTATTTTTTTGTGCAATCGTGCTAAATGAGCTATGCTTTCTATTTATGTGTTGTTTATCAGATAGTTAAGGGCGTACGAAATAGTGTACTTTTTAGCACAAAATCTTCGTACTCCGTACAAAATGCATTTTTGTGCGTTTTTGTACGAGTCGTACGTTTTTGTACGAAAATCGTGCGGTGTTTAAATATCTGATTTATAATGTAATAAATGCCGAAAAAAGGGTGTCTGCACGAAAGCACAAAATTTTCCCTTATTTTTAGGTAGGGTATTTTTAAGAAAGAAAGAAAAATAAAAAAAATATATATGTCCCCCTGTCTGCACTTGGCGCCTCTCCCCCTGCACATTTGTTCAAAACGTTCTTGATGAATGAAGGGGAGGCGAGGGGAACGGAAAAAGAAAGCCCGGTAATACAGAAGCATCACCGGGCAATAAATGATTCGACTTATGTTAGCGCAAATCATCAGGATAAAACACTTGCGATATCAATTCGTACTCACGCGGTACTGACTTGACGCCAACGACTACACAGATACCCCTTGCGGCAAGCTCGTAGAGCCGCTGTGTCGTGATGACAGAGCCGCGAAAGTTGTAGTTACTGCAGAGAATGAAGTAGGCAGTAGGCAGGTCAAAGGAATAGATATCCTTGCGGATGATTTTTTTAGCGTCCGAAGGGACTTTGGCAAAACCCAGCCGAACGGCCAGGCGGGAAATGAATAGTTCCCGGTCATCGCTCGATTGGGCTATTACTACCATTATTTTATTCTCTTTTTTTATTGTCATAATGTTGCGTATATCAGTGAAAATTAGTATCTTTACAGAGTAATAAATTGGGATAATCTACTCATCTTCGATTCGAGTAGAAGTGTGGCCGGACATGTGCCGGCACTAATTTAGGCACATGCCGAATGCTGCTATAATCGTCAGAAAACTCTAAAAAGTCATCCAAGACATCTTTCCTTGTTGTTTCTTCAATAATATACATACAGGCTATTTTAATGAATAGATCACGTGATGCAGGCTTACAATGGTCAGCTATAAGAATACTCTTGCCTTCAGGTATTGTAGCAAGAATGTTATTGACGGCGTGATAGAAACGCATGAAGCGTTCCGGATCCTGCCGGTATAGAGGAAGAACTTCGTCTAATATTTCTTGATAGGTTCCCATGCTTAAGTGCAGAATAGTGATAGTGCAATTAATATTGATAATTTATATTCCCTGCTGTATAGCTCCAAATACCGGTGTGAAACCTGAATTTTAGCGTCTCAATGATTCCTTTTTTTTGTGGGATCCAGTTGTGTAAAGCCTCGATGTCTCCTACTTCCGGTTCTGGCGGAAATACATATAGGTGGAGTCCGATGACGAACCATCTTATTCTATTCATGTTTTTATTGTTATTCGTTAAACCTCTATCTCAAACTGCTCACTTTTTGCCGATGGCATACATTCAAGAAGGGAAGAACCTACTGAAACGTAATAGATACCATCTTTTTCAAGCGGGAGCCAATGGAAATAGCGCCCTGTTTCTTCATGCATTACCGGAATCCCAAATTTATTAAGAGGTCTACCATCTATGCCTCGAAACTTTCTACACCATTTATCAATAAATTCACGACCTTCCTTCTTTCGTTTATTGATTTTCCAACACGGATGCTTCTTATCATCATTATTCGGAATCAGTTTTTCAGGAACAAACTCTTTATCATCAAATCCAATAAGAGTATAAAGCCACTCAGCGGTTATTCCAAATACCCATCCATATCCGAGGCTATCCGGTCTTGAACCACAATATTCTTGAATCATATCTTTAGCTTCGTTTTGTTCACGCAGAAGCCGTTCATTCATTTGTTTCAGCAGCTTCTCAAGTGCTGAACCTTGTTTTGCTATTATCTTCATATTTATATTGATTTGTATTATTTAAAAAATCCCAATTCTTTACTTAGTCTCTTTTTTGCTATGCCTATATAGTTAGGATTAAGCTCAGCTCCTACATAATAGCGGTTGAGCTTCCTGGCAACTACGGCCGTAGTACCAGAACCCATGAACGGGTCAATTACGATACCATCTTCAGGGCAGCCCGCTTTAATGCAATCAACTATCAAATTCTCTGGAAATACTGCAAAGTGTGCATCTTTATAAGAGGATGTTGGAATGTGCCAAACTGAACGTTTATTAGCTTTGTCTGCATACTGATATTCACGTGTCGTACTCTTCCGGAACATCGGATTGGATTCCTCCAAACTGTTAGCAGTCGCAAAAGCCTTATATCCTACATTCTCAACTTTGCCAAGCCTACTTTTTACGCTTTGAGAAGCTGTCTGCTGAATAGATTTACTATCAAAATAGTATTTTTTACTCTTTGATAAGAGAAAGATGTATTCATGCGACTTCGTACATCTATCCGTAACACTTTCCGGCATCGGATTAGGTTTACTCCAAATGATATCCTGCCGCAAATACCAACCATCGGCACGAAGAGCAAAAGCAAGCATCCACGGAATGCCTATTAAATCTTTATTTTTGCATCCCGTACACTGTTTTACCAATGTAGCTTTGCCAAGTGTCCCTCTATTTGTTCCTTGCTTATAATTCATTGCATTATCTGGGAAACGCGCTGCACCTTTCATGGAACCAGCATAGCTGTCTCCGATATTCACCCACAATGTACCATCGTTTTTTAAAACCCGATAAACTTCATGGAATACATTCACTAATTTCTCAATATATTCTTCTGGAGTTTTTTCAAGTCCTATTTGAGCTTCATTGCCATAGTCACGTAGCCCGTAATATGGTGGAGAAGTAACACAGCAATTAATACTCTTATCTGGAAGTGATTGCAACCAAGTAAGACATTCTGCATTATATATTTGATTTAGATTCATATCTATTCTTGTATTGAGCCATACGGCGGACGTTCAACCACCATATGGCAGTGTGTTAAAACTCAAATATCATCCAGTCATTTGCCAACATATCACTTTGAGACGCTAACCATCCGTTTATGATAGTGCCATCGGCAGCTTTCATGCAGATATATGCTGTGAACTTAACAACATCATCTTTCTTTAAATCAATTGGATTACCACTTTCATCGACACAATCCTGATAATAATAATCCTTCACTCTCTGAGGAAGCGACTTTATTTCTTGAGCAACGAAAGAAATATGTAATTCATCGGCCGGTCGCATGAAAATAAACATACCTTTTCCGTTCCATCCTTTACGGGTAACAAGATTTCCTCTTTGCATAGTTGCAATCGCTTGCCCGAATGTTCCAGACTCTCCACTTATCAATTCTGCGTTTTCTGTAGCACCTATAACATAAGCAGTTTCAATCTCTCCTTTAGTATAGTTACCTGTTTGATTGGATAATCTTGCTGAATATTCAGCTGCTTTTTCATCTAATGATTTCATTGTATATATGGGTTTTACAAAGCCCGCCCAAGGCTCATTTTTATTTGTTAAATACTAAAAAGTCAGTTGGGTCTGCATACATACTAATGAGTCCTTCATCCCAATGAATACCTGCCACTATCCATTTATATGGAATATCCACGTATGATGCGTCGCTTTTGTATGTAGCATACCAATGCACACCTATTTTTCCGGACTCATATTCTACAATCTCAAAATTGACAATCTCACATTTTAAACGTTTCTTGATTTCCTCTTTTAACTTATCAGCATGAGATAATACCTCATTTAGTAATATTTTTCCCATATTCATCGCTATCTTTTAAAAGTCTATTTGTTTCTGTTCATCCTCAAAGTTGGTATCAACAGAATAACTGTCACCTGTGCAGGTTCCAGTCCCAACTGTGAAATATTCCACTCCTCCAGCTTTGTCGTCAAGAACTGGACATCCATCTTTATCTGTCTTAAAAGGTTTCCCAGTTTTACTATCATATTTGTGTGGATTAAAGAGGTATCCTTTCCAGTCACAATACATAATAAATTTCTTTTTGAATGCGGTAGGAGATATGTATTTCCGCTGCATAGGATCATAGATGCAAAAGGCGTCATATAAGTCTTTTTTGACAAGGCGGTGATTTAAATGTTCCTCGGAAGAAAAATATTCATCTGCCCATGAAATAAGAGTTTCACCGATTTCTTGTCTGAGTATGCGTTGTTCCAAACGTTCGCCGGGAGCTTGAACCACTCCATACTGGAGATAAAGTTGTATGCAGTTAGCTAGAAGATTCCATGTAAGATTCCATTGATCAAAATCCCATTCTGAAAAAAAACGTATCCCAAAGTCATCTACAGGCTTATGTGAGTCATTATAGTAGTCAGAGAAGGCAAGTAGCCACTGCCTATCTGTGAAACTTGATCCTCTTCCTCGAATAGCGTGATTAGTTGCTATATATATTTTGGGTGAACGCTCGAATGGGAGTGTGATTCGCCTCCCGCCTTTGTAGTTGACGCTCCAGTCACCTGTTATATTAGGAAACAAGAATTCAAAGTTGAAATTCTGAAGGACATCATCAATAAATACAAACTTTGTGTTTTCAAGTACATCATTCCAAATAAACTGATCATTGAAGATATCGCTTCTTTTGCCAGGTATATAAGCAGTGGGAACAACACAGCGTAATAACTCTCCGATTAAGGATTTACCGGATCTTCCGTTAGAGTCTCCGACTTCAGATTGTTTCCCGTCCATACCAATGATTGCTTTAGCCACATTGCTATCTTTTGCTTCCATTGCCATATATCCAATCGCGCATAATTTACTGAGCAAATGAATATGATTCTCATTTTCTTCTTCAGGTGAAAAATCTTCCTTTGATTTACGCCAAGTGAAATTACTTGTGTTGATCAGAAATTGGAGATAATGTGATTTTTTACCCTCTTCAGAGAGGGTATAGGAATATTGATTATCTTGATCAATCTTAAAGTGGATGAGTGGGGAACCTAAATATTTAGCAGGAATTATTTTTTGCTGCTCTTCCCAAATGTGATGATCAATGACTTCGTAGCCTATTTCCTGTACATTGTCTTTGGTTACATACCAACATTTTGTATTAAAATAGAAATATTGGCTTTCTCGATTTGGTTTGATGAAGTTCGGTTCAATGAAATTCAACAGTGATAGTTTGTCTGGTCCCACATATTGGGATACTCCTTTAATTAGCATTTCGTGTACCTCCTTTTTACAATATTGTTTAGCGAATTGAAATAAATAATCACGGGCATCTGAAGCATCGATTGGCTTAACAACGGGCGGATCTAAATGAATAAATTGATAAGTTTTGTCTAAACGGCGTAAACGTCCAAATCCTCGGTTTTGTAAAAAGTTGTGGGAATTGACATAGCAAAACTGATATTCAATTCTCACTCCAGAGCGACCTTCTTTTTCTACCTCTTCCCAAAATTTCTCGTCATCATCAAAAGGTTGTGCTAAAATAACTTTCCCTGTTTCATCAAACTTCCAACGATATCTCCCGAAGACAAATTCCGGAAGATTTTTGAGGATATCTTTATGGCGTTCGGCAAAAGCTTCATATGAATGTAGACACCATAACTCCTGTAGTTTGTGATCAGTCCAAGTTGTTACTTTAAACATTTCGACGTACTTCCCAAAACCTTTTTTATCATTACAGGCAAATTCGATGTCTTGAGCTAGTTCATCTTCATGATCTTTTAAAGTGTTTGCTAGCAAATCATCTAATCCTTTGTCGCCAGCACTGTTTTTTTGTATATGACCAACATAGATTTCTACATATATATTACGATTTTTGAGGGTACGCATATATTCTTTGAAATTTTTGGCTGCGTAGAAAAAACAATATGGACGTTTTTCCACGCGGTCATTCAGCCGAATGTTGGTACTGATATCATCCCAGTCTGAATCAAAGATAAATGCTACTTCTTTGACATTGCAAGTCGTGATGATCTTGACGATATCTTCCGGGAGAGAGTTGTTCTCTTTGCTTCCTAAGTTCTGAATGCCACTTACTGCGATAGAAGGAATACCGTGTTTGCATGCTTTTTCTGCTTTTTTTTCCCCTTCTTGAATATAGAGTCTTGGTATTTCTTTCTTTTCCTTATACATACTCCGAATTCTTTCCGGAATATAGATCGGAGTGCCTGAGCCTGGAGGGGATTTGTATTTAAAAGGCTTCCCTTCCTTGTCAAGGTGAGCATCCGGGAATTGCCATCTGACACGAAAATATTCTTTTCGTTCGCCAGTGTCTCTTTTCCGATGATCTTTTCGGATATAGGTAACAGGCATGCCCTCCAAATCATAATATTCGATGATAACATCATCTCCTTTGGAATCGATAGCTCCTGAATCGTTAATTGTTCCAGGACGGAATGTACGTATTTCAAAAATAGACTTAGTTTCATCGGTTTTGTAAATCCTTGCTGTGACATCTTCGAATGTTAATCCGGAAGCTGAGAGCATTCTAGCACAAAAACTGTTGACATCATTGCCTTTGGCTTTTTTGCTCCCTTGCTTCATTTTTGTGACCGGCTTTTTTTTCTGTTCCGGACGTTGATCAAGGATGACATTAAATTTATGTGCCAGGTATTCGAGAGCGTCCGGATATTCTTTCTTCTCGACTCTCATTAAATAGTCAAGCGCACCTACTCCAGCTATTTGATGGCAGGAAAAACAGCTATAAATATCTTTAGCAGGATTGATACTAAACTTCTTCGAAGCCTTGCAGACGGGACAGTCACAAACGTAACTAGTACCGGACTTGCGAAGATTCTGAAAGTCTTGTACTACGTCTACCAAATGGTTAGCAGAGGCATCTTTGATGCGCTTTATGTCATCATCAGTAAA
Source organism: Bacteroides sp. AM23-12 (assembly GCF_003434395.1). Lineage (NCBI taxonomy): Bacteria > Pseudomonadati > Bacteroidota > Bacteroidia > Bacteroidales > Bacteroidaceae > Bacteroides > Bacteroides sp. AM23-12. Next base: position 120,834 of record NZ_QTLF01000014.1, read on the forward strand.
ATTCATAGTTATGGTTTATTATTTTGTATAGGAGAAACAAGTTCTATGAGTTGCGAGTGAAGCTGTTTCTCAAGGACTTCAATAGGATGGGATAAAAGTTGCTTGTCCGCTTGCTGAATAATTTTCTGAAGGCGCTTTGCGTCTTCAGGATGAATATCGTTAATCGTGAGGTAACCACGATGGTCATTGTCTACGTACATAGTATTATCCTTTTTTACGCCCTCCTACGGCTTTGCGGTGATAATCTAATTTATACCGCTGCCGTAGTTTTTCTGCATGTTCTAGGGTCGCATCTTTAGGATCTACGAGAACTTGCGTCCGGGCGTCTATTCTTAACAATATTTTGTTTGATTCCTGCTGAGCAGATTGCTGACATAGAGCTGCAACTTCTTCCGGATCATCATTCTCGAAAAGATTAATTTTCTCTCTTTTCTTCGGATTGGTGGATGGGCTGGGAGAGTGTACAACTTTCATAGCTTGCTCTATCCTTTCCTAAACAAATCTTCTATAATTCCCTTCAAATAAGCCGGCATATCTCTTGGCACTGCTTGTTCGTTTTCTTGGCATTTGTAACACTCGCAGGCTGTAAGTAATATTTCGCGAGCTATTGGGTTGTTTTTCATGGCTGATACAACTGCCGGTATGATATCAAAAGTAGTTCCTTGTATTAGTAATGGAGAAGCCATAACATTTCCTTTACCCTTATGTAAAATACAAATTCCGCTCATTCCGCTTGTTGTGATAATCTCTGAAATTTGAACCATTGCTGAAGTAATTTTTTTTGTTTCTTCTTCTAAATTTTCCATAATGTTTATTCTTAAAATTAATACTAGAAATCGTGGGTATTCGGGGATCGATCCCCGTATCATCGGAGGAATGCTGAAAAACTCCGTTGTGCTACCTTACACCACTACCCGTATGCCGGGAATTTCACCCGGCAATCTTTGTGTAACAAACCTTAACCAGGGACTGGATACCCTACGTGTCTCCTTAACACGGTGTTTTAATGATTAATAATTGGAATGATTAAACTTCTATTCTCTTGAGTAGAATATAATGTATAAATAAAATCCCGGACTTGCACCGGCCGCATTCCTTATGCGTATTTAGTTAAATGATATATGGTTGATTAATAGAAGTTTCCTGTCTTCTGGTACGGTATTCTGTACGATTCCTGCGAGGGCGACGGACTGTACATGTTGAGTCAGTAAATATTGCAATTTCACCTCCTAGGAATACGATGAGTAGTGTTGATGCGACAATCTTCCTAGCGAAAGGAGATAGGTCAAAGCTGATATCATGATGTGTACAGAACCACCAGGCCGAAATCTCATTGATCTTGTTCAATCCCAATTTCTCTTTGATTCTGCGGAGTGTATTATCGACAGTCCGAACACTGATCTGAAGCAATGAGGCCGTTTCTTTATAAGATCCTCCCCAGGCAACGCATTCAGCTATTTCATTTTCTCGTTTTGCTAGTGTGATGTTTCGATTCATAGTTACATTTCTTCAATTGTCCAGCAATCTGTTATGCCGTATTTTTGGAATACATTCGTAATTGCTGTAAATAGGGTAACAGAAATATCTATAATCCCTGAATTTAGCTTTTTTGAGAAGTATGACCTTGAAGGGTTATTCAGTACTACTTTCAAGTCATTTTTGAGCTTGTCTTTTTCCTCTAATGAGACTTGAAGATATCCTTTTTTAAAGGAATAGCGTTTTTTCGCTATTGCACATGTTCTAGTTTTGTTGTACATTTGTTGCATTGATTTTGAAACGATGTTGCAAATATATAGCGTAATTTCTATATTGGCAAATTAAATAGAGAATATTTTCTATGAATAGAGAAAGTTTTATAGATAGGCTAGAAGCGTTTATGAAAGCTGAAGATTTGAATGCGAACAAAATAACCATTGGAGCACGACTGTCAAACGGCTTAATAGGAAAAGCATTAAAATCTAGGGGAGCTATGAACTCTGATAGTATAGAACGTATTCTATGTGCTTATCCACGTCTCAGTGCAGACTGGTTGATGACCGGTAAAGGTACTATGTATGTGGAAGAACTTCCTGAAATCACGGATTATATGTCTAATACGCATAATAATGATAATTTAGTCTTCTTTTTGCGTGATAGGAATAAAGAACTGGAGCGTGAGAATAGGGAGTTGCTCTTGGAAAATGCATCGCTGAAAACTAGATTGGAGTTACTTGATAATTCCGCAGGTAAAACAGGATGACGATAATTAAAGGGGGGAAATTCCCTAACAAAAAACAATAAAAAAACAAGTTTGGTTCGAACTAAAATGTTTGTCTCCGAATAGAAATTAATTTTGGGTCCGGTGATTTTTGTAGCTCGTTATAGAGCTAAATTCTTGGTTGTTAGTACTGAAAGTAGTGCGCCAGGAACCTCATAAAACCCTTTCAGATGATCTCTGAGAGGGTTTTTCTTTTCTCTTAATCCAAAATGTTCCCACTTTGTTCCCAGCTTTTGGTTAATACCATGATATAAGGATGGTGTTTTGAGAGGAAGGCTGTTTTTTATTCTTCTATTTCTTTTATTCTTTCGATTTGTTTATTCAAGAAGTAATCAGTGTAAAGAGAATATTCTCCAGTTTCGCAAAAAGATATTAATCCTTTCTTGTAGTTCAAGACATTAAAATAGCAAGATTCTTAACTTCGCTATGATAAAGCTCAGAAAGCTTTGATAAAGGGCTTTCGATGATGAATGCAGCTTTATTTATTTGTTCTTCATTAAATATCTGTTTCATGTATTCCAATTGTCTCACTATTGTTTTTATCCTTGACCGACCCTTGACATCATTAGCGGAATTTGTCGGAAATGGCGGTATTTCATCTAAATTGAAATCCTAAAAGGGACATTGGAGATATTTACTGGTTTATTTTTTTTTCTTCTCTCCAATAATCGTAATACTGCATGGGATTCCACCTTTCAGCATTTCTGCGTGGATAATGACCGGATTGGCATACATACCGTTCTGACATTCTATGCTAATTTTACCATTTTTGTCAGTTTGTATAGTAGGATTCCAATAAAGTGTACGGCGACGATGGTTGACATTTGCAGTCGGTATTTTGTCTTTGTAGACAGGAGAATAGAAAGCTAATGGGCGAGAATATCCTTGGATTATTGTACGACGTGTTCCATGGGCAGCCTTCATTGACTTTTGCGTTAATCTGCTATAATTGGAGTCAAAATGCGGAGTTATGTAGAATAAAGCATATTGTCCGAATCTTGAAAAATCGATATTGACGTTTACATTATTGTTGATTCCTGATGATTTCTTTCTAAAAAGGGGTTCTGATTTGGCCTTTTCAGTATCGTCTAACGATATTTTTTTCTTTGCAGCATCTCCATAAAGATAGAAACTGTCATCAAAGGTACGTGGGGGATTCATTGCTGTCATCATGTCTTTTACATTTTGTCCTTTTGTCATATTTGAACCGTGTATTGAATTAAGCACTTCATTAGTATACGAATTGCTTCCTTCGCATATCATAATCTGTTTTATACCATCTATCTCATTCCACAATGTCCAAGCAGTTAAAGTATCAAGTACTTGTTTGCCAACAATGAGACAGATTGTTTTCTCTTTATATCGTGAGCTTCCGTCTTGCACATCGTATGAAAAGTTAGGATTCACTTTACTAAGCAAGTCGGGTATAGTATTAATTACTATTCCCTGATCGCGTAATTCATCAACCAATCGCGTTACATCATAGTATGCGTCTACGCTTTTCTCGAATACTTGAGTAGTGATGTTCTTATTTTTTCTTTTTTTTGCTATTTCCACTTCGCTCAATAAATAGGTGTTGTTAGTTTTGCTAATAGAATCTACATATAGCGAGTCTATACGGTTGGAAAGGGTGATCCATGAGTTTTTGTCCATCCACTGTGGATGTTCTTCTTCATAGCTGAAGGCACGTGGGGTAGGGGCGAAGTTACGGTCGAGCATAACAGAAGCATCTTTCTTATGTTTGGATCCCCTACGGCGTATCTGGAATACCGCTTCTACTTCTCCTTCAAAACTAGTAACCGGAAGTTGAAATTTGCCGTTTTCATCTGTAAACGTATTTCCTGCTACAAATGTATTGTCCACTTTAGCCATGACGCTTACCTCCATATCTTTCATTTCTTTTTTTAAAAGAGAAGAACGAATCTGCCCTTGTAGTAACAACTCTTTTTCAGCTGACTGTTGAAGTAGCTTTTCATTTTTACCGGAAGTAAGTTGTGATAAGTCATATTGACGCCAACCGTGAACCATGAGCAAAACATCAAGTTCTTGTAATTTGCGAAGCGTAATATCTGCAAAATAATACCCCGGTTTATCAATATATCCTTTTAAACCGGATGTTAATAACATATCTGTAAATATATTATTATCATATTCTGCATAATCCGAACGTATAGCATCTCTTACTGATATGGATAAAGAACCTTGTAAAGGATTTCCTTTTTGATCTGTTACTTGTATTTCGCAGCGAATTGGTTCGAAAGGCCGGTAAATATCTTTAATTCCATTTAATTGTATTGAATTCAATTTATTGGGTTGCACAAATGTAAATCGTTCGCACAGCATATTCCCGGTTTTGTCTAGTAGACTGACTTGGTATATGCCTCCGGGAAGATCGCGCGTTTTAAGTAAGAAAGTTTGATTTCCACCTGATCTCATTCGTAGTATCCAATACGAATAGGGGCGACCTTCATGACTTATGAATGCTACAATGTCTGCATCCGGGGTATTCTCATTGCTCAATACGTTACCTACAATAGCTCCGCTTGAATTATTCACGTTCAATACATATCCGGCGGAAAGGGCGTCCGGTAGATTGAATTTATATTCTTTTTCTTTATAAGTTACTTTAGCTACTGCTGGTTTTTCTTCGGGTGTATAAGTGAATATTCCCATTCCGTCATGTAGGGTTTTTATTTCTGTCAGCTTTTCCCCGTCTTTCGTATAAATGGCACCTTCAAGGATAACATTACCATCTTCTCTACTTTCAGCTTTAAATGCCACACGAGAAGAGATGCCTTTCACGAGTGTTCCTCCTTCGGGAAAGAATTGGATAGCAAGTTTATCTGTCACATTTTTCGGTCGCTGTTTCATGGAAGGATTCAGATTATAGGTCGAAATCCTCCGTTCTGGTCTTTCTCCTTGTGCAGACTGATAGATCGGGAATGTACGTGAGAAGTAAGAAGGTTCGCTGAATGCGAGCATCCAACGGGTGTAAGCTCTGATTTCATAATAGCCGGACATGGTACTTTCATTCAGGATTATCTGTCCATGTCCTTCACCGCTATTCAATTCAATGATTTGGCGTTGGGTAATATGCCCTGTCTGGTCGAGCATTTCTACATAAAGGGGTTTGCTGATGGTGCTTGGCATATTGTTCTCAGCATATACCGTGTAGGCTTTAAACCATATAGTATCTCCTACATAATAACTACTATTATCAAAATGCAAGTATACCTTCTCACGTGGGTATGTGTCAGCAAAAGCAATGGCATTATCGAAGAACTGTTTGAAGATGATGTCGCTGCTAGCGTTTTGTGAACGGAGAAACAAAATGCTATGTAGACTGCAAAATAGAATTAAAAGTATTCGTTTCATTATTGTGATATGTAAGGTTGTTAATCATAGCTAAACTCATTGCAACTAAACATGATATAAATTTCTTTGCTTGTATATTCTTGATAGATACCGTGTCGCACTGCAGTTTTAAATTCTTCCGAAACATTGCCTGCGTATTCAGCTGTTATGAGATATTCTCCAGTCTTCCTAAATTTTGGAACAGTAACTTCATATCTTCCGCCTACTAATTGGGGAAAAACTAAATATCCATCAACAAGCACTCTTACAGAAAAAGATGAGCCACACTTAGGATCATTAATTATGAATTTTAGTGATTCCATATTGTTGAAATCCTGTGAATTATAACCATAAGGGTTATTATAAGTTGGCTGATTGTAATCTTTATAATACCATCCAGTTGCAAGGTTTTTATTGTACCATTTTTCTTTATCATTAATACTTTTATCTGCTTTCCCTGGGAAATCTTTATGCAACAATCTATATCTAAGCTGAACTCTAGTAGGCAAATGTGTAGCATTTAAATCCATAGGATCTTGAAATCCATTGACTTTCACTATTCCATAATTATAATTCCCCGGGCCCCCTTCACCTAAATAACGCCAAGGAAATGCAGTAGTACCACTTATTAGCCTATGTTGTACTTGCATATATTGATAATCCATCCAATTAGCTTCTGTAATAGGAGGATAACAAGTCCAAATAATGGTCATATAATATATGCAAGTATCAGGACCATGTCCAGAAGGAAAATCACGACAGGATACCTGATATTCATATAGAGCAGGTAGCGCACCTTCTCTATCTTTCCACCAATCCATCCCCTCTTCATATTCTTGTTTAGTGAAGAATGCATTAGTAGCAGACGTTGAGTTGGATATTGTGTTGTCTTTACCAAGCATAGTACTATCTGTTGCTACATCTGAACTTATTAAAGCATTGCTTTCGTTTAAGAGAGTTTGTTCTATTCCTTTTATTTCAGTGACAGCAATAGTTTGCAAATCATTATTACATGCAGCAAATAGTGCATAAAATAATAATGCAAGCAATGAGCCGGAAAAATAATTAATTGTTTTCATAACTACTGGATTTTAAATAATGTTACTATTTTTCAGACTTTAAGGCGTTGTGTAAAATATGTTTTTGTTATTTGCTTGGATCTCTTTAAAGTATTTAAAATTGTTGGTTTATTCTCTGACCTTTAATATAGATAAAAAAATGACGTAAAAAAAATAATCCTGTCTTATTTATATATGTTTAATATCTTCTTGAAGTTTTGTATCGATAACTCTCCTTCAATTGCTCTTATTGTATCCATATCTATTCCTCATGGCATTACTATAATGTTTAAAATTGACCATATATATCCTGCCAGCGTAAAACCGGTGTAACGGAAGAGTTTTCTCGCAGTGTGTACATAGCTTTAGTTCCAATCTGTCTACTATAACCCGGTTCCTGAGCTTCCGCTTCACCAGATCACAGGATATATACATTCTCTTGTAACATATCTTCGACAATAAGCTATAGATCGCTTCCTGTATTTAGCAAAATGAGTGCAATCCGGCCGGGATGATGTTTGATGTATGTCATGGCCTTTCAGTTGTCGTTTGATGAGATTTTCAAACGGGAACAAACGGACTGCAAGAATGATAGAAAGTATTTCTTTGATGAATGTTGGCATCATTCCCGTATATCCTGTCAAAGATTCGGATATACTGAATTACAGAAAAGGACTGATAGCGTTTTATGAAATGGAAGACTACAGCCTATATACTGATTATTTTCTGGATAGACAGATTGAACGAATTAAGGAAATAGAATAATTCTTTGCTTACTCGTTTCAGCTTTTCTAAAATTATCCCATAAATACTGTTTATGCTGTTGAGGTGTCAAAAGTTTGCTAGGGAAAAATAAGGATTTGCTAATATGGAGGCAATATTTAGAATTAAAATGCGTAAAGATTATGCAACCAAGGATAGGAAGCGACCAATCTCTTAATATTTTTTATCAAACCCTGACATTGGAATATCGTAGTACTGAACCTTGTAGTTGTTATAATAAGGCGATTGATGAAATTTGCAGGAGGTTAGAGCTACATAGAAAAAGAGGAATTTTGTCGATAGTTGCTCTCATTACATTCATTAATGGTATTATTAAAGCCTGCTCTTTTACCTTTCTGAAATATATTTTGTATTTTTGTTATATATTATTGGAGATATGAAAATTAAAGATAAGATAACTCAGAGTCTTGCAAGTATAACTGTTGAATTACAGGAAATAAGTCCTGATTTTTATGTTATAGGTGCATCTGCTATGATTTTATCAGGTATAGAGGTCGGAGAAACTGCTGATATCGATATTTTGACTACCGAAATGAATTCATGCAAATTGCAACACTTGCTAAAAACATATATGGAAATATCTCCGGAAACAAAAGAGGATGATTTGTTTCGTTCTAATTTTGCCAGATTCAAACTTCCTTTAATGGATATTGAGGTCATGGGGGATCTTCAAATTAAGAAAAACGATATTTGGCAGTCTGTTTGTGTAAAAGAATATAAGGAAATATTCATTGGGAATTTAATTATCAAGATACCAACTATAGAAGAGCAAAAAAGAATCTTATCTCTTTTTGGCAGAGAGAAAGATTTAAAGAGGATTTTAATACTAAATCACTATCTCTTATGAAACTATAACTATTATATTCAGCCAAAATGGCAGAGTGCACCGTTAAGATCGGTTGATTGATGATATCTAATTTAAAACGAATGCGTATATGAATACAGATTTTGTAAACTTAACAAAGGAAAACCTCAGTGATGAGCATCTATGCTGCATTATTCGCAGTAAAAAGCCTCATGCAGGTATTGACGCGAAGCGGCAATGGCTTTCCGACAGACTAAATGAAGGTCATGTTTTTAGAAAGCTAAATGCAAAAGCTACGGTTTTTATTGAGTATGCACCTCTTGAGACAGCTTGGGTTCCCATCATTGGTGATAACTATTATTATCTGTATTGCTTATGGGTCTTAGGAAGTCCTAAGGGGAATGGGTATGGAAGAGCTTTGATGGAATATTGCCTGACAGACGCCAAAGAAAAAGGCAAATCCGGTGTTTGTATGCTTGGCTCAAAGAAGCAGAAGAACTGGCTTTCTGACCAATCGTTTGCGAAGAAATTCGGTTTTGAAGTTGTTGATGCGACTGATAATGGATATGAACTGCTTGCACTTTCTTTTGACGGGACAATGCCGAAATTTGCGCAAAACGCGAAAAAAATGAAAATTGAAAGCGAAGATCTGACTATTTATTATGATATGCAATGCCCTTATATTTATCAAAAGATTGAAATGGTAAAACAGTATTGTGATACAAATAACGTTCCTGTATCTTTAATTCAAGTGGATACACTCCAAAAAGCGAAAGACCTGCCTTGTGTTTTCAATAACTGGGGCGTTTTTTATAAAGGAAATTTTGAAACAGTGAACTTACTTTTAGATGTCGAACATTTAAAGAGAATACTTAAAAAATAAATAAGCAGATGCAGATAATGATGGATTAATGAGATAGGGTTATTCTCTGTTTTATTTATCCTGTCTCTTTATTTTTTTTTGTTTCTGAAACGATAAGCGGATCAATAACCAGGCGATTAAGAGACAGATCCCGATGGCAGTGAAAACTCCTTTGCGATAAGAATCCTCCAGCTGAATGCTGCATTTTACACTGTCGATATTGGTATCGACCGGATGTACCCATACACTGGTCAGAGGTGTTTCGTATTCCTTTCCGTTTGCCTTGATGGATGCCAGAGGTAGTTTGGTGTTTCCTGGCTTCTTGAAACGTATGCGGTAGCTGAATCCCTGCTCGTAGATATCTGTCAATATGCCGTTTTTTACTGTATGACCGGCTTTGTGTGGTGTTGCTCCTTCAACTGTTTCTATAAGCGTTCCGAAGTCGGGTGGAGATACAGAATCGAAATCGGCTGTGCTGATGTATTTTAATTCAAGCTCTTGTCCTGCTTTGGCTCCATTGCGGGGAGTGTCCAGTTCCATATAGAAACGTTTTGTTTCTTGGGCAAAACTTTTTAGTCCTATAGGCAAACCGATAGTGATAAACAATATAATTCTTATTAGTTGTTGGATAATGTATGCATGCATATTCCTTATGTGAGATATAATTATAAATGATGAAAAAAATATTGTTTACTTTCGGTTTGCCTATTTCTGCTTATCTATTTTTAGCCGATATAAAATTCAGTCGGGATTAGTTTGAAATCAACAAATTGATTTTCTACCGGGGCGGACTTTAATAGAAAAGGGACGATGCCATCGGATGGTAAAGCCTTGCGTGGCAGTGCTGTCTGTTTGTCGAATTTATAGGTGGCACACCATGCGTTGGCATCACCACATACACTTTTGCCGATACGAAAACAGAATTCGCTGGTATCATCGCGTAATGTCTGTATTAGTTTGCGGCAATCACCGGGGATCTGGTCGGCATCTTGCAATACATTTATTTCTTCTGCTATTTGTTTTAGCCATTCGGTGTCGTGAATGTGTTTTTGATCAAGTGCAAAAACAAATACGGCAGGATAATAGTCGTTATTACCGGGCATCCATAGGGCGGTATTAGCTTGCACTACCGCGGCATAAACAATGGGAGCCTCGGTGTATTTTCTTTTCCAACGATCTTTGAATAGCCAAGGGGCGCTGCCTGCCGTAGCTTTGAAAAAAGAAGTGCTCATGTCACGTGGTGTCTGCAGGTAAGGGGCGAGTTTGTTCAGGTTAGTCGGATTCTTGAAGTTTTCCCGCTCTTCTTTTTCGCGGAGGCGCTCTTTTTCTTCTTCCTCTGTAGATTTCGCGCGTTTGGCGCGTAGTTCTGTTACATCATAACCTTGTGATTCCATTTGTGCGATGTCTTCTTCACTCATGTTCTTTTCCCAATCTTTGCCGGGATTTACAAATAATGCCATAATCTTTGTTTTTTAATTGGTTATTTATTGCTTCTTGAAAATAGTGTTTGTTTTATAAGATATTTGTTTATATATAAATATAATATTAAAATATTGATA